>JAUUSJ010000319.1 GCA_030841965.1 Blautia sp.
CCCGTCTTTAGAAGTTAGCACCATATTCTTTCGAAGTACAAATGACATATTACCACTTACAAATGCCTTAAAATAAGGCTTTTTTTATTTCTCAAAATACTTGCAAAATTATTTTTTAAGAGTTATAATAATGGCGTTAGTGGCGTTATATAAAAAGTGAGGTATTTTATGGCATTTTATTTAAAAAAAACGAAATTAAAAGGGCGTACTTATCTTTCTATTGATGAAAGTTTTTATAGCCATGAAAAGAAAGGAACCGCACACAAATGCTATCAATCCTTAGGTTCTGTTGAAACATGGAAGAAGAAGGGAATCGAAGACCCAATCTCTCATTTCCAAAAAGAAGTGGATGCTCTGAATCTGGAAAAGGCTGATGCAGGAACCCGAAAAATTTCTGATATTTCTCCTATCCTGCATCTGGGGTATTTCCCTTTAAAATCAATCCTTGAAAAAATGCAGATTAAAAAATATGTGGATTATTTTAAACTGACAAACGATTTTACTTATGACCTGTTTGAACTTCTTTCCTCTCTGATTTATGCCAGGGCTGTAAATCCCTGCAGTAAATACAGAACCTTTCATGAAGTTCTTCCCAACCTTTATGAACCGATAAGCTATTCCTATGACCAGCTTCTGGATGGCTTATCTTTTCTGGGAAACGATTACGAAAAATTTGTAGAACTTTTTACGGTACAAACAAAACACGTTTTCGGTATTGATACTTCCCAAAACTACTTTGACTGTACAAACTTTTATTTCGAAATCGACAGGGAGGATGATTTCCGCCGCAAAGGTCCCAGCAAAGAAAACAGAAAAGAACCAATCGTTGGATTAGGGCTGCTGTTAGACAGCCATCAGATTCCCGTCGGCATGAAAATGTTTCCGGGAAACGAATCGGAAAAGCCTGTTTTAAGAGATGTTATCGACCTGTTAAAGTCACAGAATAATATCAATGGGAAAACCATCCATGTAGCAGATAAAGGTTTGAATTGCGCGAAAAACATTGTCCATGCAAGGAAAAACGGAGACGGATATCTTTTTTCGAAATCCGTCAAATCCCTTCCAGAAACCGAAAAAACATGGGTATTGCTTGATGATGGTTTTGTTGACGTGAAAGACAAAAGAGGGAAAGTTCTTTACCGTTACAAATCCTGTATTGATGAATTTCCTTATAAAGTGGAACATGAAGGAAAGATTTATACTGTAAAACTTCACGAAAAAAGGCTTCTTACATACAGTCCTTCCCTCGCTGCCAAAAAGAGATATGAAATCAATCGGATGATTGAAAAAGCAAAGGCACTCACTGCATCCCAGGCGAAAAGAACGGAATACGCAGAAGCTGGAAAATATGTATGCTTTACAGATGGAAACGGGAACAAAGCATCTGTTTCCATGAACCAGGATGCCATAGACAAAGATTTGCGATTTGCAGGATATAATCTGCTGGTAACTTCAGAGATTGAAATGAAGGATTCCGACATTTATGACGTCTATCATAACTTATGGCGGATAGAAGAATCCTTTAAAATCATGAAATCCGATTTGGATGCACGTCCAGTCTTTCTTCAGAAGGAAGAAACGATAAAAGGACATTTTTTAATCTGCTATCTGACGGTACTGCTGGAACGGATTTTTCAGTTCAAGATACTGGAAAATAAATATGCAACCACTGAAATCTTTCAGTTTATAAAAGATTTCAAAGTGACAAGGGGAGAAAGCAAATATATTAACACTACAAAATCCTCTGATTTTATTCATGAACTGGCTTTGCGTTCAAAACTCCCACTCACAAACTATTTCCTGTCAGAAACACAGATTAAATCCATTTTGAAATACAAAATATAAACAAGAAAAATCAGCAGAACTATAATTGTTGCATTACAGTAGTCTGCTGATTTTTTATAAACTAACGCCATTTTTTAATGTCTGATACCAAAGTCAGGTA
>JAUUSJ010000107.1 GCA_030841965.1 Blautia sp.
CGATATACTTAGCTTTGCCGCTGGAGCACTGTTTGAGCGTAGCGAGTTTGCGGGAGGCGGCATATATCAGCGTATGTCGAAAAACCGTGGGAACGAACGTGTTTTCAGAGGATATATTGATTGGCTATCTTTGCGTCTCCTTCCACCTCTAAAAAATCTAATATTTTCCAATTTTACAAAATTAATGCAAATTAAAATAATTCATACTCTAAAAGAGGAGGTAAAAGATGCAATTCGTGACGGATTTTTACCATTCGTGCCAAAATGCTAGAAAATAGGAGAAGGTAGATTTATAATGCAGTAGAATGATTTCAGTGAGAAATTTTTATATCGAAGCTGAAAAATAAATAGGTAGGAAGGAGAGTGGCTATTCTCTCATGACTAAAGTCACGAGTGTTCGAGCTTAAATGATAATGAAATTAAAGAAAGATTTAGTTTTGCGAAAGATTGCGGGTGAGTATATCGTTGTGCCAATCGGACGGCTTTCTAAGATTTCTCCTATGATGCAGATTACGCCTTCGGCGGCTTGGCTTTGGGAAGAGATGAAGAAGGGAGAATTTACGGAGGAGTCTTTGATTGATGTGGCGATGGGACATTTCTCAGGAGTGACAAGAGAGGTATTAGAGAGAGACATCAGTGGATTTATGAGGCTTTTGGATAAAAACTATATGTTGGAGAATGGAAGAAAAGAGCCGATGATGGGGAATGTAACCGTTGAATTGACGAAGGAAATGGCTGAAAAGATAGTCAAAGATGAGAAAGAATGATGCAAAAGAATCTATTTGGTATATTAAAATTGGCGGAGATAAAGAAAAGGGCTTATGAGGCTGGAACGCCGATACAGGCGACGTTTGAATTGACGCCGCGATGTGGGTTTGATTGTAGAATGTGTTATGTGCATATACCTGCCGACCAGATATCAAAAGTGGGAGACGGAAGAGAGTTGACGAAAGATGAGTGGCTGGAGATAGGTAGGCAGGCGGCGAGGATGGGAGTGCTTTCTCTTTGTATTACGGGTGGAGACCCTATCTTGCATCCAGATTTTAAAGAGATATGGGTAGGATTATCTAGGCTGGGATTTCAGATGACGTTACAGACGAATGCTTCGTTGTTGACAGAAGATATATTGGAAGTTCTAGATGAGTATCCGCCTGAGATGGTAAAGATAACTCTATATGGTTCCAATGATGATGTATATAGAGAGGTATGTCGGATAGAACAGGGGTTTACGAAGACAAATGCAGGCATTCAGGCGTTAAAACAGAGACATCATAATATCCAATTAGTCACAACTTTTATCAAACAAAATAGGGGAGATGCAGATAATATTGCACGATATGCGAGAGAGAATCAACTGCCGTGGTATTATAGTGCGTCGTGTTATCCGTCTTTAAGAGGAGCAAAGAGTGAGGCAGATACCTGTGCTATAGAAATATGGGAGAAAGAAGGAGCCAAAGAGACATCAGAATTATGGAATAAGCTTCCACCGATGAAAGAGGAGAAGAAACCAGCACAGCTATGTTCCGGATATCGAACAGCTTTTAATATATGCTGGGATGGAAATATGCGGTTTTGTCTTTTCTTAAATGAACCTCATATCCAAGTATTAGGGAAGGACTTAGAAATATGTTGGAGAGAATTATTGGATTATTGGGAAAGTTTAAGATGGCCAGAAGATTGTTATAGCTGCGATTATAAGAAAGAATGTAAAAGATGCATCGCACATTTGGCTTGTCTGAGTGGCGGAATAGGAAAACTGGATAAAGATTATTGTAGAAAAATAAAGCAGGTGATTGATATAAAGAGGATGGGAGATTAGAGGAGTGATGATATGCAAGGTGAAGTGACAGTGCCTTATACAAGTATAGGTGGAACAAATATGGATTCGGGAATTATGATGGCAAATTTAAGTGGTTCAAGTGCTCCAGGAATTGTAGAATCTGAATTTGGAACTACTCTTAATGTTAGATGGATTTTTCCAGGAGGAATATCTGGACAAGCACCAGGAGGAGTTGGATGGGGATATGCATTGGGAAATGGAATTCAAACTACAGATGATTTGATAAAACAATGGTTAATGGGAGTGTATACTGGTACCAGAGAGCTAGTTGAGACACCTCAGAAGACATATACGGAAGACCAAATAGCAGATGAAGATGTAGGTATTGTTGCTGAAATTAATAGATTGATGGAAAAATATGCGCATGATGTTATGACAATTCATGATAATCCAACGTTAGATTATCATGAGTTTAGTCAGATGTATTCAGGATGTGTTATTGTTGGTAAGTAATAATAAAATTGTAGTTGGTATTCAAATAAATAATATTAATCATAGTTTTTTAGCCAGTCAATGGCAGAAATTTGTATTATCAAATAATAACAAAAAAATTGATTTATCTATCTCCATTACCTCCAATCTACCCCATGAATACGGTGTCGATATTTTATCCCCTCAACCTGGCCCCGCCGTATTGAAATGTAAAAATGCCTTGGTAAGTGCAAACGCTGACTGGACAAATGCCTGTGTCACATTATTGGATGGTAAGGACGATGGGTTAGAGGGGGCTTTGATTGCGATTATTATGACGCATCTCTCTACTAGAAATGGACTTATGTTTCATTCGTCGCTGATTGATGTGAATGGTCAGGGAATTATGTTTATCGGACCTTCTGGAATCGGGAAGACGACGCAGGCGGAGCAGTGGAAGAGGTACCGTGATGCCGTAATTATTAATGGCGATATGGCTTTGGTGCATTATGATGGGACGCGGTATATGGGACATGGTTGTCCTTGGCATGGTTCGTCTCCTTATTGTGAGAATCGAGAGGTTCCTCTGGTTGGAATTATTGTTTTGGAGCAGGCGCCTGTGAATCGGATGGAGAGACTTCGTGGGCTCTCGATGATTGGGCGGGTGACGCAGAATCTGTTTTTGCCAAAGTGGTATGAGGAGGGGGTTGAGAGGGCGCTGGAGACGTTGGATGGTTTGTTGACGGATATCCCGGTGTATTTGCTCGGCTGTCGAGTGGACGAGGAGGCAGTAAAGCTGGTGGAAAGGGCTTTGTGTATAAAGTATGATAGGCAAGATTAGATATTATGGGAAGAGAATTAGGGAAGGCCGATTGCGGGAATTGGCTTCGCAGTGGCTTTGGATGGGTAGTTACATAAAGCAGTACTGGCTGATGGTTGCCATTTATACGCTTCTTGGAGCTTCTGGCTCGGTGCTTGGTCTTGGAACTTCGATGGTTTCTAAGGATTTGGTTGATGCAGTTACAGGACAGAGTGCGAAGTCGATTGTGGGAGTGGCGGCTGCCTATGTCGGGGTTGGAGTGTCCCAGCTTTTTATCAATGCGTTTAAGACGAGACTTTCGCTTCGGATTAGCATGAAAGTGAGTAATGAGATTCGTTTGGATATTTTCTCTCAGATTTTAAGGACAGATTGGGAGGAATTATCGAAATATCGCACAGGAGATTTGATGTTTCGGATTAATGGGGATGCAGCTACTGTCTCGAATAGTATTTTGACTTATATACCAAATGTCGTCTCGGTTATTATTACTTTTGGCGGTGCTTTTCTTGTTATGATGGAAAATGACCCGATTATGGCGCTGATTGCGCTGGCGGGTGCACCGATTTCTTTTATGAGTACGCGGTATTCGATGAGGAAGATGAGGGAGTTTCAAAGAAAGCAGATGGAGCTTGCGAGTCATAAGACGTCTTTTAATACGGAGACATTTCAAAATATGCAGATGATTAAGGCGTTTGGGTTGGTTGACTATTTTATCGACCAATATAGAGAGGTGCAGGAGCATTCTATTAATATAGCAATGATTCAGAATAGTTTTCAGTCGAGGATGACGATTTTAACGGGATTTATCGGTCAGTTGATTGGGTATGCCTGTTATGGATTTGCGGCATATCGCCTTTGGCAGGGACAGATTACGTATGGAACGATGACACTTTTTGTGTCGATGGCGAGTTCGCTTCGGGGTTCTTTTAGCTCGGTGCTAAATTTATTGCCGACTGCCATGCGAGCTGGTATCAGCGCAGGGCGGATTATCGAGATTATCAGTCTTCCGAGAGAATCGACAGAGGATGAGAGGGAGGCGAGAGAGCTTCTTCGCATCTCGAAGGAGACGGGAATTCGAGTAAAGATGGACGGGGTGAGTTTTGCCTACGGGGAGAATAAGCCTGTCTATGAAAATGCGAGTCTTGTCGCCTCACCTGGTGAGATTGTCGGTCTAATTGGTCCCTCGGGAGAGGGGAAGACGACAACTCTTAGAATTTTGCTGGGATTATATCATATAAAGACGGGGAATGCTACGGTGGAAAACCCAGGAGGAAAGAGGATTTCGATTTCTTCTGGCAGCAGATGTCTATTTAGTTATATTCCGCAGGGGAATACCTTATTTTCTGGCACAATCGCTGACAATATGCGGATGTTAAAACCAGACGCTACGGATGATGAGGTGATAGAGGCATTGAAAATTGCGTGTGCCTGGGAGTTTGTATATCCCTTGGAGGAGGGAATAAATACCCAAGTTAATGAAGGGGGATGCAAACGTTTCTCGGAAGGACAAAAACAGCGACTCTCGATTGCGAGAGCTCTGCTTGCCGATGCGCCAGTGCTTCTCTTAGATGAGGCGACGAGTGCACTTGATATGGCGACGGAGCGAAGGGTACTGCGAAATATTATGAAGAGAGAGCCGAATCAGACTATTATCGTGACGGCCCACCGTCCGAGTGTTTTTTCGATGTGCAGTCGAGTATATAAGATTGAGGCTGGACGGATAAAACAGGTGAATGAGGAGGAAATTCGACAGTTTATGGATGATGAGACATAGGAAATAGAAAGGATAGGTCAATGAGAATTGTAAAGATGGCGGTAATGACAGGTTTTGCTCTGGCGGTTGGTATTTTTTTGGTATCTGTGATACAGGAAATACAAGAAAAAGACCGAACGATACCAGTGATAGAGAGTGACCGAGATATTTTAAAAATTTCATGTGACTATGAGGAAGAGGAACTATTAAAAGGACTCACTGCATCCGATGCCAAGGATGGAGACCTCACTTCTCAGATTTTGGTGGGAGATATCACGAGATTTATTGAAAAAGGAGTCTCCGATATTACATATGTTGTATTTGATTCTGGAAATCAATCCGCATCTCTTACGAGACGGGTACAGTTTGAGGACTATTCCTCCCCTCGGCTTCAACTCTCGCAACCGTTGGTATTTTATGAGGGAGAGGGAGATTATGAGGAGCTACGCTCTCGCGTGACGGCGACAGATAAGCTCGACGGGGACCGCACAGACTGGATTGTGCAAACAGATTCCAATATAAATTTTCAAAAAGAAGGTCAATATCATATCACCTATGAGGTGTCGAATAGCTATGGAGATAGCACGGCGATGCAACTCCCCGTTCACGTTTTAAGCGGCAAAGCGGGCAGTCTGGAAGTGCGTCTGAAAAAAGCGATTGTATACTTAAGCTCGGGAGAAGCTATTGATACAGATAAATGGTTAGATAATGTATATGATAGTCAGGGAGATAGGGTAGAATCGGTTAATATATCCGCATCCGGACAGGTCGATGTAAATACATCAGGTATTTATGAGATACGCTATCAGGCAGATGATGGTGATGGGAATCAGGGAGAAAATTGGTTGACTGTAGTTGTGCAAGAATAAGGAGGAACGAGATGAATCGCGATATGATGAAGTTGGATTCTATCAGCTATACTGGAATATGTAGAGAATTATTGCGCTATCTTTGGGTTATTTTACTTGCAGGAGTGGCAGCATGGCTAGGAGCCACTGGAATTGGAAAATTAAGGTATGAGCCAGTTTATGTTTCTTCCTCCACACTTGTCGTCAATACAAAGGGAAATACCAATATATATTCTGGTCTGTCTACGGCGAGTCAGATGGCAAATGTATTTAGTCGTGTATTTCAGAGTGATGCTTTGAGAGAGCTAATTGTGAAAGATGCGGGAGAGCCGGTGGAGGGGACGATTAGCTGTGAGCAAATTCCCGAGACGAATCTCTTGGTTTTGAAAGTCTCTTCCTCGTCACCGAGACAGGCGTATATTTTTTTAAACTGTGCGTTGAGAAATTATGATGAAGTTTCGGAGTATGTATTTGCCAACGCATCTTTGGATGTTGTGCAAGAACCCTCTATTCCTGAAGAGCCTTCGAATACATCTTGGCTAATTTCTCGTCGCAATCAGTTGGCGCTACTTGGAGCATTGGGAATTTCTGTAATTGTATTATTTTTCTATTTTTGGCGCTATACGGTAAAGACACCAAAGGCGGCAGAGGGAATGCTCGATGGAAAGATACAGGGTGTGATTCCCTATGAGAATAAAACGATTGGATTTACCCACAGGAAGAAAAAAGAGTCCATCTTAGTAAATTCTCCTGTTGTCAGTATGGGATATGCGGAGGCTTGCCGTAAGTTAGAGGCGGGAGTGGAGCACCATATGAGAAAGGCAAAGCAAAAAGTATTATTTGTCGGAAGCGTCGGAGAAAATGAGGGAAAATCGACGATAGCTGCCAATCTTGCTTTATCCCTTGCGGAGCGCCGAAAGAAAGTACTTCTTATAGATGGAGATTTTAGAAAGCCAGCACAGCATAAAATTTTTGAAAAAAGAGAGAAAGAAAGTATTTCGCTTTCCGATGTCTTAAAGGGAGAGAAGGAATTAGAATCTGCGATTGTATATGATAAGACATTAGGTATCTATCAGCTCTTCCAGTACCATGCATCTGAGAGGGTATCGACAATTTTAGATAGTGAAAAGATAAGGAATTTATTGAACGACTGCAAAAAAAAGATGGACTATATTATCATAGATTGTTCTCCGATTGCAGTGGCGACGGACGCAGAGATTTGGATTCAAGAAGTGGATACGGTATTGCTCGTTGTCCGTCAAGATTGGTCTGATGCCCGCATTATTAACGATACCGTCGATTTGGTATGGCAAAGCAATGTGGATTTTGCAGGTTTTGTACTCAATGCCTTCCGCGAAGAAGGATTTTTTGAATCGAGATATGGGTATAATTATAAAACTTATAGAGAATATAAAAATACAGCAGAGGCAGAGAGAAGGTAGAGAGAATGGAAGGACAGACAAAAAATGAGAGAGATATGGAACGACTCGAAGGAGGCGGCATCGATTTAGTAGAAATCCTGGAAAATTTCATAAGACTGTTTTTTCAATTCTGGTGGATTGTCCTGATATGTATTTTTATGGGAGTGATAGTCTGGTGTGGCTATTCTTATATAGGATATGAGCCGATGTATGAATGCGAGGCGACATTTACGGTTGGAACAGGCGAAAATTCAGACGGAAACTATAATTTTTATTATTCAAGCAGTACGGCGGACCAGCTGTCCAAAACATTTCCCTATATATTGGATAGCGCGTATTTTCGCAGTGTGCTTTTGGAAAAATTAGAAAAGGATAGTTTAAATGGGACGATAACGGCGTCTGCGATGGAGTCCTCGAATGTAGTGACAATGTCGGTACAAAGTACAAATGCGAAAGATGCGACAGAGATTTTGCGCGCAGCCTTGGATGTTTATCCAGAGGCAGCTCGGTTTGTTCTCGGCGAATTATCGTTTTATATGATTGATAATCCAGAACTTCCTCAAAAGCCATATAATCGTCCTATATTTTGGAGAGTTCTCTTTGAGGGAGCTTTGGCAGGGGTGGCAGTTGGTGTCTTGATTTTGGGAGTACTTGCTTTTTTGCGAAAGACAGTAAAGACACCGGAGGAGATGCGGACGCTTACGAGCTTGAAATGTTTGTCTGCGCTTCCTGAGATTCGCTTTAAGGCGAGAAAGAAGAAAAAGATAAATCGGATTTCCATTTTGGATGAGAGATTATCGGAAGGGTATGTCGAGAGTATTCGAGGCTTACAATTAAGATTAGAGCGAGAGATGGAGCGTAAAAACCAGAAAGTAATCTTGGTCACAAGTACGATTTCTGGCGAGGGCAAATCTACTCTGGCAGTCAACTTGGCGGAGATGTTTGCTACAAAGGGAAAACAAGTATTGTTGGTAGATGGAGATTTGAGAAAACAAGAGGACGCCGAGTTGCTAAATTGTAAGAATAGCAATGGGTTACTGGAATTTATTCAGGCGAGAGGCGAGGTATTTCCAGTTTTGGAGTTAAAAGAGAAAAAAATCTGGCTGACTGGCGGACATGCGATTGCCCAAAATCCAGCGGCAGTGCTCAGTCATAAAAATATAGGTGTATTTTTAGAGCAGATGCGACAAGAGATGGATTATATCATTATCGATACGCCGCCCTGTGGAAACTTTCAAGACGCCGCCATCTTGGCAGATTATGCCGATGCAATTTTATACGTAGTCCGATATGATATGGTGCCGAGTCAGAAGATTTTAGAAGGTCTTTCCTTCTTGCAGGGAAGAAAGGCGGGATTCTTGGGATATGTATTAAATATCTGCCCGCAGACACAGGGACATTATGGATATGGAAGATACGGTTATGGTCGGTATGGTTATGGCAGGTATGGCTATAGCAAGTATGGAAATAGCACCTATGGAAATAGTACATATAAAGAGGAGGTGAGCCGTGATTGATTTGCATATACATATATTGCCGGGATTAGACGATGGAGCTTTTGATATGGAGGATGCGATAGAGATGGCAGAACAGTCCTGGCGAAGTGGAGTCGATGCGGTTGCGGCTACTTCTCATGCTACTTTGGGGGAGGTGATGGATAGAAAATGGCTGGAGAGATATGAGAGAAAGTTGGAACAATTAAGACAGAGAATCAAGGAAGAAAAGATAGGACTACAGGTCTATGCGGGGGCAGAAATCTTATGGAGTCAGAGAGTGGAAGAGTCTTTGGATGGCAAGCTCTTGACTTTGAATAAAAGTCGCTATCCGCTGGTGGAATTTCCATTTGAGTCGCCGATAGAGGAGATGGAAAAAGGATTGAGACAGATATTATCTATGGGATATCGACCTATTTTGGCACATCCTGAAAGGTATCCTTGTATTTGGCGACAGACGCCTGCCTTATATCGCTGGCAGGATTTGGGGGTTATCTTTCAGGTGAATAAGGGAAGCTTTTGTGGCGAGTTTGGAAGGAGGGCCAGACGTACCGCAGACTGGATTTTGCAGGAAGAGTTGGCGGGGGTGGTTGCCTCAGATGCCCATGACCCCTGTCTTAGAACCTCGGATTTGGAAGAGGTGGAGGACTTCCTTAGATGGAGGGTTGGGAATAGGGGGATGAGACTTTTATTGGAGGAGAATCCTCAAAGGATTTTGGAGAATCGCAAGGTGCTGTGAGGGGAGAGCCTCTGTAAGATGG
Source organism: Blautia sp. (assembly GCA_030841965.1). GTDB lineage: Bacteria > Bacillota > Clostridia > Lachnospirales > Lachnospiraceae > JAUUSJ01. The sequence goes on from JAUUSJ010000107.1 coordinate 9,348, forward strand.
TGGATGAAGAAGATAGGAGGAATAGGGCGTGAAAAAGATATTGATAATGGCTATGTTGGCGATTGTTTTGACATTTGGTGTATCGACCAATGCGATGGCGGAGGTCAGCCCTACGGGAACGCCAAATACATCGACTACGACGATAGACAAAACGGATACGTCTCCTAAGACAGGAGAGCCAGATTTCTTTTTGTATGGAATGGGAGGTGTTATTGTTTTTGCTGGCATTGCAATTTTTTCAGCAAAAAAATTGGGATGGATTCAGTAGAGGAGGAAAATGAATGTAAAAGGAAGAGGTCAGCCTTGACTAGTTAAATTCTGTAATATATAATTTAAAAATTGAATGATACCAGGGTCAAGAGGTCTAAAATTCGATGCAAGCTTGCTTGCAAGAGGATTTTTGAATTGGATTGAATTGATTTTTAAAGAAAACAGATATAAAACTATACAAAGTGGTCTTGAGCAAAGTCATCGAGGATTCGTGGTTTGTGAATTTCTACAACATATCGTATTATGAACTGACATATATTGATAGATGGGATAGCTGGGGAAGCCATGCCATTTTTAGAAGATATAAAAAAGATGAAAAAAATGAAATTTTTGTGACAGTTGATAAATGTACATGCAAACATGATGGATCGTTACTCTCGAGAGCAAAGAAAGGAGATTCTATTATGTGGTATGCAGTGCAGGTCTATACTGGACAAGAAGAAAAAATGTTAAAATTATGTGAGTCGTATATGGAAATGAATTTTTCGGTCAAGTTTTTTTGTCCAAAGTACGAGGCAAGTTATAAGAAAAAAGGAATTAGAAAAGTGATAAAGAGAGTACTATTTCCAGGTTATCTCTTTCTCGACACCGAACAGATAGAAGAAATATATTTACAACTCAAAAAATTCCCGGAGTTTACGAAAATTTTGAAGATGGGAGAAGACTATATTCCATTGACAGAAGAAGAGAAAAACTTTATCAAAAAACATGGAAATGCAGATTATGTTTTTGAGATGAGTAGAGGATATATGGAGGGTGACGAGATTATTATAACAGAGGGAGCGTTTGCCGGATACGCGGGCAAGTTAAAATATGTGGACCGACATAATCGATATGGAGTGATAGAAGTGGAAATGTTTGGAAGAATTACGGAGATGAAATTTGGTCTGGAGATTGTGAAAAAAGTATATTCATAGGGCATACCAAGTCTCATGCCCTTCAGGCGAAGAAATAGTCTTGTATAGTTTAAAGTATATACTTAATAGGCAATTGAAGGAAATAGGAAAGTGAAAGGTAAAAATAGATGTAATATCTGAGCCGAAGAGGTAAGAGGAGATAGGAGAGTATGAGTTTAGGAAGAATAATCAAGCCAAAGCACTGGCAAGTAGTCACGGCGTATTTGATTGTTTATGATGTATTGTCAGTTGTTTGTTCTTATTTTGCTGCTTTATGGTTTCGATTTGACTGTCGATTTAGAGAAATACCAGTGGATTATCTCTTATCCTATTTTAAATTCCTGCCGATTTATCTTATAGCTTGCATTATCATATTTTGGGAGTTAAAGCTTTATAAAAGCATTTGGCGGTTTGCAAGTTATAATGAGCTTTACCGAGTATCAGTTGCTACAATTGTCACGTTAATCATTCATATCGTGGGAATGACAATCTTATATGGAAGAATGCCGATATCTTACTATATGTTTGGGATTGTGCTTCAATTTTTATTAACTCTCGGAATTCGTTTTGTGTATCGTTTTATATTATTGATGCGGGGAAGACGAGATAGAACGAGTCCTGTGATGAAGAGAGTTATGTTGATTGGCGCAGGAGCAGCTGGGGGAATGATACTAAGAGATATTAAAATAGCAAAAGAAACGAGTGAGAAAGTTTATTGTATTATTGATGATGACCCGAATAAATGGGGAAGATATGTGGAGGGAACGAAAGTTGTAGGCGGCAGAGATGATATTTTATCAGCAGTAGAGAAATACGGCATTGAGAAAATTTATGTGGCGATACCGAGTGCAAGCGCAGAAGAAAAAAGAGATATTCTAAATATTTGCAAGGAAACAGGCTGTCAGCTTCGGAATCTTCCAGGTATGTATCAGCTCTATACGGGAGACGTGACGGTGAGTAAGATGAAGGAAGTTGCAGTGGAGGATTTGCTAGGACGTGATTCCATCAAAATCAATATGGATGAAATCTCCGGTTATATCCAAAATAAAGTGATTTTAGTTACTGGCGGCGGGGGCTCCATCGGTTCAGAGCTTTGTCGACAGATTGCGGCAAATCATCCGAGACAATTAATTATCGTCGATATATATGAAAATAGTCTCTACGATATTCAGCAAGAACTGAAAAAGAAATATCCAAATCTTGACTGTCAATGTATTGTAGCTTCTGTCAGAGATAGCAGGAAGATTTGGGGAGTCTTTTCGCAATACCGCCCAGAGATTGTATATCATGCGGCAGCGCATAAGCATGTCCCTCTTATGGAGAGCAGTCCATGTGAGGCAATTAAAAATAATGCGATTGGTACATATAAGACAGCCTATGCAGCTATGGCACATGGAGCAAAACGCTTTGTATTAATTAGTACAGATAAGGCAGTCAATCCGACGAATATTATGGGCGCCTCAAAACGTCTCTGTGAGATGATAATTCAGGCATTTGACCGTAAGATAAAAGAAGGAAAAGCGTATGAGATTCCACAGTTATTTACTCATTGGATGAAAGATACTATCACAGTTCCAAAGGCTATGGAACAGCTAAAAAACACGAAGACGGAATTTGTTGCAGTTCGATTTGGAAATGTGCTGGGAAGTAACGGCTCGGTTATTCCACTCTTTAAGAAACAGATTGAAGCTGGAGGACCAGTCACGGTCACGCATCCAGATATTATTCGATATTTTATGACTATCCCGGAGGCAGTCAGTCTCGTGCTTCAAGCAGGTACCTATGCAAATGGCGGGGAGATTTTCGTCCTCGATATGGGTGAGCCTGTAAAAATCGATACTTTAGCTCGAAATCTGATTAAATTATCGGGACATAAGCCGGATGTAGATATCAAGATTGAGTATACAGGACTTCGACCTGGCGAGAAGTTATTTGAAGAAAAGCTGATGGCGGAAGAGGGACTAAAGAAAACGCAGAATGAATTGATACATATCGGATGTCCGATACCGTTTGATATAGAGGTATTTTTGGAACAACTCGATGAGTTAATGTTTGCTGCGTATAAAAATAAAGAGAATATTCGAGAACTGGTGGAGAATATCGTAAGTACTTATCATCCAGCTCATCCAGCTGAAGGAAAACAAAAGATAGAAAAGGCAGAAAAGACAGAAACGCAACAAAAGATAGAAACGATAGAAGAAACAGAAAAAATAAAGAAACCCGAGGAATATGAACAGTTCATCAAGAAAGTTGCGGTTACAGCAGTGCTCAATCATTCTTGATAAGCGGATAGTAACCGATGGAAAATATGATGGTGCAAAAAAATGAAAAGAAAAGCTTTTGAAAAGAAACTGTGGCTATCTTCTCCGACCATGCATGGGGAGGAGCTAAAATATGTCAAGGAGGCATACAAGACAAACTGGATGTCCACAGTCGGAGAAAATATTAATGAAGTAGAAAAAATGACCTGCAAGAAGGTTGGTTGCAAGTATGCTGTTGCCTTATCAGCGGGGACCGCAGCTCTTCATCTCGCAGTAAAGCTTGCCAGAGTAAAAACAGGAGATAGGGTTTTTTGCTCCGATATGACTTTTGGTGCGACCGTGAATCCAGTTGTATATGAGGGTGGCGTGCCAGTATTTATCGATACAGAGCGTGATACATGGAATATGGACCCGATTGCATTAGAGAAAGCGTTTGAGATTTATCCAGAGGTAAGAGTTGTTGTCTTGGCTCATTTATATGGAACTCCTGGAAAAATAGACGAAATTAGGGAAGTCTGTGATAGGTACGGCGCTACCATAATAGAAGATGCAGCCGAATCACTCGGTGCCCTATATAAGGGAAGACAAACGGGAAGCTTTGGCGACTATAATTGTATTAGTTTTAACGGTAACAAAATTATTACGGGCTCTGCTGGTGGGATGCTTTTAACAGATGATTTGGAAGCGGCAAATAAAGCGAGAAAATGGTCTACACAAAGCCGTGAAGATGCATCTTGGTATCAACACGAGGAGCTAGGCTATAATTATCGCATGAGTAATGTAATTGCAGGTGTCGTCCGAGGACAATTTCCTCACTTAGACGAACATATCGCACAAAAAAAAGCAATCTATATGAGGTATAAAGAGGGCTTAAAAAACCTTCCAATATCTATGAACCCATATGATGCACAAAACTCAGAGCCGAATTTTTGGCTATCTTGTCTATTAATCGATAAAGAAGCGATGTGTAGGCAAGTAAGAAGCGAGACAAAGTCTTTATACATAAGTGAGGCAGGTAAGAGCTGCCCGATGGAAATACTTGAAACATTGGCAAAGTATAATGCAGAGGGGCGTCCAATCTGGAAACCGATGCATATGCAGCCGATTTATCGGATGAACGAGTTCGTGACCAGAAAAGGCAGCAAGAGAGCAAGGACGAATGCATATATGGATGGAGAGGCTTTCGATGTGGGTATGGATATCTTCGAGAGAGGGTTATGTCTACCGAGCGACAATAAGATGACTATAGAGCAGCAGGATATGGTTATTGAGATTATCAAGAGCTGTTTTGAGTAATGCATAGTTTATATGGAGAGTGAAAAATGGAAAATAAAATAGCTAATATACATAAACCATATGGAATCTATGAGAAGTATTTTAAAAGACCGATAGATATCCTCTGTGCGTTGGCGGCGATTTTGGTATTTAGCTGGCTATATCTTATCGTAGCAGTTCTTGTGAGAATAAAATTAGGAAGTCCTATCTTATTTAAGCAGGAGCGTCCAGGTAAAGATGAAAAGATATTTAAACTCTATAAATTTCGCACGATGACAGACGAAAAGGATGAGAATGGAAATCTTCTTCCAGACGAAGTTCGACTCACGAAGTTTGGAAAGATGCTAAGGGCAACTAGCTTGGATGAGCTGCCAGAGGCGTTTAATATATTAAGAGCTTCTTGTATAATTCAAATATAAGGAATTCCGAGAAAGAAGGTTGAGAAAAA
>JAUUSJ010000108.1 GCA_030841965.1 Blautia sp.
AACCGCTCCACTCTCTATCGTTTTTAGAGGACATATCTGCGGACTCTCTTCGCTGGGTATTGGCGAAACTTTATAAAAAAATTCTTTTTAGAATGATAATTACTATATGATTTCGATGTGAGTTCTCCATTTTCTCCACTTTTTTATTTACATAAATTTTATGCTATTATCTTTATACAAAAAACTTGACTAGAGAAAAAAAAGAAAAAGTGCCAAAGGACAGAAAGAGAAAATAATTTATATCGAGGGGTAAATTAATTCTCTCGAGAAATCTGCCTTTGGCACTTTATTATGAGGGGGAGAGGATTCAAATATATGAAAAGCTCTTACAATGTTTAGTATACAGACGAAATGTGTCGAAAGTGTGTCTAAAAAATAAAATTTTTCTAAAAAAAATAGAAAATTACTCTAAAAATATAGTAAACTAAAAAATAAAATTAGTTAACAAAAAAATACAACAGGACACCGCATCATAAGTAATATTGTTTTACCAGTACATATCGATGGACTCTCTTTGCGTCTCCCTCCACACACCTGTTAAGACCGTTTTTGAGTCACCACCTACAAGACTCTCTTCGCGTCTCCCTCCACACACTAAAATATCGTCAGTTTGTGTTGAGTGTGTATTGTCAGTTTGTCAGGAGTGTGTTAAAATGGTAACCATAGACAAAACTGTAAAGTAAATTTTTTTGCCATAAGCTGTAATAAATTGGCTTATTGGAATTCATAGAGCAACTGTTTTTTGGAGGAAATCCATAAAGTAACTATTCTTGTGGAAAATATTGTTATGAAAACGGGAGATGGATACAAATGCGTACAGAAATAGCACAAGTATTAAAAAAAGATATTGTAGATTTAATACAATATGGAGATTGTGATAATCCGCATGGTACATTGGGAAGACATATTGTATCTGGTGGTCAGGTGATTAGTAGCTATCAGCCTCATGCCGAGAAAATGAGGGTGATTTTGGATAATGGGCTTGTCTATCCGATGGAGACTGTGGAGAGAACAGATATGTTCTCGGTTTTTTTGCCGGTAAAGGATGAAGTCCCATATGAGATTGAGATGATATATAGTGATGGAACAGTTTGGAGAGGAAAAGATGCATATAGCTTTGAGCCACAGTTGTCAGATTTAGATATTTATTTATTTAATGAAGGAACTCACTATGAAATTTATCGAAAACTGGGAGCACATCCGATGAAGATAGATGGAGTGAGCGGCGTTTATTTTGCTGTCTGGGCTCCAAATGCGAAGAGAGTCAGTGTCGTGGGCGATTTTAATATGTGGGATGGTCGAGTATCTCCGATGAGGAGATTAGAGCAGAGTGGAGTATTCGAGCTTTTCATGCCGGGAGTTCAGGTAGGTGATTTATATAAATTTGAGATAAAATCAAAATTAGGCGAGATTTTTTTAAAGTCAGACCCGTATGCCAATATGGCGGAGGTACGCCCATGTACCGCTTCTGTTGTCGCAGACATCGAGGCATATAAGTGGATGGATGAAAAATGGATGGAAAATCGCAAGAGGAATAATGGATTTGAGGGACCGATGTCAATCTATGAGGTTCATCCGGGCTCTTGGAGAAGAAAAGAAGAGGGAGAGAAGATGCTGACCTATCGAGAGATGGCTAAGGATTTGGTTTCGTACGTTGTCTCGATGGGATATACACATATAGAGCTTATGGGGATTATGGAGCATCCAGATGACGACTCATGGGGGTATAAGGTTACGGGATATTATGCTCCGACCTCACGCTATGGCTCACTTGAAGATTTTATGTACTTAGTGGATTGTTTTCACCGAGAGGGAATTGGCGTTATTATAGATTGGGTGCCTGGATATTTTGCGAGAGAAGAGCATGGATTAGTTAAGTTTGACGGAACCTGCCTTTATGAACATCAGAACCCGAATCGAGGTGGACAGGCTTTAAAGGAAGCATTAGTTTTTGATTATGGATGCAATGAAGTGAAGGATTTTCTGATTGGAAGTGCTCTATTTTGGTTGAGGCAATGCCATATTGACGGATTGCGTGTGGATGCCGTATCATCTATGATATATTTTAATTCCGATAAAAATCATGGAAATTGGAATAGAAATGGATATGGAGAGAGTGACTCAGCAATCGAGTTTTTGAAGCATTTAAATTCCATTGTAAAACAGTACGGTGAGGGTGGATATACGATTGCCGAGGAGGAAACGGCGTGGAATGGAGTGAGTAGACCATCTTCAGAGGGAGGATTAGGCTTCGATTATAAATGGAATACAGGATGGGTTTATGATGTCTTACAGTATATGGAAACAGATTTCTCCCACCGAAGAGAACAGCAAAATAAACTGACATTTGGTATGATGTATGCTTATACAGAGAAGTTTATTTTATCTATATCGCATGAAGAGGTCGCAACAGATAGAGGCTCTTTATTGGAGAGAATGCCAGGAGGATATTTTGACCGATTCGCCAATATGAGAGTGGCGTACGGATTCTTGTTTGGTCATCCTGGAAAGAAGCTTCTTTTTATGGGACAAGATTTTATGCAGTGGGCGAAATGGGAGTTTGATAAGAGTATTGACTGGCATCTTTTGAAGAATGATATTCACCAAAAATCTCAAACTTATGTAAAGGATTTGCTCTATCTGTATAAAAATCATCCAGCTTTTTATGAGCAGGATTATGAGCCGATAGGATTTGAGTGGATGAACTGTACAGATGCTGAGAAGAATATTGTAAGTTTTGTGAGAAGAGCGAAGGATGGCAGAGAATGTCTGCTCTTTATCTGCAATTTCTCTTCCACGGATAGAGTTGGTTTTCGAGTTGGAGTACCGAGAGAGGGTGTCTATGACATTATTTTAAATAGCGATGAGGAAAAATATGGCGGAGAGGGCTGCTATACGCATGAGAGTATTTTTTCTCAGAAGATTTATTGGGATGGAAAGGAAGATTCCATTAAAGTAAATATTGCGACATTCTCAGTACTAATTCTACAGTATAGTGAAAATCCTGTTTTAGAGGAGGAAGAATTGGAGGAGAAAGAGTTCGAGGAAATGGAGTTATATTTGGATTCAGACTTAGATTCAGACTTGGATTCGTGCTTAGATTCAGATTTAGATTCAATAGAATGAGAATTGCGGGAGCACATTGTGCGGAGCAATTCGGTATTATCATATCATAAAATTAAAAAAGGAGAGAGTAAAATGAGTGATTGTATTTTTTGTAAAATTTCAAAGGGAGAAATCCCATCCACAACTTTATATGAGGACGACGATTTTAGAGTAATTTTTGATTTGGGACCAGCCTCCAAGGGACATGCTCTTATTTTACCTAAGAAGCATTTTGATGATGTATTTTCCATGGATGAAGATACTGCCTCAAAGATTTTTGTGGTGGCTACGAAAGTAGCGAAGGCGATGAAGGAAGTATTGGATTTTGACGGAATGAATATTGTGCAGAATAATGGAACAATTGCTGGGCAGACCGTATTTCATTTCCATATGCATTTGATTCCTAGGTATGAGGGAGATATCGTGAATATCGGATGGATTCCGGGAAAGGCAGATAAAAAAGTCTTGGAGGAGCTTTCTGAGGAGATTTCAAAGGTTCTTCAATAGAGTGAGGTCTAGAAAATGAAGCAAAAACAGAGCTTTAAGCCGGGAAATATGCTCTATCCGCTGCCAGCGGTGATGGTAAGTTGTCAAAGAGAAGAGGAAAAGCCGAATATTATTACAGTTGCATGGGCGGGGACGGTCTGCACGAACCCGCCGATGCTGTCAATCTCGGTTAGACCAGAGAGATATTCCTACGATATCATAAGACAGACGGGAGAGTTTGTCGTTAATCTCACTACGAAAAAGCTTGCGAGAGTGACGGATTACTGTGGAGTCAAGTCGGGAAGAGATGTGGATAAGTTTAAGGAGATGCGGCTGACTCCGATGGAGAGTGAGCATATTAAGGCTCCTGGAATTTTAGAATGTCCTGTGAATATTGAATGTAAGGTGAGAGAAGTATTAGAACTCGGCTCCCACCATATGTTTCTCGCTGATGTCGTCGGTGTCCAGGTGGATGCAGAACTTTTGGATGAAAGCGGGAAGTTTTGGTTAAATAAGGCGAATTTATTGACTTATTCCCATGGCAATTATTTTGCATTAGGAGAACAATTGGGAAGTTTTGGATATTCTGTCAAGAAAAAGAAAAATAAAAAGGGCAAAAAAAGGACAAAATAATGATGTAATATTTTTTTAACATTTACAATAAAACTATTGACAAATATTAAAATTATGTTACAATATAAACAGTTCTTAGATGATTTTAAGAATGGTTAAAAGCCCTTTCATATTATTTTTAATAATATTTCCCATATCAACTATTATTGTTGAGAAAAACAGATGTATGTATAGATACGTCTGTTTTTTTTGTGGAATAAGATGATGATATTGTAGGAGCTAATTCAAAGCATAATGGAGTTTTATTTCGTGTCTTTTATGCTGGCGAATATGTTAATTTATTTTTACAAAAGAGTCCTAAATAAAAATAGGACAAACTTAAGTTCGTGTTGCAAAGTCTGGAATTTTGAGTTAAAATAGGACGGAAATTTGAAGAAATTTATAATTTACAAATGCTAAATATATGATATAATAAAATATGAGTCCGCATAAAAGAGGCAGATTATGTAAAAAAGTCGATATTTTTAGGAGTTTTGTATTTATTTTGAGATGATGCAGATACGAAGGATAGTTTCGGCGAGTAGAATTGGAAGTAATGATGGTAATAAGGGGATGGAGAAAATCCTCTCTAATCAGGTTATGAAAAATAATGTTTATAGAGGTGTAAGATGGATCAGTATATAATAAAAGGTGGTAATCCATTAGTTGGAGAAGTAGTAATTGGTGGTGCTAAGAATGCAGCATTAGGTATTTTAGCAGCAGCGATTATGACAGATGGAGAATGTCATATTGATAATGTACCAAAGGTAAATGATACGGATATTTTATTGAAAGCGATGGAAGGAATTGGAGCTAAAGTCGTCGAAAAGGGACCAAATGAAGTGATTATCAGTGGAAAAGATATCGATGGCAGCGGAGACTTATGTGTGGACAATAAGTATATTCGAAGAATGAGAGCATCTTATTATCTAGTTGGAGCCTTGCTTGGTAAGTATAAGAAAGCGAAAGTTGCTCTTCCAGGAGGATGTAATATTGGCGCTCGTCCGATTGACCAGCATATCAAGGGCTTTAAGAAGCTTGGAGCGAAGGTTGATATTGAGGGCGGTATGATTATCGCAAAGGCTGATAATTTAAGAGGAGCAAAGATTACATTCGATGTCGTGAGTGTTGGAGCGACGATTAATGTCATGATGGCCGCTGCATTGGCTGAGGGAGATACGATTCTTGAGAATGCTGCGAGAGAGCCACATGTCGTGGATGTCGCCAACTTCTTAAATCGAATGGGCGCAGATATTCGTAATGCCGGTACTGAGACAATCCGTATCAAAGGTGTGAAGCGTTTTACAAAAGATATTGATTATTCTATTATTCCAGACCAGATTGAGGCTGGAACTTTTATGGTAGCAGCCGCCGCCACAAAAGGTGATGTAGTAGTGAAGAATGTAATTCCAGCACATTTGCATGTTATTTCCTCTAAACTAATTGATATGGGTGCGGAGATTATAGAGTCTGATGATGAAGTTCGTGTTATCGCAAAGAACCGACTAAAAGCAGTAGATATCAAGACGCAGCCTTATCCTGGTTTTCCTACAGATATGCAGCCGCAGTTGGCAGTTGCCATGGCGCTGGCAGAAGGGACAAGCCGAGTGACGGAGGATATTTTTGAGAATCGTTTTATCTATGCAGACGAGCTCATTAAAATGGGAGCTAAGATTCGTGTAGAGAGAAGTTCCGCTCTGATTTCTGGAGTGGAGAAGTTTTCAGGTTCTGTTGTTATTACACCAGATTTACGAGCAGGAGCGGCACTTGTTATTGCAGGTCTTGCTGCGGAGGGTAATACTACAGTGGAGGACATCGTCTATATTCAGAGAGGATATGAGCGTTTTGACGAGAAAATCAGAGGTCTCGGCGGAATGATTGAATTAGTAGACAGTGAGAATCCAAACAAAGTATACCGTGTATCTTAATAGAATGAGAATTGCGGGAGCACATTGTGCGGAGCAATTCGGTATCATAGGGGTCAAAAGACCTTTTGACCCCAACATCATAAAATATAAAGTCTGATATTTTCAGGTGGTTTAATATCACTCTTATTCAGAGCAGTGGAGGGGAAAGGCCCTGTGAAGCTGCGGCAACCCCATCATTTGGAAGGTGCCAACCTGAGCGACGAATGTCGAGCAATAAGAGGATTTGAAAAAGATTTCAAGTCCGAGCAATCGGACTTTTCTTTATATATAGAAATTGCTCTCAATTGATAAGAGAGAGCATAATGGAAAAACAGTTGTTAAGAAAAAGAAAGGAAGATGATTATGGAGAAATTATTATTTACATCTGAGTCTGTGACAGAGGGACATCCAGATAAAATGTGTGACCAAATCTCTGATGCGATTCTAGATGCATTATTGGAGAAGGACCCAATGAGCCGTGTGGCCTGTGAGACAGCAGTGACGACGGGACTTGTTATGGTTATGGGTGAGATTACGACGAATGCCTATGTGGATATTCAAAAGATTGTCCGCGATACCGTGAGTGAGATTGGATATACAAGGGCAAAGTACGGCTTTGATGCCACGACATGTGGTGTTATGGTCGCTTTGGATGAGCAGTCCCAGGATATCGCGCTCGGAGTGGATAAGGCACTTGAGGCGAAGGAGAATAAAATGACAGACGAGGAGATTGAGGCGATTGGAGCTGGAGACCAGGGAATGATGTTTGGTTTTGCCACAAATGAGACAGAAGAGTATATGCCATATCCGATTGCTTTGGCTCATAAATTGGCTTTGCAACTTACAAAAGTCAGAAAAGATGGCACCTTGGATTATTTGAGACCAGATGGAAAGACACAAGTTTCAGTGGAGTATGACGAGAATGGAAAACCATTTCGCCTTGAGGCGGTAGTGCTCTCTACTCAACATGACCCGGAGGTATCTCAGGAGAAGATTCACGAGGATATTAAAAAATATGTCTTTGATGAAGTTTTGCCAGCCGAGATGGTGGACGAGGATACGAAGTTTTTCATTAATCCGACAGGAAGATTTGTCATTGGCGGACCACATGGAGATAGCGGACTTACGGGAAGAAAGATTATTGTAGATACTTACGGTGGATATGCGCGCCATGGCGGTGGAGCATTTTCTGGAAAGGATGCGACGAAGGTGGACCGTTCTGCAGCCTATGCGGCTCGCTATGCGGCAAAGAATATTGTAGCGGCAGGATTGGCAGACAAATGCGAGATTCAATTATCTTATGCGATTGGTGTTGCACAGCCTACTTCTATTATGATAGATACATTTGGAACGGGCAAGAAATCCGAGAAAGAGTTAGTTGATATTGTGAGAAAGCATTTTGACCTTCGACCAGCTGGTATTATTAAGATGCTCGACCTTAGAAGACCAATCTATAAGCAGACGGCGGCTTATGGACATTTTGGAAGGACAGATGTGGACTTGCCATGGGAGAAGTTGGATAAGGTTGAGGAGCTAAAAGCTTACCTATAGAAGATAAAGTCTAAAAGTAGAAGCTCTAAATTTAAAATAGATAATTACTGTGCCAAAAAGGGAGAAAAACCTCCCTTTTTGGCACAGATTGTTTGTAAAAATAAAATGAGATATTTGTTTACATTTTGGGGAATTGATGATATAGTAGACTCGGATAGTATTCAGAACGAAACTATACCGGTGAACATATAGACTTTAACTGGAATCATATAGTTAAGCTTATATCTGTAATAGGAATAAGACTTAGAGTATTACCTAAAGGAAGGTGATATATGATGAAGATAGGATTTATTGGAGCTGGGAAAGTAGGTTTTTCCCTTGGTAAGTACTTTCAGATGCACGGACAGCTGATGTCTGGATATTATGACACAGATATGTCTGCGGCGAGAGAGGCCGCTTTGTTTACGAAGACAAAGGCGTATGAGCAGCTAGAGGAGCTTGTGAAGGAAAGTGATGCTCTATTTCTTACTGTTCCAGATGGAGTTATAAAGAAAACTTGGGAATATTTAACAGAGTATTCGATTCAACATAAAGTTATATGTCATTGCAGTGGCGCTTTGACAAGCGCAGAAGCATTTCCGGGAATTGGCCAGTATCATTGTTATGGCTATTCGATTCATCCACTCTTTGCAGTGAGCGATAAACTCACATCTTACAAAGAACTATCCAACGCTTATTTTACAATTGAAGGAGACTTGGAGTATTTAGAGCAGATGAAGGAACTTTTTTTGTCCATGGGCAATCATATTGAGGAGATTGCACCGGAAAAGAAGATACTTTATCACACGGCGGCGGCTACTTGCAGTAATCAAGTGATTGCCTTGGCGCAGCAGGCGAATGATTTATTGTCGAAATGCGGATTGTCAGAAGATTTTTCCTCCCATGCACTCTTACCTATTTTGCTCGGGAATGTCGAGCATATTGTGGAGGGGGGCTGTGTGGCCAGCTTAACTGGTCCTGTGGAGAGAAATGATATCGGCACGGTAAAGAAGCATTTGAACGTGCTAGACGACGAGGACAGGCTTTTGTATGCATTGCTATCGAAAAAGCTTGTGCAGATTGCGAAGAAAAAGCATGACGAGACGAACTATGAAGCTCTTCAAAATGTATTGGATGAAGCTGTAAAATTTATCGAAGATGAGAAAGGAGAGGCTACAAAGGAAAATCATCATACGAAGTGATGATTTTAGGTGGCGAGATGAACATGAAAAACACAGTAACAACATTTCAGGAAATGAAACAGAAAAAAGAGAAAATTTCTATGCTTACAGCATATGATTATTCAACGGCGAAATTAGTTGACGAAGCGGGAATTAATAGTATTTTAGTTGGAGATTCCCTCGGAAATGTCATTTTAGGATATGAAGATACGATTTCTGTCACGATGGAAGATATGATTCACCATGGCGCAGCCGTTTCAAGAGGAGCGAAGAATGCTCTTGTTGTTATTGATATGCCATTTATGTCTTATCAGACATCAGTATATGATGCGGTTGTAAATGCAGGTCGATTGATGAAGGAAGGTCGAGGACAGGCAGTGAAATTAGAAGGTGGAAGAGAGGTTTGCCCACAGATTAAGGCTATTGTAGACGCCTCTATTCCAGTTATGGCTCATCTTGGATTGACACCACAGTCTATCAATGCGTTTGGTGGATTTAAGGTGCAGGGAAAGACTGAGGCGGCAGCGAAAAAATTATTAGAAGATGCGAAGGCTGTCGAGGAGGCAGGAGCATTTGCAGTAGTTTTGGAATGCGTGCCAGCGAAATTGGCAAAATTAGTGTCTGAGAGTATTTCCATTCCTACAATCGGAATTGGTGCTGGAAATGGATGCGATGGACAGGTGCTTGTATATCAGGATATGCTTGCGTTATTCTCTGATTTTACACCAAAGTTTGTCAAGAAGTTTGCAAATGTCGGAGAGATTATGAGAGAGGCATTTGCGCAGTATGATAAGGAAGTAAAAGATGGAAGCTTCCCAGCAAAAGAGCATGAGTACACAATTAAGGAAGAAGTTATCGAAAAACTTTACTAATATGATGAATGTTTTTGCGGATTGCGGGCGCTGGGCGCCAGTGACGCCCGTTTAGCGCCGACTGGAGTGGAACGTAGATGCGGGAGCATATTGTGCGGAGCAATCTGGTTTATATATTAGTAGATAGAACTAAGGGCGAGGTAAGAAATATGAAAATCGTAGGTACAGTAAAAGAAGTAAGAGAGCAGGTAAAGGCCTGGAGAAAAGAAGGTTTAACTGTCGGATATGTCCCAACTATGGGATATCTGCATGAGGGACATGCGAGTCTTATGAAAAAATCTGTGGAAGATAATGATAGGACGGTGGCAAGTATTTTTGTAAATCCAATGCAGTTTGGACCGACAGAGGATTTAGAGGCATATCCAAGGGATTTGGACAGAGATGCCGCTTTATGTGAGGAGATTGGTGTAGATTTAATCTTCCATCCAGAAGTAGAAGAGATGTATGAAGATGGATTTTGTTCCTTTGTGGATATGAATGGTCTTACAAAGGGACTCTGTGGAAAGACACGTCCGACTCATTTTAGAGGTGTTTGTACAGTTGTAAATAAATTCTTTAATATTGTAAAGCCAGATAGAGCTTATTTTGGACAGAAGGATGCACAGCAGCTTGCAGTTATTAAGAGAATGGTAGCAGACTTGAATATGGATATCGAGATTATCGGATGTCCGATTGTCAGAGAGGCAGATGGACTTGCAAAGAGTTCTAGAAATACTTACTTATCCGAGGAAGAAAGACGAGCAGCTCTTTGTCTTAGCAAATCTATCTTTCTCGCAGAGTCTTTGGTAAAAGACGGAGAGACAAGTGCAGAGATTATAAAGGCTGAGATGAGAAAGGTTTTAGAGGCTGAGCCACTTGCGAGAATTGACTATGTTGAGGCAGTAAATTCACTTACGATTGAGCCTGTTACCGAGGTAAAACCTGGTACGCTGATTGCGATTGCAGTTTATATCGGCAAGACAAGATTAATCGATAATACAATTATAGCATAAGCGGAGGATTGAGATGGAACTAACGATGTTAAAAGCAAAAATTCACAGAGCGACAGTAAAGCAAGCAGAGCTTGACTATGTGGGAAGTATCACAGTAGACGAGGAATTGCTTGAGAAATCAGGTATCTGTGAGTATGAGAAAGTACAGATTGTGGATATCAATAATGGCTCTCGCTTTGAGACCTATACCATTGCGGGCGAGAGGGGAAGTGGAATGATTTGTCTAAATGGAGCAGCGGCAAGATGTGTCAGCGCAAATGATAAAATTATCATTATGTGTTATGCGACAATGACGCCAGAAGAGGCAAAAACGCACAAGCCAACGGTTGTTTTTGTAGATGATGAGAATAAGATAAGCCGTATTACGAATTATGAGAAACATGGTTTATTACAGGATATGGAATAGAAGATAGTGAAAAGAACAAAGAAGGATTAGCCCCAAAAGGGGCTTTTCCTTTATCAATCCGTCAAATATCTGCACAGCTATTTGGCGGAGTTTTCATAGTATACTTTGGAGGAAAAATTATGTTAAAGGGAAAAACAGTTGTATTAGGAGTAACTGGAAGCATTGCCGCCTATAAGATGGCAAATGTTGCAAATATGCTCGTTAAGATGAATTGCGATGTCCATGTGATTATGACGAAAAATGCGACAAATTTCATACATCCAACTGCTTTTGAGACATTGACAAACCATAAATGTCTCGTTGATACATTTGACCGGAATTTCCAATTTCATGTCGCACATGTATCTTTAGCACAAAAAGCAGATGCGATGCTTATCGCACCGGCCTCTGCCAATATTATTGCGAAGATGGCACATGGGATTGCAGATGATATGTTGTCGACAACGGTGCTTGCATGTGAGGCACCTAAAATTGTGGCGCCAGCTATGAATACACATATGTTTGAGAATCCGATTGTGCAGGATAATTTAAAAATATTAGAAAAATATGGATTTGAAGTGATTTCCCCGGCGGTCGGAAGACTTGCCTGTCGAGATGTCGGTGCTGGAAAATTGCCTGACGAGAATGTATTGGTCGATTATATTTTAAAGGCAATTGCCTGCGAGAAGGATTTATTAGGCAAGAAAGTTCTCGTGACGGCGGGACCTACGAGGGAGCCAATCGACCCTGTCCGTTTTATCACAAACCATTCTTCTGGAAAAATGGGATATGCTATCGCGAGACAGGCAATGTTAAGAGGAGCAGATGTGACTCTTGTCACAGGACCAGTCGCACTTGAGCCACCGAGATTTGTGCATTGTATCCCTGTTGAGAGTGCCGCAGATATGTTTGAGGCTGTAAAGGAGCATAGCGGCGAGAGTGATATTATTATAAAATCAGCTGCAGTTGCGGATTATAGACCGGCCAATGTAAGCGATGAGAAAGTAAAGAAAAAAGACGATAATATGTCTATCGCCTTAGAGAGAACAGAAGATATCTTACAGTATCTCGGGGAAAATAAGCGAGATGGACAGGTCATCTGTGGATTTTCCATGGAGACGCAAAATATGATAGAGAATTCGAGAAAAAAATTAGAGAAAAAGAATGTGGATATGATTGTGGCGAATAACCTAAAAGTAGAGGGGGCTGGATTTAATACAGACACCAATATTGTCACAATTATTACAAGAGAAGAACAGCTCGAGTTGCCGATTTTGACAAAGACTGAGGTTGCAGATAAGATACTCGATTATATTAGCGGGAATTTATTACGTTAACTCGATAACTCGGAAAAGAACTGTAAAAAATAATTATTTTAAGAAAAAACTTATGTTTTTTATCTAGCTATTTAGTCTATATTGGTGTATAATAAAGCCATACAATGTGATTTTCGTCAGGATAGACAGTTCATTTAAAAAACAATAAGGAGTACGAAGGCGCAAAGAAAAATTTGCGCTTTTTTTTTCACTTCTTTCCTATAATACAACAAGATTTGATTTGACAACTGTGTTAAGATATGAAAGGGTTATAATACAGACTGTGATTATTGTTATTTTAAATAGGAGTTATTTGCTAGAACCGGGGACAGATTGTATAGAATAATGAAGACAGTTGATTTAGGGAGAATGATGAGAGCAAAATGTGAAAAAGAAAGAAAAAATTGTTAAATCATATCATGGAATAGGAGTAAGCCTGCAAGCAATGTAGGACGGGGGTGAAAGAATGAAGTACATTCTTGTTGTAGAGGACGAGAGAAATATGGCAGAGCTGGAGAGAGATTATTTACAGGTAAATGGTCTCAAAGTAGATATCGAGGAAACAGGGAAAAAAGCTCTGCGCAAGGCATTGAAGATAGATTATGATATGGTCATATTGGATATTATGCTTCCAGATATGGATGGATTTGAGATTTGTAAGAAGATACGAGAGAGAAAGGATATTCCGATTTTATTTGTGTCAGCGAAGACAGATGAGATTGATAAGATTAGAGGATTAGGAATGGGAGCAGATGACTATATCACAAAGCCGTTTAGTCCCAGTGAGTTGGTAGCCAGAGTGAAGGCAAATTTGGCTATGTATGATAGAATTGTTGGGAAATATGTGAACAAAAATGATGTTTTGAAAGTGAGAGATTTAGAGATTGACAAAACAGCCAGAAGGGTTTTTCAAAATGGAAAGGAAGTTGTTCTCACTTCAAAGGAATTTGACTTGCTTACCTTTTTAGCATCACATCCAAACCGGGTTTTTTCAAAAGACGAATTATTCCGCAAAATATGGGGAATGAAGACGGTGGGAGAGAGCGCTACGATTACGGTACATATTAAGAAAATTCGAGAAAAAATAGATACGAATGACGGGAAACAAAGTTATATTGAGACGATATGGGGGATTGGATATCGGTTTCGATTATAGATGAAATAGGAAGGTGAGATGGAAAATGCGAGAGAGAGAAGTGAAGATATTATATGAGGACAAAGACATTATCGTTTGTGAGAAGCCACAGGGGATGGCAGTGCAGAGTGATAAGACTGTCTCGATGGATTTGCTTCACTATTTGAAGAATTATTTATATGAAAAGAAAGAAAAAGAGGGGGAGCCAGAGATTTATCTCATTCATAGACTGGACCGTCCGGTTGGAGGGATTTTAGTCTTTGCCAGGACGAAAGAGGCTGCGGCTGATTTGAGTAGACAGATACAAGAGAATAAGATGGAAAAGACATATCAGGCGATTTTGACGGGCATGTTGGAGGAAAAAGATGGAAGATTTGTGGATTATCTTTTGAAGGATTCGAGGACGAATACTTCGAGAATTGTTTCAAAAGAGGTCAAGGGGGCTAAGAGAGCGGAGTTGGAGTATGAAGTGTTGGATGAGATTCAGACGGATAAGGGGGAGTATACGTATGTGCTGATTCACTTGAAGACGGGAAGGCATCATCAAATTCGTGTGCAGTTTGCGGCTCGTCATGCGGGGATTTATGGGGATACGAAGTATAATCCTGTTTTTCAGAAGAAGAGGAAAAAGTATGTGACAATTGGGCTTTATGCGACTCGATTGATGTTTTGGCATCCAAGGACGAAGGAGAAGATGGTTTTTAAGGTGGAACCGAAAGGGGAGGCGTTTGAGGTTTTGGATGCGGAGGAGTTTTAGAGGGTAACTAAGAAGTGGGATAATGGAGGGAGACGCTAAGAGAGTCCGTCCATATGTCCTCGAAAAACACGTTCGTTCCCACGGTTTTTCGACATACGCTGATTTT
>JAUUSJ010000109.1 GCA_030841965.1 Blautia sp.
TTCTATAAATGTCGCAAATAATAGGACAATTATTTTTGTTAAAAATAGTTTTAGGCTTATAGAGTGCCGAAGTTTTATTTTTCCCTAAAGTTTTTTGGTATCATAATAATGTTCTCTTATCGTCCATGCCGGGCAGAACCCGGAAAAGTACGGTATCAAATACCTTCCCGGTTTCTCTCCAGTGCAGGCAGAAAAGGTATCAATTAGATGCAATCCTTTTGCCGATGGGCGGTAGTTCCTGAATGGTGTCGGTGTCTTTTCTTTTATGATGCAGCCGTTTTTCTGTATTCAGATATAGAGAGAAACGACACAAAGAACTTTAGGGAAAAGAAGATTCTTCGTGTTGCTCTTTCTGGAAGTGGAGTATATTAATCATATATTATATGTTTATAGGTTCATATATTATATATTCATATATTATTTATATATAGTGTTTTCTCTTTGTTCTTTTTCCCTATAGTTTTATGGTATCAATTTTTTGTGTCCGGCTTCCGGCAGCTTTTTGTATTTGGTATCAAAAGGTCGTTCTGCAGGGTGTGCCAGGAATGATAATTCGGTATCATTTCATCATGCCATGTTTACCCATCAATGCCGCAACTCCGAAAAGTACGGTATCAATTTCTTTCCCTATAGTTCTTATTGGGTTAGACAACAAGACGCATTAAAATGTATTCTCAAAGTGAGAATGTATTTTAATTTGCGTCATGTTTCCGCTTCTGCAATGCTTACTAAAGTGGAGTTACCTAAAAGGTAGTGGAACTTTAGTAAGGATTGCAGAAGGGATAAAGAAACATACCTTAGAAGGGTGGGTGGGTTTACCGATAGCAAAACTATTGGAGCGTAACAAAGTGAAGCGATTAAGCCTTTTTGGTTCTTTTTTGGCGTTTGAAAAAAGAACTCCCCCCAATGAGGGGGGAAGGAACCTTTAAGCAACCTTTGTATTTTTCTCTTCTTCAACTTCTTCCACATCTAGCCTTATATTTAGATGCTGGGCTATGAATTTACTACCTTTAATAGCATCTGCCAATACAGTAAATAAAAATTTAGGTTCTTCTTTTATTGCTTTGCACCATGATTTTAAATAAGCCGCATTTTCTTCTCTGACGGTTACAGAAATACCCAAATATACACCAGACAAAGCCGATATTAATTCTGCTACAAGTTCTTCACGCCCATAATTGAATTTATCATTTTCATAAAATCCTTTTCGATTTAGTCTATTTTTAACACCTGTACTATGTCCCATTTCATGTAATTCTGTACCATAAAAACTTTCTCCGTCCTTAAATTGGCTCTTTAAAGGTAAAGTAATGCTATCATTTGATATTGAATAAAACGCACTATCACTAGAAACCGTTTGAATAGGACATACCCAATTTTGATTCTTATTCATTTCATCAAGTATTGGATTTACATACATTTCTTTCTCTTCTTGTGGCTGTTCCTCTCCTGAAAATTTAGCCTTTAATATATCCCATCTATTGGGATATTTTTCCGCAAAGTTTGTTTGGTCTAAATTAAAAACTTGGAAATATTTTGTATAAGCTGCTAAACGGTATTCTTTTTGTTCTTCTTCTGATAATTTGTTATATTCATCATATGAAATTTTTTCATTTGTCTGACGATGATAAGCACAAAATAATGTATAATAAACAGGAAAAGCAACAGCACCTTTTAGAACATTAATACCTTCGTTTCGTGCTTGATTGAATGTCAAAAAAACAGGAGTTTGATAATTATATTTTTCACACAAAAAATAAAGTAAAAAAGCGTTTCCACCACTATAAGTACGACCTGTTAAATTTTGTGGTAAAAAGTTCTGTTTAGAGTTGACTTTAGAGAACCAAGGTTTTTGCCAATTCATAGACAAGCTTTCAATTTTTTCAACCATAAGGTTTACAAACTTCTCTGCATTTTTATCAAAAGTAGATTTCATAATTTTGTTTGCTGTTCTTTATACTGGCAGCCAAACCAGCTTTAAAGGTTTGTTTATCTCTTTATTTTCAATACTCAAAGATAGTAATTTTCTATAAATGTCGCAAATAATAAGACAATTATTTTTGTTAAAAATAGTTTATAATTGGCTGATTTTTAACGTATTATCTTTTCCCTAAAGTTTTATATATTTTGGGTGAGAGATAAGGTTTTATAAACGGAATATTCCCTTTAGGGAACATGAAGTCTATAAAACCGAATATCCAATGCCTTGCTTTTGTAGGTGCTTCATAGAAGCGGTGAAAAAAGCAAAGCATTGGATATACCTTAGAAGGGTGGGTGGGAAAATGCGTTAGGGATTGCAGCGGAAAGCCCACAGCGTAGCGAGGACTTGCAGCGAAAAGCCCGACCTGAAAGGTAACGCCCTATTTATTTCTTCTATTCATCAATCTTACTTTTTCATAACGTAAATACCTATACAAAGTAGCCTTACTTCCAATGTGTAAAATTCTACATATTTCATCTATAGAATAATCCCGATTTTCATATAAACGCTTTGCTGCTATAGCTTTTCTCTTTGCATCTTCCGATAACCCTATAGGTCGTCCCGTAAGTTTCCCTCGTTCTTTTGCAGCTTGTAATCCAGCCCTAGTTCGTTCTACTATTATTTCACGTTCATATTCAGCCAATGAAGCAAAAATTCCAAATTGACATCTTCCTAAAGCACTATTAGTATCAATACCATCAACTATGCTTTTGAATGCAATTTTTCTTTTCTGCAAACAATCAACTATATAAACTAAATCTTTCAAAGAACGTCCTAATCTATCTAGCTTCCAGATAACAAAAGTATCACCTTCTCGCAAATATGCAAGGGCTTTATCTAATTCGGGTCTATCCTTTACTCCTGATACTTTTTCCTCAAATATAAGTTTGCATCCGGCTTCTTTTAAAGCATCTAGCTGCAAATCTAAATTCTGTTCCCTCGTTGAAACACGAGCGTAGCCTATTATCTCCATTTTATTTAAATCCAAGTTTCATAAATTCAACTATTCGCGAAACTATTTTAAACTAGGGCTTTCCCCCCTGTTATTACCTCTAGTACTATTATAAATCAAAAGTACAGAAAAAGGGTCGATTAATGAAACTTTTAAATTTAAGAATATGAGTTATTCACAATTTATCATGGCTGTATTTGCCATTTATGTAGTTTACTACGCTGCAAACATCCTGTATGATGCTTTCCTAAAGCAAAGCAAAACCAATACAGGTGAAGAAGAAGAAATTATTTCAATAGGAGAGGAAGAAGAAATACCTCACAAAGTTGTAGATGAAGATTTTGAAACAGGCTCATACGAAAAAGAAGATGAAAAAAAAGAATCTGAACAGAATTATGTATCTGTAAATGAATCTATTGAAATGGAAGTTGAAACACAAGGTATTCCAATGGAACAACTTCTTGCTAAAGGGAAAAGCATGTTTTCACACGTAAATTTTAACAAATAAACAACTAATTTTTATTCAAATGAAAAAGTTTTTTTCAAAAATTGCTCAAAGAGCATTCGCTTTAGCCATTAGCATAATGGTAGTAACTAACACTTTTGCACAAGGTGCTGCGGGAATTGATGCAGCTAGTTCTGAACTTGCAACCTACATGGACCCCCTAGGAAACATGATGATGATACTAGGAGGTCTAGTAGGATTAGTTGGAGCAGTGCGAGTTTATTTAAAATGGAACTCTGGTGACCAAGATGTACAAAAGGCTGTTATGGGCTGGATGGGGTCATGTATCTTTCTGGTTGTATCAGGTGTTGTCGTAAAAGCATTCTTCGGAATCTAATATGTCGAAAGAGTATCCAAGTTACAATGTATATAAGGGGCTACAAAAGCCCCTTATTTTCAAAGGATTTAAAGGCAAGTTCATATATATCGGTGGAGCTTGTATTATTAGTGCTTTACTTTTATGTGCTATTGTTTCTACTCTGGCTTCTTTTATGTGGGGAGGTATAACTCTTGTAATAGTTATGTTTGGAGGGTTAGGAATAACATCGCAATTACAAAGAAAAGGGCTTCACAGGAAAGATAAACGAAAAGGCATATATATAGTATCACGCACTTTTATAAGAGATAGAAAAAAATAAAGCTTATGAAAAAGAAAAGTGAATTTGAAGCTCCTTATATTGGTATTGAAACAATAGACAATACTCCTATATTCTATAACCGAAGGGGCGACTATTCTGTTATCATTAAATGTGAAAATCCGATAATACAGTATTCAGCAGATATGGATGCTTACTATGATTTTCACCACTTATTTACTAATATCCTCAAAGTATTAGGAACTGGATATACAATACAAAAACAGGATATTCTATGTAAAAAATCATTTTTACCACCCCAGAATAGGAAGAACGACTATTTATCAAATCGTTATTTTGAACATTTTAAAGGACGAATATATACTGATATTTCTACTTATCTTGTTATTACAGGAGAAGTAGAAAGGTCTAAATTCTTTTCTTTTGACCCTCGAAGGTTTGATACTTTTATTAGAAACATCACAAAAGTATTAGGACTATTCGCTAACAGAGGAATAAGAGCTAAACTATTAAATGAAAATGAAATAGAAATATATATAAAAAGATTTCTATCTATCAATTTCAATCAGCAAACAGTAAGCCTAAAAAATATCAAAGCAAGAGAAGAAAATCTTATAATTGGAGAAAAAAACGTACAGTGCATTTCTCTTGTAGATATTGACGAAGTTAATTTTCCTTCTGTTATAAAACCATATAAAGAGGTCAATATTGGGCTAAGGTTTCCTGTTGACTTACTCTCTTTTTTGCATGATACACCAGGTATAGACACAATTATCTATAATCAAGTAATAAATATTCCAGACCAACGAAACGAAGCAAACAAATTAGAAGGCAAAAAGAAAAAACATAAAGGAATGCCTGACCCTGCAAATGATTTATGTGTAGAAGACATAGAACGAGTGCAGTCGGATATTGCCAGAGAAGGGCAAATGCTTGTATATGCACATTATAATATAATTCTTGCTGGTCTTGATGATATTAGTAAGGCTATCAACTATGTTGAAACATCTCTTTTTGATTGTGGCATTATTATTAATAAACAATGTTTCAACCAATTAGAATTATTCGAATGTGCACTGCCAGGAAACGCAATCAACCTAAACAGTTATGACAAATTTCTAACAACTTCCGATGCTGCAATTTGTCTTTTGTTCAAGGAAAAATTACAAGTAACAGAAAACAGCCCTTTTCTTACTTATTTTACAGACAGACAAGGATTGCCTGTTGGAATAGATATGTCCGGGAAAGAAGGTGAGAAAAAATATACAAATAACTCCAACTTCTTTGTTTTAGGTCCAAGTGGTTCTGGTAAGTCTTTCTATGTCAACTCCAAAGTAAGACAATGGGTTTTAGATAACACTGATATTGTATTGGTAGATACAGGGCATAGTTATTCAGGAATGTGCGAATACTATCATGGCAAATACATTACTTATTCTGAAAGCAAGCCTATATCTATGAATCCTTTCCGAATTACTGAAGAAGAGTATAATGTAGAAAAGAAAAACTTTCTTAAATCATTAATTTTCCTGATATGGAAAGGTGCAAATGGTGAGGTCAAAAAGCAAGAAGAAGAAATTATGGATATTACCATAGAAAAATACTATTCTTTCTACTTTCATCCCTTTAATGGTTATTCAGATGCGGAAAAAGAAGCCATACGTGAAAATTTACTACTCGAATTTCAAGTCAATGAAGAAGAATTTGAAAACGAAAGGGAAAAAGAAGAACGCAAGATACTTTCCGAAAAAATAGAGAAATTACAGCAACTAGTAGAAAAAGGAGAAGGCGGAGAAAAAACCAACGCAGAAAAAGCGATACAAAACATTCTCATCGAAAAAGGCTTTACACGCCAAGAGCTTGATAATCCTGAAACTAGATTACTTTCTATAATAGAAAGACGAATCCAGAAGAAGGAAGATATATTGAAAGAAATAAAAGTTGAAAGCTTATCTTTTAACTCTTTCTACGAATTTTCCCTACGCATTATACCTATCATTTGCAAAGAGAACAAAATTGATTTTGATATTACTAACTATAAGTTTCTATTAAAAAAATTCTATAAAGGAGGACAGTTAGAAAAAACTCTTAATGAGGATTTTGACACTTCCCTTTTTGAAGAACCCTTTATAGTTTTTGAAATTGATGCAATTAAAGATGACCCTGAATTATTTCCAATAGTAACCTTAATTATTATGGACGTTTTTATTCAAAAAATGAGATTAAAAAAGAACAGAAAGGCATTAATAATTGAAGAAGCATGGAAAGCCATAGCTAGCCCTATGATGGCTGGCTATATACTCTATTTGTATAAAACAGTTCGTAAATTTTGGGGTATGGCAATGGTTGTTACTCAAGAACTGGAGGACATAATTAGTAATCCTGTAGTCAAAAACTCTATAATCAGCAACTCCGATATTATATGCCTATTAGACCAAAGTAAATTTATAGACAAATATCAAGAAATAGCAAATCTTTTATCCCTAACGGAAGTAAATCAAAAGCAAATATTTACCATAAATCAACTTCCCAATAAAGAAAACCGTAATCGGTTTAATGAAGTATTTATAAAAAGAGGAAATTATGGAAATGTATTTGGAGTAGAGGTTTCTCTACACGAATATTTCACATTTACTACAGAACGAATTGAAAAAGATGCTGTTGGATATTATCATATCATTTATGGTAGTTTCCAAACAGGATTGAATAATTTTATAATAGACCTAAAATCTTCCAAATTAAAAAATATGGATTGGGTTTTACAAGTCAATAAGGTACTAGGGTATCACTCCGATGATGGAAGCCTAAAAGATATACTTAACATCATAGGGGAACAACCATTATATAAATATATCCTAGATAAATACAAATGGATTACAAACCGTTAAAGATAATATCATGAAGAAAATCCTATTTATTTTAGTGGTAGCATCTACTTTAACCCAAGTTGCATATTCGCAAAAGGCAGTCTTGGATATAACCTGTATGGAAACACTTATAGCTAATCATAAGGTGCAACATACTTCTTTCTCTAAAGTGAAAGAGAATGAAGCTCAAATAAGCCTTATACAAAAACAAATCAGTGAAAAAATGGTTCAGATTGAATTTTTCCAAAGCAAATTTTATAATAGCCTAAAATCTGTAGAAGCCATCATAAAAACAGGAAAAGATATTATCTACTGCACTGATATTGCAGCAGATATTGGTAAATATCAAAAACAAATGGTTGAACTTGCTGTAGGTGACCCGGCTTTATTATTGGTGTCAGCAAAAACAGAGCTAGAATTAGTAAATCGCACTGCGGATTTGACACAATACATTTATCAGGTCGCTATTGTCGGGACAGATGTAAACCTTATGGATAATAAGCAAAGAATAGACTTGCTTAAGTATGTTATTAATGAACTAAGAAACATGAGAGGTATAGCATACGCTGTATGCCGACAGATGAAAACAGCAAAAAGAAATGGAGTATTACAAACATTAGCTCCGGGGGTATTTAAATACAAAGATAATCGTTCAAAATTAGTTGATGATTTATTACAGAATTATAAAGTAAAACCTAAAAGATAATATGAAAAGAGTGCTTTTATTTTTTTCCCTAATGTTGATTATTGGTACTTCTAATACCTATTCCCAAATGCCTGTAAAGGATAAAGGGAAATGGAGCGTGCTTAATAATATGGAATTTATGGATAGAGTACGACTACAACCAGAATGGTATCATTACTGGATATGGTATAAAAAGGTTTTGGGTATTAAAATTCCTTTGCCGGGCTTAGGGTTACACGACAAATACGGGAAGGAAGATAGACGTAATTTCCAGTTACAAGAAATTCCCATGATGGCAGCCGTAGAGTACAATAAATCAGAAACAGAAAAAGAAGGGTATAATGTTGATACCATATATAGACAGGAACTCTTCAAATTTGGAGATAAAGAAATTGATTATCAATATACTTTAACTAAAAATCGTAGAAATGATATTCTTAATGATATAAATAAAAAACTTGTCGAATATTCTTCTAATGGCGGTAATAAAGAACATGTTGAAGTTATAACTGATGAAGTTACTAGAATAAAAAAGAACATAGATATAATCCATGATTCACATATGAGTAACTCTAAAAAAAGGGAAGCCTATTTAGATTTTGATAAAGAACTAATAGAGGTTCTTTCATTAATAACAAGATTGAATAATATAAATAAAACAATAATGAGCCATGAATGAGTTAATAGATAAATTCACTGTTAGAATTATTTGATGGACTAAGAGATAAAACAACTGTTCTATTCGGAGAATTTATTGCGGATGCACAAGCATTGGCAGCAATCTTTATGTTGTTATATTTTGGAGTAGAAAGCTTCAAAATGATGAGTGGAGATAAAAAATTAGAGATTATCCCGTTATTGCGTCCATTCGCACTGGGATTGGTTCTTATGTTCTGGATTCCCTTTATTAATCTAATCAGTTATCCCGGAGAGTTATTAACAGCACGAAGCAAGGCTATGTTTACGAATCAGATAGAAGAAGTAGAATTACTTTCTCGTAATAGATATGCACTCATTGATAGCGTAGCAGTAGAGTTATTACATACTTCCATAATAGTTGAAAGAGCCGAAAATGAAGTTAAGGATAAGAAATGGTATGATTTTAGTATAGACTTCTCAGCTATTGGAGACAAGATAGCTGGATTATATGTATATGTAGTCGCTAAGGTTAAAATGATAATGTTTAATATCATTGAATTTATTGTCGTTACTTTTTGGCAAGTATGTACCTATTTTGTCTTTTTCCTACAAATCATATTCACAGGAATATTAGTTATTCTTGGTCCACTAGCTTTTGCATTCTCTGTTTTACCTGCATTTCGGGATGCTTATATACAATGGATAGCTCGTTTTGTCAGTGTTAGTTTATATTCATGTATTGCATATATAGTATTATCAATTTCTTTAGTAGTAATGCAATATGGGATAGAAAGAGAAATTGAAATTTTAGAATATGCGCTTAGAAATGAAGCTGCATTTGTCATGTATGTCGGAATGACCTCTGGAGGTGTCAATAGCTTCCTTCTTACAGCATTACTTGGAGCATTTGCCATGCTTACAATACCTTTTGTTTCTACATGGATTGTAAGTACAACTGGAGTAGGGCAAGCAGTAGGAGGCATGGTTGGAGGAGCAGCCATCGCAACCAAAGCTGTAGCAGCTCCGGCTACAGGTGGAGCCAGTGCAGCTATGTAAAAAGATTCATTAAATTTTAAATTCACATAATCATGATTATTAAAAACTTAGAAAATAAAATCAAATTAGCCGGAATTTTATCCATTGGCTGTTTTGCAACTAGTATAGTTATTTCAGGTATGGTACTAGCCTTTTGTTTCTCTTTAGTAAAAGCTGAAAGAAAAAAAATATATGTTTTGGATAATGATGTCCCTGTACTAGTAAAACAAACTGGTACAGAAGTCAACTTGGAAGTCGAATGTAAGAGCCACATAAATCTATTCCACACTTTATTTTTCACATTACCACCAGACGATGAATTTATAAAATACAACATGGAAAAAGCCATGTATCTAATTGATGATAGCGGATTAAAACAATATAATAATTTAAAAGAAAAAGGATATTTCAACACCATATTAGCGAGTTCTGCAACAGTAACAATTATGACAGATAGTATCAAGGTGGACATGAACAACCTATCTTTTGAGTACTATGGCATCCAACGTATAGAGCGAGAAACCTCTATTCTAAAAAGGCAACTTGTAACTACAGGGAAATTAAGACAAATTCCACGCACTGAAAATAATCCTCATGGACTTATTATCACAGATTGGAAAACGATACTAAACAAAGACCTAGATTATAAAGTAAAAAAGAATTTCTAATGAAACTGTTTAAACATAAAAAGAATGATAGAAAAGAAAGTATCAAGACTAAAGCCGAGCAAGCTACAGTTGTTCTTCTTACTAAAATATTTCAAAAATTCGGAGTTAATAACGCTTGTGAACGCTTATTGGCGTGGGCTGATATACACCGTAAAGCTATGTTTGGAATTACGATTTCATTCCTTTCTTTCGTCACAATTCTATCATTAGTAATGCGTCCAGAAAGAAAGCCAATGCAAGTTTTCAACGAAGAAAAAAGCAAAGTACAAATTAACATTGATAGTACCCTACAAAAAAAACAAGTAGGAGTTCACGACTTGTTAGAAGTGATTAAAATGCAAAATGAAATTAATGAGCTAAGAAAAAATGGGAAATTAACTCCAGAAGACACTATACGAATAAAAAATTTATACAATGAATTAAATAAATAGCGTATGAAACAGATTGATATTAAAAAGCCTAAGTACATCATTCCGATACTCATCCTACCTTTTATTCTAGGGATAGGATGGCTAGTTAAGGATATGATAAACTCTGCCCCAGCAGAAGAAACTACATTAGTAGAAACGGAAGAATTAAATCTTGATATTCCTGATGCTAATTTAGAAAAAAGAGAGATAAAAAGTAAATTTGAATCACTCAAAGGAGCTTTCAATAAATCTTCTGATTATTCATCAATACAAACCATAGATAAAGAAGAAGAAGTTAGCGAAATTGAAAGTTCTGGTTCTCTTTACTCCAATGATGAAATAAGGCAAATTGACAGTTTAAATCAAGCTTCTAGAATCCGAGAAAAGGAATTGGAACAACAAATAAAAGGATTTCCTACTATAGATGAATCAAGTCAAACAGAAACTAGGAAAGCTCCTGAAAAATCCAAGATGCAAGAAGAAATGGAGCTTTTTAAAATGCAAATGGCTTATATAGATTCATTACAAAATCCACGTCCTAGAACACCTCAAAAAAAACAAGATGAAAAGCCAAAAGAAAAGGCTATAGAAGTTGTAAAAGCGAAAAATCCCGCAGAAGTATATTTTAATACTGTAGGGAAAGAACAAAAAACTTCACTAATCACAGCTATATTAGATGAAACTTTAAAAGTAACAGATGGTAGCCGAGTACGCATACGGCTTCTAGATGATATAATGATTAATGACGCTCTTTTAACTAAAGGCACTTACCTATATGGGAATGTATCTGGCTTTAAAGCTCAAAGAGTACACATTAATATTTCCTCTATAATGGTTGATGGCAGACAAATGAAAGTAGATTTATCTGTATATGATAATGACGGACAAGAAGGTTTCTTTGTTCCTTCATCAGCTTTTAGAGATTTGAGTAAAGATGTTGGAGCGCAAATAGGAAGCCAAACTATACAAATGAACAGCCAATCAGAAGGAGTAGAACAATTCGCTTTAGGTGCTTTACAAGATGCTTACCGTAGTACAACCCAAGCTCTTTCCAAAAACATCAAAAAAAACAAAGCCAAATTAAAATATAACACACAAGTTTTTTTAGTAAACAACAAAGATAAAGAACAATAATATGAGAAAGATTTTTATTGCATTATGCACAATGGTTTCTGTTATTACAGGAAATGCACAGAACACCCCTATTGGAGAAAACATCGAGCTTGCAGGTGAAAACCCAGAAGAACTAAAGGTTATATACGTCAACAAAGATGTTTCAACGCATTTTATAGCTATGGAAGATATAAAATATGTTGATATATCAGTCAATGATATTGTTGGCGATATTCCTACTGGTAACTCTCTTAGAATAAAGCCCACAAAAGAAGGAGCTAGTGGAGTTATCACCATTGTTACAGAAAGATTTTTCGTACAATATATGCTAGTATATAGTAGCGATTTAGCAAAAGCATACACTCGCTTTAATATCCCTTATGCTGATTTACGTAGCTATATGAATCCAGAAGTGAACTTAACCAAAGCACAAATGTATGATTACGCACATAGAATGTTTATTTCAAAAAATAAATTCTATGATGTTTCCAGTAAAAGTAACCTAATGAAAATTGTACTAAACAATATCTACACATTAGATAAGTATTTCTTTATTGATATTTCTATGATTAATAAAACAAAAATACGATATGATATAGACCAAATACGCTTCAAAATAGAAGATAAAAAACAAACAAAGGCTACTAATTTTCAATCTATAGAAATACTTCCATTGATGCAAGTTAATAAGAATCTTGTTTTCAAGAAGAACTATCGAAATATTTTTGTCTTTGAAAAATTTACTTTCCCAGACGAAAAAGTTCTTACCATAGAAATATCTGAAAAACAGATTTCAGGACGTACTATAACATTAAGAATTGATTATGCAGACATTCTTCATGCAGATGCTTTTACTGAATAAAATTTTACGATTATGAAAAGAATAGCATTTCTTGTTATCACCTTATTTTTTTCCCTAAAGTCAATGGCTGGTGATGGTGATAAGTTTTTTAATATTTCAGGAGGTTGGCAATGGAAAAATACCGTCAATGCAGTTGTAGGGCTGGAGTTTGAAGGTAAATATCACAATGCTTATGAACTATATATTGATTTAGCTACAGCATATGATAAATGCCCAGTATGTAATAAGGTATGCTCTGATAGTTTCTGGAGCTATAAAACATTCGGCATAGGTGCAGCATATAAACCTACAATCTCACGAGGCAAAAACAGTAATTTAAGATGGCGGTTTGGAGCAGATTTAGGAGCTAACAGAAAAGGGTTTCAGGCTTCCATTGATATAGGTTTAGAATATAGCTATTCATTTAGAAATGGAATGCAAGTCTTTGTAATGCAAAAAAATGATTTTGTCTTTTGGACACGTGACCATTTCCGAAATGGATTATTAGTAGGTGTCAAATTTCCAATAAATAATTAAGTATGAAAAAAATATATATAATTCTATTATCCATTATAGGGGTAATATCATCATGTACAAAACACGAAGATATTATAGACACATCATTACAGCCGGGTAGTATCTTATGTAGTGATGGAAGTATAGTGCATCCCTCACTTTTTTCACCCAATGAAAAAGAAGCCATTGGAGTTGTATTTTGGTGTAATGATGGGAATAATCCTGATATAAAAGAAGCCGCTTATGCCGTTTCATTAGAAGATTTAGAAGAAAATCCTTTAATAGATACAGACGAGGATATAGCTAATGTTTCGGAAGATGAAAACAGCTTTGATGGAGCAGCTAATACTGCCGCAATAATGAACTTTGCTATAAAAGATAGTTTAGCTTATCCAGCAGCTCAAAAAGCTATAGAATACGCACCAAAAGGTGTTACAGGTTGGTTTATTGGCTCTATCGCACAAAACAAAGCAATCTCTAATAATCTTGAAAAGGTATATTCTTCTTTCTCAATCATTGGAGGAACGCACTTTGATGGTTGGTACTGGAGTTCTACAGAAGATGGAGCAGGAAAAGATACTCCTAAAGTGTTTGCACTAATTTCTTCATTAACAAAAGGAAGAGCAACCAGTACAAGCAAAAGAAATTCATTTAAAATCAGACCTATTATAGCAATAAGATAATCATGAAAAAGAAAATAATTATACTAGCAGCCTTCGTTGTTACATTTTTTACCGCATGTACTTCAACGCATATGATAACTTTCAGTAACGCTGAACTAAGCGACAAAGAAAAAGACATGATAGAAAATAATAGTAACTATTCAACCGCTTCAATAGTTGGTGGAAGTGCAAAATTAGTTAAAGAAGAAAGAGATAAAGCTATCCAAGAAAAGATAGAAGCTAGAAGAAATAAACTAAAAGCTATTGATGGCTTATCAATCTCCAGCTATAAAGATAAAAATGGAAAAGAACAGTTTAAAGCAACAGCTCAAAGTGAAATCCTATTCAAATTTGATTCATATGAATTAAATGAAGAAGCTCAAAAAATGCTTTCTGACTTATGTAATATCATTACTGAAATACCCAATACTAAGATTAAAATAATTGGGCATACTGACAATATAGGAGAAAAACAATACAATATCATACTTTCTAAAAATAGAGCAGCAGCAGTAGGAAATTACCTTAGAACCGCTGGTATAGAAACAAACAACATAACAGAAGATGGAAAAGGATATAGCGAACCCATTGCAGACAATACAAGTGAAGCTGGACGTGCTAAAAATAGGAGAGTAGAAATATTTATCACAAATGATGAATATTAAAAAGAGAGATTTCTATTAACAAAGACCGGGAGGTAAAACTCTCGGTCTTTGTTTTATAGTCTGGAAAGAAATTGATACCGTACTTTTCGGAGTTCCGGCACTGATGGGCAAACATGGCATGATGAAATGATACCGAATTATCATTCCTGGCACACCCTGCAGAA
>JAUUSJ010000110.1 GCA_030841965.1 Blautia sp.
CGAAAAACCGCTCCACTCTCTATCGTTTTTTGAGGACATATCTCCGACCTCTCTTGGCTGTGTACTGGCGAAATAATCTAGAATTCTTTTTTATAAGGATAATTATTACACAGTTTCAATGTGAGTTGCATGTTTTTATTTGCAAAAATCTTACCATATAATATACTATAAAATTGATTAAAAAAATGATATGATACCAGGGTCAAAAGGTCAAAAATCCGATGCAAGCTTGCTTGCAAGAGGATTTTTGAACTTGGGACCCGCCAAAAACATGAATAAGTAGCCATTTTTCGATGAAAAATGAGCGGATTATGAATGTTTTTGAGAATTGCGGGAGCACATTGTGCGGAGCAATTCGGTATCATAGGGGTCAAAAGACCTTTTGACCCCAACAAAATGATATACTGTAAAGAAAAACGAGGTGGAAAAGGTGAGAAAAATATTTATACTGGGAGCGATTTTAGTGATGAGTGTTGGTTTCTTCGGGAAAACAGAGAGTATGGCGGCTAAAACAGAGGAGTTGCATATTGTTCTGGACCCTGGACATGGCGGTGAGGAGTCGGGTGCAGAGACGACGGACAATGGAGAGACTATTTTCGAGAAGGATTTGAATTTAAAGATTGCGAAATATTTGAAGGAAGAGTTAGAGAAATATGAAAATGTGACGGTTGGAATGACCCGTGATAATGATGCGACAGTGGGACTTAGCACAAGACCAAATTTGGCGGTGGAAGAAGGTGCCGATGTCTTAATTAGTATTCACAATAATGCCTATGGAGAGATTTGTGAGTATGATAATGGATGTACAGTTTTAGTGTCGAAGGGGCAGTATAAGGAAGAGATTGCAAAGGAAGAGCAAAAGCTTGGTGTAAATATTTTGCATGAGTTATCGGGTTTAGGGCTTAAGAGTCAGGGGCTTCTTCTTCGCACATCGGAGGATGGAGCGACCTATCCAAATGGGGCGATTAAGGATTATTATGCCATAGTCAATGCGGGAATTCGAGAGGGAATACCTGCGATTATTATAGAACATGCTTTTATGGATAATAAGACGGACTACGAGAAGTTTTTAAACAGTGATGAGAAGCTTCACGAGCTTGCCAAAGCAGATGCGAGGGGAATTGCGAGATATTATAGACTTGCGCTTAGAGATACGGGTGAGGTGCTGGATAAACTTAGCAATATAGAGGAGACTCTCGTCTGGGTGAAAACAGGAAAGGCAAAAGATAACGAGATAAGTACAAAGATTTTTTATAAGGATGAGAGCGTTAAGTCGACTAAGCAGGACGAGGAGGAAAAGGAGTCTCAATCTGATAAGAGTGAGGGTCAAACAGAACAGGAGTTACAGAATTCTCAAGAAACTGGGGATGAAAAACAGACAGGGACGATGACAGATGAAATAAAAGGAATAGAAGTGGAAAATCAAAATTTGCAGGAAAATTCTAGTGAGCAGTTAAAAGAGCAATCAAGAGAAGATACGAGCCAAGTGAGAACGGAACAAAAATTTATCTTGGGAAGTTTGGTTGTGATTTTGGTTTGTGCAGTTTTATTATTGCTTATACTTCTTAAGAGAAGGAAAAGATGAGGGGATATTAAAATTTTCCTCCACTTTTTGAGAAAAAATATCGCAAAAATTTTCTCGTATTAGAAAAAATACTTTCCTAATTCATAAAAATCATATATAATGATGTTGAAAGGAAAAGCCCATCTGGGTATATTGTGGCATGACCTTTGGGCAAATGGGCAGTTTGTATTGCTCAATAAGGGAAACATAAATTTAGTATAGTGATTTAGGAGATGAAAGAATGACAAAGGTAACAAACGATATTTTATATGTAGGCGTAAATGACCATCAGGTTGATTTGTTTGAGGGACAGTATATTGTGCCAAATGGAATGTCATATAATTCTTATGTAATTATGGACGAGAAGATTGCAGTTATGGATACAGTAGATGCGAATTTTACAGATGAGTGGTTGGCAAATGTCGAGGAAGCTTTAGACGGAAGACAGCCAGATTATTTAGTAGTTCAGCATATGGAGCCAGACCATTCTGCTAATATTCAAAATTTTGTAAATAAATATCCAGATGTCACAGTAGTTGGAAATGCTAAGACATTTACAATGATTGGAAATTTCTTTGATATGGATTTAGCGGAAGATAAAAAATTAGTTGTCGGAAATGGCGCAACTCTAGATTTAGGAAGCCATGTCCTTACTTTTGTATTTGCACCGATGGTACATTGGCCAGAGGTTATGGTAACTTATGATAGCAAAGATAAAGTTTTATTCTCTGCAGATGGATTTGGAAAATTTGGTGCGTTGGATGTCGAGGAAGACTGGGCTTGTGAGGCTCGCCGCTATTATATCGGCATTGTCGGAAAATACGGTCAGCAGGTACAGGCTTTGCTTAAGAAGGCAGCTACACTTGATATTCAGATTATTTGTCCACTTCACGGACCAGTACTTACAGAGAACCTTGGATACTATATTAATTTATATGATATCTGGTCTTCCTACAAAGTAGAGTCCGAGGGAGTTATGATTGCCTACGCATCTGTATATGGCAATACAAAGAAAGCAGCAGAGCTTTTGGCAGAGAAATTAAAAGAAAAAGGTTGTCCAAAGGTTGTTGTATGTGATTTAGCGAGAGAAGATATGGCAGAGGCAGTGGAGGATGCATTCCGTTATGGCAAGCTTGTACTAGCTTCGATTACATACAATGCGGATATTTTCCCATGTATGAGAGAGTTTATTGCCGACCTTACAGAGCGCAACTATCAGAACCGTACAATCGGCCTAATCGAGAATGGTTCTTGGGCTCCAACAGCAGCTAGAGTAATGAAGAGCAAGTTTGAGAAGAGCAAAAATATCATTTGGCTAGAAAATAACGTAAAGATTACGTCTTCTGTAAAGAATGACACGATTGCTCAGATTGAGACTATGGCAGAGGAGCTTTGCAAATAGATTTTGATGTGAAATCCCCCCTAAAGCAAATGGAAGTATTTCCGTTCGTTTAGGGGGATTTTTTTGCCTAAAATAAAAATGGAAGGAGGAAGGCTCTCCTCTTGTGAGTAAAATTACCTAAAATCAAGAGATTTCGAGCTTAATTATAATGAATAGGGATTTAACAGAAGGTTCCGTAATGAAGTCAGTTTTGCTGTTTACCTGGCCTATGCTATTAGGAAATTTATTACAGCAATGCTATAATATGGCGGATACATGGATTGTGGGAAAAGCATTGGGCTCTCAGGCTCTCGCCGCTGTCGGCTCGGCTTTTACCTTAATGACTTTTCTTACCTCCATCATAATTGGACTATGTATGGGCGCTGGCTCTCTATGCGCCATATATTTTGGCAGGAGGGAACTGGAAAATATGCGAAAGAGAATGGGAGCAGCATTTTTATTTATCGGCGCGGTATCTCTTATCATACAGTTTATATCACTATTATTTCTAAATGGACTTCTTTGGATAATGAGAATTCCGACAGAAATATACGATTTCATGTACGCCTATGTAAAAATTATCTTATACGGCATAATTTTTGTATTTTTATATAATTATTTTTCCTGCATGTTGCGCGCTGTGGGAAATTCCTTCATTCCGCTTATCTTTCTTGGATTTGGAACAATTGGAAATATCGTACTTGATTTTTTATTCGTAATGGTCTGGAATCTGGGAGTGGAGGGAGCAGCGGCGGCCACTGTAGTTGCACAGGCATTTTCGGGAATCGGGATTATGCTATATAGCTTAACTAGAGAAAAAATATTACAAAGTCCATCAGAAAAGCAAAATGATAAAAGAGATATGAGAAATATAAAAGACATAAGAAATATAAGAGATATGAAAAAACCAAAAGATATAAACATGATAAAAGATAGAAAGAATTGTTGGAAGATGGATTTTCACGTTTTTCACGAGGTTGTAGTAAACTCTCTTGCAGCTAGTATACAACAGTCCATTATGAACTTTGGAATCTTGATGGTGCAAAGTCTTGTCAATAGTTTTGGAACAGTTATCATGGCCGCCTTTACCGTCGGAGTAAAAATCGATGCCTTTGCCTATATGCCGGTACAGGAGTTTGGAAATGCATTTTCTGTTTTCATCGCACAAAATTATGGCGCAAAAAAGAAAGATAGAATGGCACAGGGAGTGAAAAAATCTGTGAAGTTAGTAGTGATTTTTTGTCTGGTAGTTTCTTTTTTGGTTTATCTGTTTGCGCCTTCACTTATTCAGATTTTTGTGGAGAGTGGAGAAAAAGAGATTATTGCTGCGGGTACCCGTTATCTTCAAACAGAGGGAATGTTTTACTGGGGAATTGGACTTTTATTTCTTTTTTATGGCTACTACCGAGCAGTGGAGCTTCCGATTATGTCCGTGGTACTTACTGTAATTTCTCTCGGAACTCGTGTAGTGCTTTCTTATCTGCTGGCACCGCAGATAGGGGAGGTTATGATTTGGTATGCGATTCCGATTGGATGGATATTGGCAGATACGGTGGGAGCGATTGTGTATTATCGAAGAAGGAGAGGACAGTGAAATTTTCACTGTCCTCTTCTTGTACAGATGGTGAAGGTGGCGCAAAGCAGTATTGTAGCACTTTTTGGAACGTATCAGATTGCGGCAAACGGTGTGGCGCAAAGCATTTGGTCTTTGGCTGCCTTGGCAGGAGTGACGATGGGACCTGTGTTTATTACTGTGATTGGACAGTGCATGGGAAGCGAAGATACAGAGGCTGCTGATTACTATTTTAAAAAATTAACGAAGATTGCTATCTTTATTTTAGCGACATGGAATACGTTTATTTTTGCATTGACACCAGTTTGTGACTGGATAATTCGAGCGAGTATTTTTATATGGAGACAGAGGTCTGGAAAGTGGAAGACGTTTCAGGTGATTTAAGTATTTTTATTTTAAAAGAATTTTATATTAAAAAAGTAAAAATAAAGATCTTTAGTGAGAGAATATTACTAAGGATCTTTATTTTGTCTTGTTGTTATTTAGAGATTAGCTATACGCTGGTATAAGCTTTCCCGTATTGAGTACTAGGAGCAGCAACTTCATGATTCGTGTTAGGACTATGGCTACTTATTCTGGCTTTTAAAAGTATTATGCATTCGGAGCAGGAGCACAGCTTGTTCGTTCTACTATAAAATGAGGAACAATAATTTTAGTTGCCAGAAGGTCTGGATTTTCAATATGATTAATAATCTGCGATGCAGCTTCAATTCCTAATTGGCGGGAATTGATATCAATAGATGTCAGCTGAGGAGAGGTAAGTTTCGCAACTAAGGAATTATTGAAAGAAATAATTGATAAATCTTTTGGAATTTCTAGGTTTAACTCATAGGCGGTTTTTTCTAATACTAGTGCAAAAATATCATCGCTGACTACTATTGCTGTTGGACGCTCATCCATAGAAAGAAGAGTCTGGAGTTCCTTTGCTTGTTCTCTTGGAATAGAGTCCATCTCGATGCAATAATCTGGATGAAGGGGAATCCCTTTTTCGGCTAATGCCAGTATATAGCCAGATTTGCGGTCAGAGGAAAAAATCCGGTTTTTATCGCTCCCAACATATCCAATTTTTGTGTGCCCAAGGTCTAGTAAATAATTGGTTGCCTCCTTGGCAGCTAAGATGTTATCATTATCAATATAGATAGTTTCATTTGCGTATTTATCAGCTTTGCCGATGAGGACAAACAAAATTCCTTCTTCATATAGAAAATCAACAATAGGATCTTGTTTGTGAGAGTAAAGAACGATTACGCCATCTAGCCGATTTTCCTTTATCATATGTTTGAGGGCGTTTAATAATTCCTCATTGGTGGAGCCTGTGATTAAAGTTGGGGTATAAGACTTTTGGTTACAAAAAAGGCTGATTCCTCTCATAGCCTCCAGGAAAAAAGAGTTTTCATAAGTATCGTACTCGGATACAGGAAGAATAATACCAATGCTTTTTGTGTTTTGGATACTGAGGTTAGAGCTATTTGGTTCATATCCTAGTTGTTGCATAGCTTTGCGTACTTTTTCCTTTGTTTGTGTACTAATGGATGGATGATCGGAGCATGTCCGAGATACAGTGGAAGGAGAAACGCCCGCCAGCTTTGCAACGTCTTTTATTGTAATATTCATAACAAAAGAACCTCCTGAATATATAAATTGCTTTTTTACATATAGTTAATAGATTATGTTTATTATAAAAAAATATGTATCTAAAGTCAACAGAATATTTGAATACGGTACGCAAATTAAAAATTTTACATGCACAATAATTTGCGCAAGTGTATTTGCGTAAATGATATGCATATGTGCAGAATGCATAAAAAAATCAGATTAAATTGTGAAATATATAAAAAAACATAATTTAATCTAATTTTTTGTTGAAATACTATGCAAAAAATGATATTATTAATGCAAATATAACGCAAACATATGCAACAAATAAAGCGCATATAAAGAAAAAGGAGGTATACTATGAAAGATGTGAAAATTTTGGCACCAGTCAAAGGAAAAGTTATTCCAATAGAAGAAGTGCCAGACGAAGTGTTTGCACAGAAAATTCTTGGCGATGGCGTTGCAATTATTCCAGATGAGGGAAAAATATACAGTCCAGTAGATGGAACGATTACGACTATTACAGATACGCTTCATGCTTATGGATTTGAGACTGAAGACGGAATTTCTATGATTGTGCATTTTGGATTAGAGACAGTTGGATTAAAAGGGAAGGGATTTGAATCTAAAGTTAAAGTCGGAGATAAAGTTAAAGCAGGAGATTTAGTTGCGGAGGTTGATTTGGACTTCTTAAAAAGAGAAAATATTGAGACTGCGACACCTGTAATTGTCTGTGGAGGTGTAGATTGTAATAATCTGATATTCCAGTATGGCGATACCGACGCAAAAGCAATTTTAATGCACAATAAGGCGGAAGAAAAAAAAGAAGAGGTTGTGACAGAGGAAGAGACAAAAAGAGAAAAGAAAAAATTTAAAAATCCAATTAATTTTGATTTTTTGCAAAAGCTGGGAAAAGTATTGATGACGGTAATTGCAGTAATGCCCGCGGCAGGATTAATGATCAGTATTGGAAATTTAATTGTTATTGTTGGTGGAGATATTTCCATTATAAGTACAGTTGGTACAACAATTGCAGAAATCGGTTGGGCGATTATTAATAACTTGCATATTTTATTTGCGGCAGCAATTGGAGGTTCCTGGGCGAAAGAACGTGCTGGCGGTGCTTTTGCAGCAGTAATTGCTTTTTGCTTAATTAATGTTATTACAGGAACAGTGCTTGGTGTAAATGCAGATATGCTTGCTGACCCAAATGCAGTGACACATACATTATTTGGGCAAGAAATTTTAGTTTCCAATTATTTTGTTAATATTTTAGGAAAGCCAGCTTTGAATATGGGTGTATTTGTCGGTATTATTTCTGGTTTCGTTGGGGCGAATGCATTTAATAAGTATTATAATTTCCGCAAGCTTCCAGATGCATTATCCTTCTTTAATGGAAAGCGTTTTGTTCCATTAGTAGTAATTTTTTATTCTTCTATAACAGCTATTATTTTAAGTGCAATTTGGCCAATCGTGCAGACAGGAATTAATAATTTTGGTATTTGGATTGCAAATTCATCTGATACTTCACCAGTTTTGGCGCCGTTTATCTATGGTACCTTGGAACGTCTGCTTTTGCCATTTGGATTACATCATATGTTGACAATACCGATGAATTATACTTCTTTTGGTGGAACCTATACAGTTTTGACTGGGGAAAATGCGGGAACTCAGGTTTTTGGACAAGATCCGTTATGGCTTGCATGGGTAACAGACTTAATTAATTTGAAAAATGCTGGCGATATGGCAGGGTATCAGAATTTACTGACAACAGTAACACCAGCTCGATTTAAAGTTGGGCAGATGATTGGAGCGACAGGTTTATTATTAGGAGTTGCACTTGCTATGTATCGCAGAGTTGAACCAGAGAGAAAAGCAAGCTATAAATCTATGTTTATCTCTGTTGTAGCAGCAGTGTTTTTAACTGGAGTAACAGAACCGTTAGAATTTATGTTTATGTTTGCAGCACTTCCACTTTATATTGTTTATGCAATATTACAAGGATGTGCGTTTGCTATGGCAGGTATTGTTGATTTGAGATTACATTCTTTTGGTAATTTGGAATTTATTACACGTATTCCAATGTCATTAAAGGCAGGACTTGGTGCAGATATTATTCACTTCCTAATTTGTGTTGTAGCATTTTTTATAATAGGATATTTGGTTGCTTACTTTATGATTGGCAAATTTAATTTTGCAACGCCAGGACGTTTAGGCAATTATACAGATGAAAATGAAGAGAAAGAGGCGAATACAGCTTCCAGTGCTGGCGCAGGAAATAGTAAAGCAGAAAAAATCATTGCTCTATTAGGCGGAAGAGAAAATATTGAATTAGTGGATGCCTGTATGACAAGACTTCGTGTTACAGTAAAGGATGTAGATAAAGTAGCAGATTTGGCGCAATGGAAAGCAGAGGGTGCCATGGGACTTGTAAAGAAGGATAATGGTATTCAGGCAATTTATGGACCAAAGGCAGATATTATTAAATCTGATATTAACGATATATTATGATGTCAGTTAGTAGAGGCAGGAGTGCTGATAGATGAAAATATTAACTTTAAACATGCATAGTCATCCAAGAAAGCAAGATAAAGAATTGTACCATCGCAATATTGCTCTGTTTTCAAAGTATGTTGTGGACAATGAGGTCGATGTCATCGCAATTCAAGAAAGTAGTCAGACTCATGCAGCAAAAGAAGTGTCAAAGGAGCTTTTAGGCTCCTTTGTGCCTTGTTGTGAAGATACAGTTATTAAAGAGGATAATTGTACGTATTTAATTTCTAAAAAAATAAAAGAGTTAGGTTGC
Source organism: Blautia sp. (assembly GCA_030841965.1). Classification (GTDB taxonomy): domain Bacteria; phylum Bacillota; class Clostridia; order Lachnospirales; family Lachnospiraceae; genus JAUUSJ01. Next base: position 8,921 of record JAUUSJ010000110.1, read on the forward strand.
TGCTATTATTGGACATGGTGTTATGCTAAAATAGGATATGATATTTATAATGAGGGACTTTCTATTATGAGTCGTCATCCAATTTTAAATGTAGAAGAATTTTATATTTCTAAAATTCAGGATGTTCATAATTGGAAGACAAGAAAAGTAATAGGGGTAAAACTGTTAGTAAATGGAAGAGAACAGTGGTTTTATTCTGTGCATATGGGATGGTGGAATGATGAAGAGGAAAAATTTATTCCACAAATGCAAAAATTGCATACAATATTGGAGACAAAAAAAGAAAATGTATTCTTAATGGGGGATTTTAATAGCCAGTCAGATATTAGAGGGGAAGGATATGATTATGTAAAAGATCTGGGTTGGAAGGATACGTATGAGATGGCTGAGAACAAAGATGGTAAAAATACAGTATTGGGAAATATAGATGGTTGGAAAGATGGGGATATAGATGGAATGAGAATTGATTATATTTGGTCAAGAGAAGAGATTCCAGTGGTATCATCAAAAGTTGTTTTTTCTGGTAAGACAGAAGAAATCATTTCCGATCATTTTGGGGTTATGATAACGGTAGAAGAATAGGAGGGATAAAGTATGAGAGCAAGTGGGATTTTACTTCCAATTAGTAGTCTTCCGTCAAAGTACGGAATTGGATGTTTTTCCAGTGAGGCATATCGATTTGTAGATTATTTGGTTGAAGCAGGACAGTCCTATTGGCAGATTCTTCCTCTGGGTCCCGTTGGATATGGAGATTCTCCATATCAGTCATTTTCTACATTTGCAGGCAATCCATATTATATTGATTTAGAACAGCTCGTTTCTTATGGATGGCTTACAAAGGAAGAATGTGATGAGGTTGATTTTGGGGAAAATGAACAGTTTGTTGATTATGGGAAGTTGTATGAAGGACGTTATAGACTTTTAAGACAAGCATTTTTAAGAAGTGAAATTGAAAAAAATTCTCAATTTCATAAATTTTTAGAAGAGGAGCAGGATTGGCTTGACGATTATGCTCTGTATATGGCGTTAAAAGAACAAAATGGAGGATGCTGTTGGGAGGAATGGGAAGAGAAGCTTCGTTTCCGCCTCCAGGATGCCGTGGATGATAAGAAAGAGGAATTAAAAGAAGAAATTTTATTTTATGAATTTATGCAATTTGAGTTTCGCAGGCAGTGGTTTTCATTAAAACAGTATGCGAATGAAAAGGGAATTAGGATTATCGGTGATATTCCGATTTACGTATCATTTGACAGCGCAGATGCATGGGCAAATAAAGAATTATTTCAGTTTGACAAGAATGGAAAACCAGAAGCAGTGGCAGGTTGTCCGCCAGATGGATTTTCTGCAACAGGACAGCTGTGGGGAAATCCTTTGTATCGCTGGGATTATCACAAAAAGACAGGGTATGAATGGTGGATGAAGCGTCTGAAATGTTGTTTTTCTATGTATGATACCGTTCGCATTGACCATTTTCGAGGCTTTGATGAATACTATTCTGTCCCATATGGAGCCAAAACAGCAGCCGACGGGCAATGGAAGCAGGGACCTGGAATTGAATTTTTCAAGAAAGTAGCAGAAAAATTTAAAGACAGAGAAATTATTGCAGAGGATTTAGGTTATGTAACGGATACGGTGAGAAAACTGGTGAGGGATACTGGGTATCCAGGAATGAAAGTACTCGAGTTTGCGTTTGATTCCAGAGACTCTGGAAGTGCTTGTGACTATCTTCCACATAATTATATCGAAAACAGTGTCGTATATACGGGGACACATGATAATGAAACGATTATTGGATGGTTTAAAGATGGATTACAAGAGAGTGAGAGGACAATGGTCAGAGATTATTTTTGTGATTATTTTACACCAGATGAGAAAATACATATACCGATGATTTGTGGGGCAATGAGAAGCGTCGCAAAGCTTTGTGTTATTCCAATGCAAGATTGGCTTGGTTATGGAAATGAAGCTAGAATGAATACACCATCAAAATTGGGAATAAATTGGAAGTGGAGATTAAAAAAGGATGAATTTTCTAACCAGCTGATTACTAAGATTTTTTCGATTACAAAGCGTTACGGAAGATAGGTAAAATGTATAATATGCGATGTAAAAAGATTAATTATTGTTTCTTTATCGTTTTAGAAGATAATATTGGAATTTATAAAATTATTGTTGAATGAATAGTAGAAAAGAGCATGCTACAAAATATCAACAAGATATATGTCTGAATTATTTCTGTCATATAAATATCTTGTATGAAAATTTATTTTGTAGCATGCTCTATTTTTTTATATACATTTTTTTGTATGGATTTTGCGGTAAGCACTAGGAGAATAGTGATATTTTTTCTTAAACTGTCGACTGAAGTAAGAAAGATTATCAAAGCCACACAGTAGGCAGATTTCTAGAACGAGGTGGATTCCATCAACCAAATCTATTTTAATGGAGATGGTGGCTCTTGGATGAAACTGGGTATCCAAATGTTAGGAGCAACTCTTGTCTTAGATGAATTTCATATCCAAAAATATGTAAGTAAAGCAGGAAGAACGTTTTAATATGGAAAATGTGTATTCCATAGGATTGGTCATTAATATTGGACATTTTTATAACGTTCTGCCAGTACACAGCCAAGAGAACCGGTAGGTATCTCCTCTGAAAACGATAGAGAGTGGAGCGATTTTTCGATATACTTAGCTTTGCCGCTGGAGCACTGTCTGAGCGCCGTAGGCGTGAGTTTGCGGGAGGCGGCAAAAATCAGCGTATGTCGAAAAATCGTGGGAACGAACGTGTTTTCAGAGGAGATACCTACCGGTTCTCTTAGCGTCTGTCTCCATCCCTTTGTCCCCATTTTTTTAGCGTCTGCCCCCATCCCTCTGTCCCCATTCTCTTATCGTCTCTTGACGTCTCTTCCTACCTCTTCATCTCACTACCATACCCATCCAACTTATGCCCCTCAATAATCTCATCAATCTCAGCCAAATTAAGGGAAGGCAAATCCCCAGGAATCGTATTTTTCGTAGCACTTGTCGCATTGCCATATATAACCGCCTTCTCGCAGTTTCCACCCTCGCAAAGCAATCCATAGAGAGCACCTGCAATATAAGCATCTCCACTTCCAATACGGTCCACCACATCAATATTGTCATAAGGTTTATCCTCATAATAACATCCCGCCTTAGCATCATACACGATAGAAGTAAAACTATGACATTTTGGACTGTGAACCGTTCTCTGTGTGGACGCCACGACAGAAATTGGATACTCTTTTGTAAAACTTTTCATAATCTCATGCACATTTCCCTCTTTTTTGAAGGTAAGTCTCGCCGTATCCTCTGAGCAAAAGAAAATATCTACATATGGCAAAATGCCTTCGATACATTCTCTCGCCTCTTCACCGCTCCATAAATTCCCTCTAAAATTCACATCAAAAGAAATAATTGCGCCATGTTCCTTAAACTTTTTTATCATCTCAATTCCAGTTTTTCTCGCCTGTTCGCTGAGCGCCAATGTAATTCCAGATATATGGAAACATTTTGTCGAATCATACATACTCTCTGGAAATTCATCTATGGAAATTTTGGTCATGGACGTATATGCTCTGTCATATACAACACTAGGTTTTCTAGGATAAGCACCTTTCTCATAAAAATAAATACCAAGTCTCGCATCCTTATCCTTGTCATATACGAGATAATCATCGCTGACTCCACAGAAACGAATCTTATTCTTCGCAAAGATTCCTATACTGGAATCCGGGATTTTTGAAATAATTCCAGAACGAAGTCCAAGTAATGAAACTCCTGATACGACATTAAGCTCCGCCCCTCCGACCTGCTTTTCAAATACATCTCCTCGCACGATTCTCTCATTATTCGGTGCGGATAAGCGAAGTAAGATTTCTCCTAAAGATAATAAGTCAAACTCTTTTTTCATAATAAATTTCTCCTTTCTAGGGCAATTAGTTTCAAAATACAAAACTAAATTTTACGATACAAAACTACGTACTTTTATTGTACTACTATTTCGGAAAATGTCAAGAAAATTCTTATTTTTATGAGCAAAAAAAAAGGAACCACCAGAAAATAGGAAGTTCCAATTCGATAGAATACAAAGTTTTTTCAAAACCTCTATCTCTTGCTTAAAACCTCTATTTTCCGATAATTCCTTAAAATAAGTTTGAATCAAATATTTACCAATAATCATCCAAGAACGTTGGGCGGGAATTCTCGATTACTTGTATCTGAGTAGTTCATTAGAGAATCTATTTTACCTGAAATTCTTAGACAATGCTCATAAACCATTCTACCGTCTGCGGGTCATAATGGGAGAAGAATAAACTCTCTCCTCCGTCTAATGCCTCCAACTTCTTCATCTCGTCAGCATTTAGAGAGAAATCAAAGACATTAAAGTTTTCTTGCATACGCTCTTTGTGAACGGACTTTGGAATAAGAACGACATCACTCTGTAAGAGAAAGCGAAGTGCAACCTGTGCAGGAGTTTTGCCGTATTTTTCTCCGATTTCTTTTAACGCAGGAGTATTGAAATAATCATTTTTTCCCTCTGCGAAAGGTCCCCATGACATAATCTGTGTGTTATTTTTCTTCATATATTCCTTTGCAATCTTCTGCTGCTGGAAGAGATGAGTTTCTACTTGATTAACAGCTGGCTTGATTTCGGAAAAATGTGTGATATCGAGATAGCGGTCAGGATAAAAATTAGATACACCGATTGCTCTCACCATTCCTGCCTTATAAGCTTCCTCCATCGCACGGTAGCTTCCGTAATAATCGCCAAAAGGCTGATGAATCAATAGAAGGTCGATATAATCTGTCTTTAATTTTTTGAGAGATTCCTTGATAGATGCCTTTGCCTTTTCATATCCAGCATTGCTAATCCAGATTTTGGTTGTGATAAAGAGTTCCTCTCTTGGGAGACCAGATTCCTTTATCGCATCTCCGACGCCTTCTTCGTTATTATAAGCCTGTGCTGTGTCAATGCTGCGGTATCCAACCTCGATTGCATCTAATACACAGTTTTTTGTCTCCTCTGGTGGAGTCTGGTAAACACCATATCCAAGCTTTGGCATTTTCACACCGTTATTTAATGTTACATAATCCATAATATCATCCTCCTGTTTTCTGTTTTTGAATAATATATTTTTCATTTTTATAAAAAAATAAAAATGAAGTGATAAGTCAGCAGTAAAGTGGAGTATAAATATCCGCTTAACTACTAGTATTATGATGTTGGGGTCAAAAGGTCTTTTGACCCCTATGATACCGAATTGCTCCGC
>JAUUSJ010000111.1 GCA_030841965.1 Blautia sp.
CCGTGGGAACGAACGTGTTTTTCGAGGACATATCGACGGACTCTCTTGGCGTCTCTCCCCATCACACCAAAACACCTATATCCCTCTTACAATTCAATTCACTCCACCCCAGCATATCAAACAACAATTTCATCACGATATCCTCGGCAAATTCCACTTATAATGCCTAGCCAAAAGCCGAATCACAACAACAATACATGTACTAAAAACCATAGCGATATCATCTCCCATTATCTTCCTCAGAACAATATAAGAAACCGCCCCCGCAATCGAGGCACATGCATAAATATGTTTCCACAAAATCGCTGGCACCTGTCTAACCATAATATCACGCAAAACTCCGCCTCCGACCCCTGTGATAACTCCAAGAAAAATTGCCAAGAAAAGATATTCTCCTCTTCCCTTATGAATCGCTGTATTGACACCGACTACGGTAAACACACCTAGTCCAATCGCATCCATAAAATTTAAAATATTGTCATAAAGCTCCGACTCCATAAAACTCATAATCGGTCGATAAATCTTTAATAAAGTAAATAAAATCAAACTCGTCACAATTGCAACGCTCACATAGACAGGGTCTTGAAACATAACAGGAGGATGGATTCCAATCACTAAATCCCGAATCATTCCACCACCCACGGCTGTCGTCACACCGAGTATTAAAACTCCGAGCAAATCTAGCCTCTTTCGAATCGCTACCATTGCTCCTGAGCCAGCGAATGCAATCGTTCCAATTAGTTCTATCACAAATTGAAATGTAGACATATTTTCTCGTTCCTTCCTTATCTTTTCTCTCATGGATGATAATGTCTACGCCTATCGAACTGCCCTGACAATCTCTGTCGCCATCTTTGGTTTATTCATTGTATAAATATGAATATGCCCAAACCCATTCAGCTGTAAATCCTGAATCTGGCGAATTGCATAATCAATTCCTGCCTTTCTCATCTCTTCCTTATCCTCTCCATACTTTGCGATAATATCAGTCAAAGCTTTTGGCACACTGGAACCCGAGAGGGAAATCGTCGTTGTAATCTGCTTCTTAGAAGTAATCGGCATAATACCCGCACAAATCGGAATCTCCACTCCCTTCTTTCTCGCTTTTTCATAGAAATGATAAAAAAGGTCATTATCAAAGAAGAGCTGAGTAATCAAAAAACTCGCCCCTCTCTCTTGTTTCTCCCTCAAATAATTTAAATCCGTCTCCATACTAAAACTCTCAAAATGCTTCTCAGGATAACACGCCGCTGCCACCTCAAAATCCGTATTCTCCCTCAAGAACCGAATCATATCTGTCGCATGAAAAAACTCTCTCGCGCAATACTGCTCATCACTCATATCCTTTGGTCTATCTCCTCGAAGTGCCAAAATATGCTGAATACGATTCTTCTTCAACTCCTCACAAACCTTCTGTAAATCTTCTTTTTTAGAACCGACACAAGTCATATGTGCAAGAGCATCTATCTCCAATGTATTTTGAATATAAGATGCCAACTCCACCGTCTTTTTCGAGCGACTTCCTCCCGCCCCGTAAGTAACACTAATAAAATCTGGATTTAACTTACCAAGACTATCCAAAATTTCAAACGCCGACTCCAGCTCTCCATCCTTTTTCGGAGGAAACACCTCAAAAGATAGAGAACTCTGTTTTTTTAATAAATCACTTATCATTTTTCCTTCTCCTTCTTTTTATTTTTCTTATTATCACTATAAACTCCTTATCTAAATCCAAGAACACTTTTTATAAAATTTTACACACGTTTCGCCAATACACAGCCGATAGAGGAGGCAGGGATATGCCCCGAAAACGATAGAGAGTGGAGCGATTTTTCGATATACTTAGCTTTGCCGCTGGAGCACTGTCTGAGTAGCGTAGCTGCGAGTTTGCGGGAAGCGGCAAAAATCAGCGTATGTCGAAAAATCGTGGGAACGAACGTGTTTACGGGACATATCCCTGCCTCCTCTATCGGCGTCTCCCTCTATCGGCGTCTCCCAGTCTCCCCGTCTCCTAGCCCTATGGCATCACTTCCCCCATTTCCTTTTCATTAAAAATCCCCCTAATCCAATCGCCAAAACTCCCGTCACGACCCAAATCCAACCTGGCACATCATGAATATTATAACACCGCACATTAATCCACATCTGATTAATCACCTCACTCTGCGCATTATCAAAATACACCATAATAGACGAGCGAGAAATCATATCCTGCGTCGGATACTGTGCAGTAACCTGTCGGCTTAACTGGTCTTTTGGCACAAGCAGCGTATAATCTCGCCTACTCTCCTCTCCTTTTTCTTTCTTAGAGTCCTCATCCAAATCCCCTAAGAAAAAATAATCAAGAGAATACTCCTCACTCTCTTTTTCATCTTCTGCCCCATAACACCAATCGGCATACTCAAAAATCCTATCATCCTCTCCCCCAGAGATAACAGAAGTATATCCAATATAATACATATTTCGAATCACATTATCCGGGCGAGAATTAAAGTTGATAAAAGCCTCCGCCGCATGGCGCTTTGCCTCATCCTCTCCGACACCAGCTTTTAACATAACCCACCCATCAAAATAAATATTCGTAGATTCTCTCGGAACGGCGAAATCCAGATAATAGCCATCCTCCTCCGCCTGGTCCATCGTATAGACCGCATCACCAGACCACTGATAATTTGCCACAACCTTTCCCGTAATCATATCCGCCTTCCCGGAATCTGTCTCAAATGAGTAGACGTTGTCCTTCACATCCTGCAAATAATCCTGCACCTTCGCTATCGTTCCCTCAGAGATATCATTCATCTCCTCCTCAAGCAAAACCGTATAATCTGGCTTTTGCAGAAATTCCTTCGACGTCAATAAATCCGACTTTAACGCCCCCACTGCAGCAAAATACGAATCTCGAACATTATCCTTAATCGTAATCTGCTTTCTATACTTTGAATTATTTAAAATCTTCCAGCTGCTCGCCTCCTCCTTCGACACAATATCTGGGTTATAGACAATTCCTGTAATCCCCCACATATACCCTGCTGCATATTTACTCCATCTCTCTCCTCCGATTTCATGCTCGTCAAATATATTGCGGATATAAGGAGAAACTCCATTAATATAATAATTATTCTCATTTGACGTATCAAAAAACTGCTCCGAGAGAGGTTCTAGCTTTTTCTCCGCCATTAATTTCATAATCATATACTCCGATGGACAGACCAAATCATACACATCTCCGAGTGTCAACATATTATATAAATCCTCATTCGTGCCAAAGGTAGAATACTCCACATGAACTCGAATTCCATAAGTCTCATAGTACCAATTTTCAAAATCCTCGACCATGGAATTCTCGCCAATGATATCCCCGCTCTCCAAATCAATGGTCTCTTCCTCGTCCCAATCACCCTCGTCAATATATTCCTCCCAGTTGCAGACACGCAATGTCACCTCAGGAACCTTTTGCTCTGTCTTTTTTGCCATTCCTTTCAAAGGAAATACGCCAACTGCAAGACTGGCAGCCAAAACGAGAGAAAAACCTACTCGAATTATCTTTTTCATAAGCGTCATACCCCTCTCCTTTCTTCCTGCGCCCTGTCTGCCTGGATATTTAAAACTGCCACAACTAAGACAACAACAAGAAAAATCACCGTGGACAGCGCCCAAAGAGCGGTCTTAATCGTCGTCTGCGCTCCTTTTGTGGCATTGACGACATAGGTGCTAATCGTATCAAAAGTCGCTGGCTTTGTATATGTTGCGATAAAATAATCATCCAATGACAAAGTAATCGCAAGTCCAAATCCAGATACAATGCCTGGAATAATCTGAGGAATCACAATCCTCCAAAGAGCAGTGAACGGCGTCGCTCCCAAATCCAACGCCGCCTCATAAATACTAGAATCCATCTGCTTAATCTTCGGCATAACCGATAAATACACAAACGGCGCACATAAAGTCACATGTCCAATGACGAGCGGAATATACGTCTCCTTGCTAATTCCAAGCACAACGACAAGCAGGATGCAAATAGAAAATCCTGTCACAACATCTGCATTGACGACTGGAACTTGATTCATCGTAGAGATGGCAGATGCCATCTTCTTTTTAGAATAAAACGCACCGATGGCACCCATCGTCCCCAAAATCGTGGCAATCACAGCCGACCCAAATGCCAAAAGTAACGTACCTAAAATCATATGAATTAACTCTGGCGTAGTAAATAAAGTGATATAATTATGAAGGGAAAACCCCCGAATCGTACCGATATTGGTGGCATCCGTAAAACTATATACTGCCAAAACTAAAATCGGCAAATATAAAAATAAAAGCACCACTCCTAATAAAATGCCCTTTGTCACCTTTCTTATCACAAAAGAGCACCTCCTCTCCTATTTGTTTCTTCCTCCTCACCGAACAATAACGTAAATACACAAATAATGACAAGCAAAATAAGTGCTATCATAGAACCGCCATGCCAGTTATAAGCTGAGAAATAGCTTCCAATCAGGCTACCCATAATATAAGTACTATTATATAACATATCCAATACTACATAATTCGTCATAGCCGGCAAAAATACCATCGATATCCCGCTTATAATACCTGGAACAGAAAGTGGCAAGGTTACTCTCAAAAACGCCTGTGCCTCTCCCGCCCCCAAATCTCTCGCTGCCTCAAGCAGAGCAGGGTCTAATTTCGATATCGTTGTGTATATCGGCAAAATCATAAACGGTAAAAAATCGTACGTCATACCGATTACTGAGTTAAAAAATGGATGATTCGCCAAATTTCCCTCGAGTAAAGTCAAAATTTCCTTGAGCGCTGTAATACGCAGAGAAAAATTAATCCACATAGGAAGTACAAATAGCATCACAATAACCGCCTTTGCTTTTAATTGACTCGTCGCCAATATATATGCGATTGGATATGCAAGCATCAGACAGACGAAAGTCGTCATAATGGCGATGGCAAAGCTATAACATAGAGTCCCTAATGTATTGGGGTCAGTAAAAAAATTCGTCAAATTATTTATGGTAAACTGTCCCTGTCCATCGGTAAATGCATAGTAAACTAACACAAGCAACGGAGCTACCACAAATAATGCTAGATAGAAAGCGTAGGGAATCCCCAAATTTTTTCTAGAAAAGCGAAATATATGCACTTTTTTATCCTCCTTCTTTTATCTTTTAACTGTAAATCTCATCTTCTCTACAGGCATAATCAACCCGACAGCGTCATTCATATTCCATAAATCCTCATCATCTGCGACAAAGTCCTGTCCCATATCTGTGTGGATTACATAACTATAATGGTCGCCCTTATAGATTAGATTGCTGATTGTTCCATGTACCAATCCCTTCTCCTGGTCGTCTGTCATCTCGATATCTCTAGGATGAATCGCCACTTGTATCTTCATTCTATCTATATCAATCACTTCGCCGCTGGCATCCAAAAGCTCTCCCTCTTCATTTCTCTTACTTCCAGAAATCACCTTCGTCAAGCTAGTATCCAAAACTTGCTCATTATACTCCAAGCGGTAATTTCTATTAATCGTTGCTATAAAGAAGTTTGTATTATCCTCCGCAATCATAATATGGATATTATCAGGCTCCACTGTCATTCCCACTCTCGCTCCAAGCTTAGCGGAATTTACTGACTGAATCACCATCTCATTCTTTCCAGATTCCACTGTGATTTCATAATGCATCCCCTTAAAAATAACAGAGGTAACGATACCATCGATAATTCCCTCTCCCGGAGCTGTCAAAATCACATCTTCTGGACGGACGACAGCAGTGATATGAGTTCCCTCCTCGATATCATCCACACAGACAAACTCTCCGCCACAAAAACGTGCTTTTAGCTTTCCAGTCATAATACCATTAAAAATATTACTCTGCCCGATAAAATCTGCGACAAAAGCATTTTTGGGCTCATTATAAATATCCTCCGGACTGCCGATTTGCTGCATCTTTCCCTTGGACATGACAACGATTTTATCCGACATCGTCAATGCCTCTTCCTGGTCATGGGTTACATAGATAAAAGTCATCCCCAACTTTTTATGCATAGCTTTTAGTTCTAACTGCATCTCCTGACGCATTTTTAAGTCTAATGCTCCCAAGGGTTCATCCAATAATAAAATCTCTGGCTCATTTACAAGCGCTCTCGCAATTGCGACACGCTGCTGTTGTCCGCCAGACAAAGTCGTAACCTTTCTCTTTTCAAATCCCTCTAAATCTACAAGAGCAAGGACGCGCTTTACCTTCTTGTCAATCATATCCTTCGGTGTTTTTTTCTGCTTTAATCCAAAAGCGATATTTTCATAAATATTCATATGTGGAAATAAAGCATAGCGCTGAAATACCGTGTTAATCGGTCGTTTATTTGGTGGCAGTTTTGTGATGGACCTGCCGTTTAGGAGAATCTCTCCGTCTGTTGGAATATCAAAGCCTGCTATCATACGCAATGTCGTCGTTTTTCCACAGCCAGATGGTCCAAGAAACGTGACAAACTCCCCCCGCTTGACTTCCAGATTAAAGTCATCGACGGCGGTAAAACCATCCTCATAAACTTTTGTGATATGCTTTAGTTCAATGATATTCTTCTTTTGTTCCATTTTCTATTCCTCCTAAATTTTCGTTATCTGCTGCCAAAAGCAACAATGGGTGGAACAATACATCTACTCCGATTGATTAGAAAGATGGAGGTGTACTCACCCAGATAAATTTTACAGGTCTTGCTCCCGGATTTTCAATATAATGACTTCGCTTTGCAGGGTAATAAAAACTCTCTCCTGCCTTTACTGTGTAGAACTTATCTCCCAAATGTACTTTTAGCTTTCCCGAAATCACATAGCCAAATTCCTCGCCCGCATGAGGCTTATCCTCGCTCAAACTTTGATGAGGCTGAATCACTACTAAGAGAGGTTCCATGCTATTTCCCTGAGCCGTCGGAACAATCCACTGAATGCTATTTCCCTGCTCGTCGATTTTCTCAAAATAACCCTCCTCAGAGAAAACGATTTTTTCCTCCTCCGTCTCCCTAAAAAACTCTGACGCAGTGATGCCAAGACATTCTATCAAATCCAGCAAAGTGACGACAGACGGAGATACCTGCCCTCTCTCTAATTGAGAGATAAAACCCTTTGTCAACTCAGCGCGGTTTGCCAGTTCTTCCTGCGTCAATCCATTTCGGTTTCGCAAATCTTTTATCTTTTCTCCTATTTGTTTATTTATATATTCTACTTCCATAAATCAGTCCTCTTTTAATTCTAAACCTTATGAGTTCTAAACCTTCTGTCTAGTTTTACTAAACTTTTTCGCCATGTTTATTATACTCTGAATAAACTTTTTGTCAAGTATTTATTTCACTTCGATAATGTAAAATTTTTGTTAGCTAGAGCATTTTGGTGGGATGGAATCAGACGCAAAGACAGTCTGCAGATATGTGTATATATTTTAATTGTTTATAAAACCTCGTTCTGAACATACTATATATATCTATATCAAAAACTTATAACTACAATGTTTTTTTGCTATTTTACAGTTTATTTTTCTCGTGCTACAATACAATCAAGTTAAGAAAATAAAGTGCTCAGCTAAATAGTTTCTGACTATTTCAAATTTAAAATGTTCTAGAACAAATTTTAATATAAAAAAATAAATTTTTAAAACTAATCAAACATTTATGAAAAAAGGAGTATCCATTATGAAGTTTTTTTTAGACACAGCAAATGTAGAAGATATTAAAAAAGCAAATGACATGGGAGTTATCTGTGGAGTTACAACAAACCCATCTTTAATCGCAAGAGAAGGCAGAGTATTTGAAGAAGTCATCTCTGAAATCGCTTCTATCGTAGATGGACCTATCAGCGGTGAGGTAAAAGCTACAACAGTTGACGCTGAGGGAATGATTGAGGAAGGAAGAGCTATCGCAAAAATTCATCCAAATATGGTTGTCAAGATTCCTATGACAGTGGAAGGTTTAAAAGCTTGTAAAGTTTTAAGCGCTGAGGGCGTAAAGACAAACCTCACTCTTGTATTTAGCGCAAATCAGGCTCTCTTAGCAGCAAGAGCTGGAGCAACTTATGTATCTCCATTCCTCGGAAGACTTGATGATATTAATGTAAGAGGAACGGATTTAATCGCTGAGATTGCTGAAATCTTCAAAGTAGCAAATATCAAAACAGAGATTATCGCAGCAAGTGTCAGAAATCCAATCCATGTGACAGACTGTGCACTTGCAGGTGCGGATATTGCCACAGTTCCTTATAGCGTAATTGAGCAGATGACAAAGCATCCTCTCACTGACGCAGGTATCGAGAAGTTCAAGAAAGATTATATCGCAGTATTTGGTGAGTAGAATATAGAGGGGGGAAACATTATGACAATCTTAGAACTCAAAAAAATGGCAAATGAAGTGAGAAAGGGTATTATCGAGGGTGTCCACGCAGCAAAGGCTGGACATCCGGGCGGTTCCCTATCAGCAGCAGATGTATTTACTTATTTATATTTTCAAGAGATGAATATCGACCCTAAGAATCCAAAAGACCCTGACAGAGATAGATTTGTACTATCCAAAGGACATACTGCTCCTGGTCTTTACTCAGCTCTTGCAAATAGAGGATATTTTCCAGTGGAGGATTTAAAAACACTTCGACATATCGGCTCTCACCTACAGGGACATCCTTGTATCGCACATACACCTGGCATTGATATGTCAAGCGGTTCCCTTGGTCAAGGAATCTCCGCAGCAGTCGGCATGGCATTGGCAGCAAAAATGCAGAAAAAAGATTACCGTGTGTATACCCTTCTTGGAGACGGTGAAATTCAGGAAGGACAAGTTTGGGAGGCAGCGATGTTTGCTGGACATCGAAAACTCGATAACCTTGTTGTAATCGTTGATAATAACGGACTTCAGATTGACGGAAATATCGAGGATGTATGTTCTCCTTATCCAATCGATAAGAAGTTTGAGGCATTTAACTTCAATGTAATTAATGTAGCAGACGGAAATGATATGGAACAATTAGCAGCTGCATTTGAAAAGGCAAGACAGGTAAAAGGAATGCCTACCGCTATTATTATGAAGACAGTAAAAGGAAAAGGAGTTTCCTACATGGAAAATCAGGCATCCTGGCACGGAGCAGCTCCAAATGATGAGCAGTACGAAATCGCAATGAAAGATTTAGAAAAGGAGGGTATGGCATTATGCTAACAGGAAAGAAAATAGCGACAAGAGAAAGTTATGGAAATGCTTTGGCAGAACTCGGAAAGGAATACGAAAACCTCGTTGTATTAGATGCGGATTTGGCTGGTGCGACAAAAACTGGCATATTTAAAAAGGCATTTCCGGAGCGTCATATTGACTGTGGAATTGCAGAGTGCAATATGACTGGAATCGCAGCTGGTCTCGCCACAACTGGTTTCGTTCCATTTGCCAGCACCTTCGCCATGTTCGCCGCAGGACGTGCATTTGAGCAGGTTAGAAACTCTATCGGATATCCACATTTAAATGTAAAAATCGGAGCAACTCATGCTGGAATTTCTGTCGGTGAGGACGGAGCAACCCATCAATGTAACGAGGATATCGCTCTTATGAGAACAATTCCTGGCATGACAGTAATCAATCCAGCGGATGATATCGAGGCAAAAGCCGCAGTCAGAGCTGCCTACGAATTAGATGGACCTGTTTACTTAAGATTTGGTCGTCTCGCTGTACCTGTTATCAACGATAACGAAGATTATAAGTTTGAGATTGGAAAAGGTATCACTTTAAGAGACGGAAAAGATATCACAATCGTGGCAACTGGTCTTTGCGTAAGCTCCGCTTTAGAGGCAGCTGAGATGTTAGAAGCTGACGGTATCGATGCGAGAGTCATCAATATCCACACAATTAAACCTCTCGATGAGGAATTGATTGTTAAGGCTGCAAAGGAAACGGGCAAGATTGTGACTGTTGAAGAACATTCTGTCATCGGCGGTCTCGGAAGTGCAGTTAGTGACTGTCTTGTGGAGAATTATCCAGTTCCTGTGAAGAAAATCGGTATTCAGGATGTTTTTGGAGAGTCTGGTCCAGCTGTAAAATTAATTGAAAAATACGGTCTTGACGGCAAGGGCGTATACGAGACAGTAAAAGAATTTCAGGCAAGATAATTTTAGACAGAATAATCTTACTTCAATTTAGACAGAACAATCTTATTTCAAAATAGTGAATATTTCAAAATAACCATTTCAAATAGACTGACTCGATATGTTATTAGAGAGTCAGTCGCAAATAAATATGTTTCGTTCACGTCATAATCGTGAATGATAATAACCAATATTACTCCTTACATTACAAATGATTATAGAAATCCCCAGCAAAAATTTCTCCTCTTTTGCTGGGGATTTCTTCTTTCTAATGGGAATAGACGTGCTTTTTAGTGGGAACAGACGCTTTTTCTCATGGGAACAGATGCTTTTTCTCATGGGAACAGATGCTTTTTCTCATGGGAACAGACGCGAAGAGAGCCCATCGATATGTCCTCTAAAAACACGTTCGTTCCCACGGTTTTTCGACATACGCTGATTTTTGCCGCTTCCCGCAAACTCGCACCTTCGGCGCTCAAACAGTGCTCCAGCGGCAAAGCTAAGTATATCGAAAAACCGCTCCACTCTCTATCGTTTTTAGAGGACATATCGATGGGCTCTCTTCGCTGTGTATTGGCACTTTTGCTGTATACTGATATCTTCGCTGTGCACTGGCATTTTTGCTGTATACTGATATCTTTGCTGTGTACTGGCGTTTTTACTGTGTACTGATATCTTTGCTGTATACTGACGTTTTTGCTGTGTACTGATATCTTTGCTGTGTACTGGTGTTTTTGCTGTATACTGATATCTTTGCTGTGTACTGGCTTTTTTGCTGTGTACTGATATCTTTGCTGTGTATTGGCTTTTTTGCTGTATACTGATATCTTTACTATGTGCTGGCAAAAATACTGTAAGATTTTTTATAAGGATAACTAATGCATAATTTCAATATAATTTTCTTACTTTTCCTCGCTTTTTACTTATAAAATATTATATCATATTTTAGTGTCCCTTTCTTGATATGTTTATATACCTAAGTCCCTCCATTTTTCTTCTTGATAGGATATAACAAATTTACGAAATGCCTTTGAGGCGATACTCTGCGGATATTCTGTATCATAAATCATAATAATATTTCTCTCTGGAAATACTTCCTCTACCTCAATCTCAAATACAGCACCCGAGTGGATATCTTCTCTTGCAAACTCTGGCGGTATAAAACCAATGCCAAGGTTATGTCTTACTGCTGGCAAAATCATATCTGTTGTCGCAAGTTCAATATCGGGAGAAAATGAAAGTCCATACTGCTCAAAATGAAGCTCAACAAATCGCCTGGAAATCGCCTCGGACGTTAGACTAATCCACGGATGTTCCGATAATTCTTTCAGAGAAAGCTTCCGTCCCTTTAATAATTTCTCATATTTTTTTCCGCCAATTAAAATTTCTCGATAACTCTTAATATTCTTCATTTTTAACGGCTTTGTAATAGAAAGAGGAACAGACGATACCATCGCAAAGTCAATCTTTCCCTCCTTTAGAGCTGCAATTGACTTTCTCGTACTATTATTTAAAATTTTAAAATGCACATTTGGATGAATGGTATTAAAATCCTCCATCGCCTGAAAGAGAAGACAGTGAAGTGCTGTCTCAGTGGCACTAATATGGATTGTTCCGTTCTCAAGGCTAATCAGATTACTTAGATTATCCTCTCCTCGGAAAAACTGCTCGCATCCTGCCGCCACATATTCGTAAAAAATCTTTCCCTCAGCTGTAAGCTCCATTCCATACTTGCTTCTCGTAAACAGACGACATCCGACATCATTTTCCAACTTATGAATCGTTCTCGTCACAGCTGGCTGACTCGTACTCAGGACAGCCGCAGCCTTTGTCAAATTTCCATATTTTGCAACATAATAAAATACCTTATAATACTCAAAATTTGTATTCACTCCCCCACCTCCTGCTATTTTCTCATATTTCCTTGTATCTTTTATATTTTTCTTTCGACATTTCTTACACTATATCTCTTCGTATTTTTTTATTATTTTTCATATTATATCTTCTCGTATTTTTTTATCATTTTCCATATTATATTTTCTCGTATTTTTTTATTTTTCATATTATATCTTTGCATATTTTCTTATCATTTTCCATATTATATCTTTGCATATTTTTCTCTCATCATAAATCTTTTTTTAATTTACAATGCTCTTCCTGCATTCCACTTAAAATACTCTCTAAGTATTCAGCAATAAACTCATCCTTCTCCCTCCAAAGAGTAATCATCTCCCTTTCCTTCTCTATCCAAAAAGAAGACAAATTCTTCTCCCTATCGTGCTTCTCTCTATCAAAGGCAGGCTCCTTTTCCCTATTATACTTCTCTCTATCAAAGGCAAGCTCCTTTTCCTTATCACACTTCTCTCTATCAAAGGCAGGCTCCTTTTCCCTATTATACTTCTCTCTGCCAAGGGCAAGCCCCTTTTCCTTATCATTCTTTCTTTCACTAAAACTATCTATATCGTTATAATCTACACTATC
This sequence comes from Blautia sp., assembly GCA_030841965.1. GTDB lineage: Bacteria > Bacillota > Clostridia > Lachnospirales > Lachnospiraceae > JAUUSJ01. The sequence continues at coordinate 12,606 of JAUUSJ010000111.1, forward strand.
GATATTTTCATAAAAATCTTCGGACATATCCCAATCTATTTTACCACAATAATATGCATAATTCACATACACAAAAAATTCAATTAACTCTCTTTCCTCTTCCCTATCGACTCCCTCCAAAAGAGCCTTAAAATTCGTATCAAAAAAGAATTTCTTCGCATAATCAGTAAAATTTAGCAAATCTAAATTCTTGATTTCATTTTTCGCCGCCCATTCCGATACGTGAACTTGTTCCACCTCATAAGAAAGTTTTTGATTTTCTATGTTAATAACTCCATACTGATTTGGAGAAATCGCTAAGGAAGACGTAATAATCTCTGCGATATTCTTCTCTCTTTTTATATTCTGCACATGCATATGTCCACTAAAATGAGCCAAAACCCCATACTTTTCCAAAATTCTCTGAATCTCTTCATAATTCTCTATCAAAAAGCTACTACTTGTCATCTCATTATGAACTAAAATATTTTGATGGCTAAAACTAAGACAATCTATTCCTCTTCTTCTCGCTTTTTTCAACTGCCTTTCCAGCCAAACCAAACTCTCTTTAGTCAATTCATTATATTTACGAGAACCATTCACATCCAAAAAAAATAGTCGAACTCCTTCCACTGGTTGTACAATATAACTGAGAGAATCCCTATCCCTCGATATTGCCTCTCCATATCCAAAATCTTCATAAAAACTTGGAAATTCCTCTCTCGTCAATCCCTCTTCTGGATACATCTCATTTCCCAGGAATCGATACGCCTCATTTTTCTTACATGTATCATGATTTCCTGGAAAAACATAAACTTGTATTCCTACCTTTCTTAAATCTCTCAACTTTCTCCTCAAACCTTGATGACTTAATTTTGCACCATCAAAAGTCAAATCCCCAGTCAAAATAACTGCGTCTGGCTTCTCCTTTTTTATTTGGTCTACAAATGCATCCAAAAGTTCTTCCTCATACTCTGTCATTTTGCCATCTGATTGATGAATCATCGTCTGAAAAAGAGAGCCGTAATCCGTCAACTCTCTCGATAAATAATGCAAATCTGTAGCCACAAAAATGCGAAGATTTTCTTTTCGTCTATCTTTCTCTCTTCGTCCAATCCAATTAAACATTTTTTCTTCCTATCAATATTACTGTAACCTTACATAATGTTGTATTCTCTTATATACCATTTTAGCTTAAATACTGATTATATACAAGATAATTTGTGATATTTATAAAATATAAGAAAAAACTTAAGCTTGTTTTTGTAGAATAAATAGCCGCCGAAAGGGCAAAACTCTTGAAAACAACTGCAAAATATAACTATTTCTACAGTCAAAAAACCGAAACACTCGAAAGTGACTGCAAAGATATAACTATTTCTACAGTCAAAAAAATAAAATACTCGAAAACAACTGCAAAATATAACTACTTCTACAGTCAAAAAAATAAAATACTCGAAAACAACTGCAAAAATATAACTACTTCTACAGTCAAAAAAATAAAATACTCGAAAACAACTGCAAAAATATAACTACTTCTACAGTCAAAAAAATAAAATACTCGAAAACAACTGCAAA
>JAUUSJ010000112.1 GCA_030841965.1 Blautia sp.
AGATTTTTACCATATTTTGCATCAGAATTTCCCACTCGTTTCGCAATTACCTATATATTTTTCATTTACACGGATTTCATTAAAATCTCATAGGTTTCCTCGCAGTCAAGTTCACGGGAACCTCCGTTGTGTGGCTGTATTATCTTATATACATTCCATTAAAATTTCATAGATTTCCTCACAGTCAAGTCCACGGGAACCTCCGTCGACTGATATTATCATCTTACATACATTCCATTAAAATCTCGTAGATTTCCTCACGGTCAAGCTCACGAGGTCCTACTTTGATGATATTGCAGGTATCGGCTACTTGACGTAAAACTTCTGCTGTGATTTCGACTGTGGATTTTAGCTCACTCATTTTCGTCGGCAGACCACATTCTTTGATAAAGTTTTCCAAAGCGGTAATACTTTCCTCGGCAGTATCTACGCCAAATACAAGTTTTCCAATTCGTGTGAATTTCTCTGGCGCATCCTTTACAATATGTCGATAGTAAGCTGGATGGATGACGGCTAATCCCTGACCGTGATTACAGTCGGTATAGGCTCCAAGCTGATGTTCTATTTGGTGCGCCTGAAAATCTGTTAATCGTCCACATTTTAAAACTCCATTTTCCGCCATTGCCGAATCCCACATCAGGTTGCTTCTTGCCTCTATATCATTCATATCTTTTAGAAGACGACGCATATTGACTACTGTATTTCGCATAATAGCCAATGCCAAATCATCTGATACATTATCCTTATCAGAGGTACCGAGGTAAGTTTCCATCGCATGACTTAAAGTATCAAAAGCTCCGGAGAGAACCTGCATAGGTGGCACGGATAAAGTGTATTCTGGGTCAAGAATAGCAAAAGAAGCAGCAGTACCCATAATCGGTCCCTTCCATTTCTTATCTTCATAAGTGATAACTGCTCCTGCGTTCATCTCCGCACCAGTTCCAGAGGCTGTCACAACTGCACCTATCGGAATACCAGCTTGTGGGAAACTTCCTTTTTTATATTCCATATCCCAGATATCTTCCTCCAACATAGCCTGTGCAGATACTACTTTACAGCAGTCAATTACGCTGCCGCCTCCTACAGCCATAATAAAATCGACATGATGCTTTCGAGCGAGCGCTGCCCCCTCCTGCACTTTGGCATAGGTAGGATTTGGCATAATGCCAGAAAAATCAACTACATTTTTCCCAGCCTGCATAAGCATCGTTTTTATCTCGGCATAAATACCATTTTTCTTAATAGAACCGCCGCCATATGCCAGCATGACCGTTTTGCCCATCTTGCCATGCTCTGCCTCAAAAGCCTGCGCTGCGCTTCCTTTTCCAAAATAAACCTTTGTTGGGTAAGAAAATATAAAGTTATTCATGATAAATTCCTCCTTGTGATTTTCATTCTATTTTAAAATATGTTTGTTTGAACCGTTTCTTATAACCGATTATATTTTACGGTGGTTACTATCGGTCAATAGTTTTTTTGAAATTTTTATGTGAACTTTTTGTGTTTCGAATATTTTTTGGGGACAGACGCGAAGAGAGTGGGGAGATATGATAATAGGATAGGGGACAGACGCGAAGATAGGTCGGAGATATGTCCTCGAAAAACACGTTCGTTCCCACGGTTTTTCGACATACGCTGATATATGCCGCCTCCCGCAAACTCGCAGCTACGCTGCTCAGACAGTGCTCCAGCGGCAAAGCTAAGTATATCGAAAAACCGCTCCACTCTTTATCGTTTTTCGAGGACATATCTTCGACCTATCTTCGCTGTGCACTGGCAAAACACTATAAAATTCTTTTTTACAGGTATAATTACTATACGGTTTTGATATGAATTCTTCTTTTTTTTACTTACAAAAATTGTACGTTATTATATTTTTTTCTTATCAAAGAAGCCCGTGAACTCTCTTGCTTTAGCTAGGAGGATATAAGAGATTTTAGAATTTTTGAAAATCTATTGTATTAGGCTTGTAATTCTGAGATTTATATGATAGAATATGTTTGTTTGAACCGATTCTTACAACCGATTATATTTTGCGTTAGTTACTATGGGAAAGCTATCGCAATGGCTGCAATGTCAGGCATGTCAATTGATGAAGGAATGATATAGGAGGAAATGATTATGTATACAATGATGCAGGTTTGCCGAGAACTGAATATGACTTATCAGACTTTAAAATATTACTGTAATGAAGGATTGGTTCCTAATGTGAAAAGAGATAAAAATAACCGTCGTGTTTTTGACGAGAGAGATGTAAAATGGATTAAAGACCTTACTTGCTTAAAGAAATGTAATATGAGCATTTCGGAGATGAAAGAGTATTTGGAGTTATGTTTGGAGGGAGAATCTACTATTATGAAGCGAAAAGAAATGCTGACAAGAAAGCGGGAATCCTTACTGTCCTCTATTAAAGAATTAGAGGATAGTGTTTCTTATATTGACTGGAAGCAGAATTTTTATGATGAAGTTCTCTCGGGGGAGCGTCCTTATGTAAGTAATTTAATTCGGGTAGAAGAATAGTGGAATTCTAGAGTGATAATTAAAACAAGAAGACTATCTAAAGCAATTGTAAAAATATAGCCGCAATTACAGTTAAAAAATTAAAATATTGGAAAGCATTCGTAAAATATATCTATACCTACAGTGATAGTATAAGATTTTGTAAATAAGAGGGTAGGAAACTCGTATTGAAACTATATAGCCTATATAGTAGTTAGTCTTATAAAAAGAACTTTATAGAGTTTTGCCAGTACACAGCGAAGAGAGTCCCAAGATATGTCCTCTAAAAACGATAGAGAGTGGAGCGGTTTTTCGATATACTTAGCTTTGCCGCTGGAGCACTGCCCCCGCAGCGTAGCTGCGAGTTTGCGGGAAGCGGCAAAAATCAGCGTATGTCGAAAAACCGTGGGAACGAACGTGTTTTTCGAGGACATATCTTGGGACTCTCTTCGCGTCTAATTCCACTTCCCCCAAATCCCCCCACAACATATCATTATCTATTCTTACCAATTCAAAACATCATCTATCTCTTAATACTGCACCCCTCTAATCTACGATATCAAATCCGACTTTAACGAAGCAGTATCATCCCCATAGCATCCTCATAGACATCAAATACTAAAAAAGAATAAAAAAAGATAGGAAATAATAAAAAACATGATATAATAATGAAAGAAATAATAATTTTTATGAAAGGTGGATAAAGAATGCTCGCAGAGGATAGACAGAATATGATTGTCACGCTTGTGAATGAAAACGGCTCTGTTTTGGTGAAGGAATTAAGTGAAAAATTTGAAGTGTCAGAAGACAGTATTAGAAAGGATTTAACATTATTACAGAAAAAAGGGCTCTTGAAAAAAACATACGGGGGAGCTGTCAAAGTCAGAGTGAATGCTCATGACCGGCATGTAGCGCAAAGAAGAGGGAAAAACCAAGAGGATAAATTAAAGATTGCGAAAAAAGCATTAGAGCTAATTGAAGACGGTGATGTGATATTCCTTGATATTTCTACTTCTAATATAGAGCTTGCAAAGCTATTAATAGAAAGTAATAAGTCGGTTACAGTCGTCACCAATATGATAGATATTATGCTTGTTCTTACAGTGGAAACAAGAATAAAAGTAATTTTTCTGGGAGGTACATTTAGCGAGGGAAGAGATGGATTTGTAGGTGCATTGACGAATCAACAAATCGAAAAGTTTAAATTTGATAAGGCGTTTATGGGAGTGGTTGGTGTTGACTTGGAAAATAATAACGTGACAACATATATGGTCGAAGATGCAACGACGAAAAAGGCGATTTTGGAAGCTACGAGTAAATCCTATATGATGCTGGAGACGAGAAAATTTACAGCAGAGGGAAATTATATTTATGCGAATGTGGATGATTTCAGTGGTGCGATTACAGAAAAGGGTGTGGAAGCTTCTGTGCAGAAACAAATGAAGAAATATGCGATAGAGTGGATTATATGATGCCAGAGTCGAAAGGTCAAAAACTCGATGTAAGCTTGCTTGTAAGAGTGTTTTTGACTCCAGTATCATGATATAAAAAAGAAATATATGAAAAATAGGAAGTGAGAATATGAACTTACTTCCTATTTTTTATTATTTTCTAAAAACAATAAAAAATAGGAAAAAATATATTGACAAAAATAAAAAATAAGAATATAATGAACTCAATAAATAAAAAACAATAATAAATAATAACAAACAAGAAAGAAAGGAGAAATAAAATGGGACTTTCGAAAAGAATACTTGATTTAAGAGACAGGATGCTTTCAGAAGAAAGATTTGCGTCAATTGAGCAGGCGCGAATTATTACCGATTGTTATAAAAAACATGAAGATGAGCCAAGACAGCTACAGAGAGCATATTCCCTCAAAGCTGCGTTAGAAGAGCTGAAAATCCGTGTTGAGCCGGAGGAGCTTATTGTGGGAAACCGCACAGCAGGAGTTCGATATGGAGTGGTTTTTCCAGAAAGTGGAAGCTCGTGGGTAGACCGGGAGTTTGAGACACTTCCAACTCGTCCACAGGATAAATTTCAGGTGAGGGAGGAAGATATCCGATATTTCAGGGAAGTGATAAAGCCATATTGGAAGGGCAAATCACTAGAGGACAGATTAAAAAAGGAATATGGAAGAGAAATTTCTGAAATCTCAAAAGTGGTAAAGATAAATCAGCAAGATCACGCTCAGGGACATATATGTCCAGATTGTACACTCTGGTTAAAAAAGGGACCGGAGGGTTTGCGACAGGAGGCAGAAAAGCATATGGAGGATGCGGACCAAGAGAGCAAAGTATTTTATGAGAGTATCTGCATTGTGATGGAGGGAGTCAGCCATTTTATGTTGAGATATGCAGAGGAGATGCGCGGGTTAAAAGATAGAGAAAAAGATGGGAATCGGCGAGCAGAGATGGAGGCGGTTGCGGCTAACTGTGAAAATCTTGCAATTCGTCCGGCAGAGACTTTCCATGAAGCAGTGCAGAGTATATGGTTCTTGATGGTGGTTTTGCATATGGAATCGAATGCATCCTCTTTTTCCCCAGGAAGATTGGATAAAATACTTTATCCATATTATCAGAATGATATAGAGAAAGGAAGATTAAGCGAGGGGCAGGCACTTGAGATAATAGAATGTCTATGGTTGAAATTTAACGAAATTGTATATATGAGGAATGCGCATAGTGCCAAATATTTTGCTGGATTTCCTATCGGATTTAATATCGCAGTGGGTGGTCAGGATGAAGAGGGAAGAAACGTGGAAAATGATATTTCTTTTTTATTATTGAAAGCACAAGAAGAGCTTGGTCTTCCACAACCAAATTTATCTGTTCGTCTTCATGAAAATACACCGGATGATATTTTAAAGCAAGCAATCAAGGTTGTGGCAAAGGGAAGTGGTATGCCTCAGTTTTTCAATGATAAGGCAGTTATTCCTGCATTGGAAGAGCTTGGTGTATCGCATGAGGATGCAATGGACTATGCAATTGTAGGATGTGTGGAATTGACTACACAGGGAAATAATCTTGGATGGAGTGATTCCGCCATGTTTAACTTGAATAAGGTGCTGGAGCTGACTTTAACTGGAGGTATGGATTTACTGTCAGGGGAGAAGATAGGCATGGACTATGGTAGCCTTCTTACGTATGAGAGTTTTGAGGAATTGGAAGAATCATTCCAAAGACAATTAGATTATTTTATGGATAAGATGATACCTGCATGTGAGGCAGTGGAGAAGGCACATATGGAGCTTTTACCGACCCCATTTCTCTCTGCCGTGATTAATGACTGTATGGAAAATGGAGTTGATGTTACTGCGGGCGGCGCACATTATAATTTTTCAGGAATCCAGATGATTCAGGTCGCAAATTTAGCTGACAGCATGGCGGCGTTAAAGAAATTGGTATATGAGGAAAAGATAATACAACCAGATGAGTTATTAAGTGCACTTAAAAATAATTTTGAAGGTTATGAGATTATCCGCACTCAACTTTTGAATAAAGTCCCTAAATATGGAAATGACGTTGAGTGGGTTGACGAGTTGGGAACAAAATGGGCTGAGTATTTTAAAAAACGTCTTGGAAAATTTACAAACTACCGAGGAGGAAAATATCATACAGGTATGTACACAGTATCCGCACATGTTCCTATGGGAGAGAATGTTGGAGCTTCACCGGACGGGCGATATGCCAAAACGCCGTTAGCGGATGGCGGAATGTCACCTGTCTATGGGAGAGATATCTCTGGTCCAACAGCAGTATTGAAGTCCGTATCAAGATTGGATAAAACGTTGACAAGTAATGGAGGACTTCTCAATATGAAATTTTTGCCAGAATTTTTTAAAAATGAGGCGGGAATAGATAAGTTTGCATTATTTTTGAGGGCATTTGTAGAGCTGGAAATTCCGCATATACAATTTAATGTTGTGAATAAGGAAGATTTGATTGCGGCGAAAAAAAATCCAGAGCAGTATAGAAGTCTTACCGTTCGTGTGGCGGGATATACCGCATATTTTACAGAACTTGCGGGAGAACTTCAAGACGAAATCATTGCCCGAACATCTTATGGAGATATTTGATTATGCGTGGAAGAGTATTTGATATACGACGTTTTTCTACCCATGATGGAGATGGGATACGTACAACCGTATTTTTAAAAGGTTGTCCATTGCGATGTGTATGGTGTCAGAACCCGGAAGGTATTTCTGAGAAAATGCGTCCAATGCATCTGCCAAATAAATGTATCCATTGTGGGATATGTCTAAAAACGACGAAAACAGGAGCTGTCTATTTAAAAAATGGGGAAATTTGTCTTGACAGAGACCGAAGCGATGACTGGGAACAGATTATGAGGAAATGTCCTGCCGAGGCGATTCAAATGGATTCGAGAATATATGAGGCAAAGACCGTTGTGAGTGAAGTACTGAAAGATGAGGTTTTTTTCCGAGAGAAGGGAGGTGTCACATTATCCGGCGGAGAACCTTTGATGCAGGGGGAGTTTGCAATTGAGATATTGCGTCTTCTAAAAGAAAAGAAAATTCACACGGCAATAGAAACTTCTATGAATGTTTCTTCAAGCATTGTAAAAGAGGCATTGCCCTATCTGGATTTGATTTATGCAGATTTGAAGATTGCCGATGAAAATGCACATAAAAAATATGTGGGAGCGTCCAATGTTTTCATTAAAAAGAATCTGAAATATATCCTTACTTCTAAGTATAGGGAGAGAGTCATTATTAGAACACCGCTTATACCACAATATACGGCTACAGAGGAAAATCTAAGAGAGATTGCAGTATTTTTATCTGAAATTTATCCAGAGGTAAAATATGAATTATTAAATTATAATCCGTTGGCTGAGGCAAAATACCATCTAGTGGAGAGAGAGTACTGTTTTAAGGAAAATCCCCCGATATATACAAAAGAGCAAATGCAAAGATTTGGTGAAATAGTAAAGGAAAATGGTATCAAAAATTTGATTATGGAGATTTAGGAGGAAAAGAAATGAAATTTATAATTGATGATGCAAAGATAGAAAAAATTAAGGAAATCTATGATTTTTATCCAGTGGATGGAGTTACAACGAATCCATCGATTCTTGCAAAGAGCGGAAAAAATCCATATGAGATACTAAAAGAAATAAGGGATTTCATCGGTGCGGATGCGGACCTTCATGTACAGGTTGTCTCCAAAACCGCAGAAGAGATGGTCGAGGAGGGAAATCGAATCCTAAGAGAGCTCGGTGACAATACTTATATTAAGGTTCCGACTGTTCCAGAAGGATTAAAGGCCATGAAGATTCTAAAATCACAAGGACATCGAGTAACTGCCACTGCAATCTATACACCGATGCAGGCATTTTTGGCTGGAAAGGCTGGTGCAGACTATGCGGCGCCATACGTAAACCGCATTGATAATCTGGGAGCTAACGGTATAGAGACTGCAAAAACAATTCACGATATTTTTAAAAAGAACGAATTAAAGACAGAAGTTTTGGCAGCCAGCTTTAAAAATACACAGCAGGTTTTGGAATTATGCAAATATGGAATAGGGGCGGCTACAATTGGAACAGATGTGATTGAGGGGCTGATTAAAAACGCATCTGTCACAGCGGCAATCGATGGATTTATAGATGATTTTGAGAAATTATGTGGAAAGGGAAAAACGATGTTAAATTGCTAGGGGAAGATAAGATGAAAACAGTAGGGATTGATATTGGAGGAACGCAGCTTCGTGTAGCTATCTTTGATGAAGAGAAAAAAATGATTGATAGTTTTAAAATTATAAATGACAGAGCATTAACGGCACAACAAAATATGGATAAATTACTTGATTTTATATTGAGTAAACCATATCAGTATAGGGGGATTGGAATTGGATGTCCAGGACCGCTAAATACGAGATTGGGGAAAATTCTCTGCCCACCAAATCTTGTGGGATGGGATAATTTTGAACTTGTAAAATATGTAGAGGAGAGAACAAATATAAAAACATTCTTAAATAATGACGCAAATGTTGCAGGACTCGCAGAGGCATTGCTTGGCGCAGGAGCTGGGTATGAATCGGTTGTATTTGTGGGAATATCGACGGGAGTAGGAGGCGCATATATTTATCAGGGGAAATTAGTAAACGGTGCTAATTCTAATGCGGCAGAGTTTTGGAATATGATTGTAAATGAAGATACATACCACCATAAAAATGCAAATGCTGGCTCATTGAATGAGCAGGGCAGCGGCAGCGGACTTGAGCGGATTGCAACCGAAAGATTTGGAAAACCGATGAGTCCGAAAGAGCTTTTCCGTCTATATTATGAAAAGAATGAAATTGCGGTAGAGATTGTGGAAGAAGCTGCGGATATTCTCGCCAAGGGTATTGCAAACATAACGTGTACGATTGACCCGGATATTATAATTCTTGGTGGCTCTGTAGCCATACATAATATTGGATTTGTGGGATTAATAGGTGAGAAAGCGAAAAAATATGTCTTAAGTCCTCAGTTCCTGAAAATTGAGTTGGCGCAGTTTGGAGATGATGCGGGGCTAATTGGGGCTGCTCTATTAGTGTAGGAGGTAAATTATGGAAAAAACTCAAAAACTTAGTTTTCTGGACCATATTTTAAATGGAATAGGCTATATGCTTCCCTGTGTAGTTGCCGGTGGCATCTTGATGGGACTTGGTTATATGTTTGATGATGTGACGATTAATGCGGCAAATTATGGATACAATACGCCGATTGCTTCCTTTTTTTCCACAACAGGAAATGCGATATTCGGTTTTATGCTTCCAATCTTGGCTGCTTTTATCGGGCATAGCATTAGTGGGGTCGCTGCCATTCCAGCAGGACTTGCGGGTGGATATTTATCCAGTCAGGGAAGCTCGGGATTTCTTGGCGCCATTGTGGCAGGATTTATTGCAGGGTACATAATTAAGCTATTTGATAAACTACTAAAAAAGGTTCCAGAGACATTTGACGGAGTTAAAACACTTTTAATTTATCCTCTGTTTAGCGTTGTGATTATGGGATTATTGTCAGTGGTTATACTAGAACCAGTTGTTGGAATGGTAAATAGTGCGATGAATGCAGGACTTCAGTCTATGAATGGAACGAGCAAGATTTTACTTGGATTGATTGTCGGAGCTATGCAGGCTGTGGATATGGGAGGTCCAGTAAATAAAACAGCCTATTTATTTGCAACTGCTCAGATGGCAAATGGTCAGTACGATATTATGGCAGCCGTATTGGCAGGTGGTATAGTTCCTCCCTATGTGACAGCTTTCGCATCCACGATTTTCAAATCTAAATTTACAAAAGAGCAGAGACAGACGGGAGTTACAAATTTTATTATCGGACTCGCAGGAATTACTGAGGCTGCCATTCCGTTTTGGGCGGCTGATATGGTAAGAGTAATGATTTCTTGCATGATAGGCTCAGGACTTGCAGGTGCCTTATCTATGATGTTTGGCTGTAGTGTCATGGCACCATTTGGAGGAGTATTTATACTTCCGTTAAATTCTAATATTATAGGATATATTATTTCAATTTTATCAGGAATTACTGTAGGAACATTGATTTATGGAATGATAAAAAAGAAACCAGAAGGAGAAGAATAGTATGAGAAAAATAATTTGTTCACCGGGAACTTATGTACAGGGAAGAGGAGAATTAAATAAACTGGCAGAGCATGTAAAAAATATGGGAAAAAACAGTGCATATTTGATTGTCGATGCTTTTATTGAACAAAAATATCATAATAAAATTGTGGAGAGTTTTGAAAATCAGAATATGAAGTATGAGATGGTTGTATTTGGCGGAGAATGCTCAGATAAAGAAATTCAATATCATCAAAGACAGATGGAAGGGTATGATTTGGTAATAGGCATTGGGGGTGGAAAAACTTTGGACACCTCAAAGGCAGTTTCATATTATAATAAATGCCCAGTCATTATTGTGCCAACTGCGGCATCTTCTGACGCACCATGTAGTCGTCTATCAGTAGTGTATACGGAGGAGGGAGTATTCTCTCATTACCTTCCATTACCAAAAAATCCTGATATGGTAGTAATGGATACTGGAGTAATCTCCACAGCTCCAGCCAGATTCCTTGCAGCTGGTATTGGAGATGCCTTAGCAACATATTATGAAGCGGACGCATGCTCACGCTCGAATGCGGTCACAATGACGGGAGGACATATAACAAAAGCAGCTTTGGCATTGGCAAAACTTTGCCGCGATACTCTTTTAGAGGAGGGATATCAGGCGATATTATCTGTGAAGCAGGGAGTATGCACAAAAGCAGTGGAAGATATTATAGAAGCCAATACTTATTTAAGCGGAGTGGGTTTTGAAAGCGGAGGACTTTCTGGAGCACATGCAATTCACAATGGTTTGACTGTCCTTGCGGAGACACATAAATTACTACATGGAGAGAAGGTCGCATTTGGAACAGTGACACAACTGGTATTGGAAAATTATCCATTAGAAGAGCTTAGAAATATTATAATATTTTGTCAAAAAATAGGACTTCCGACTTCATTCGATGAGTTAGGAATTTCAGATATTGAAGATTCAAGATTGTTTGAGGCAGCTACCGAAGCTTGCAGCAAAGAAGATACAATGGGAAATCTACCTTTTGAAGTTACTCCAGAAGATATTGTTGCAGCAATGAAAACAGCAGATATGCTGAGCAAAGAATTTGCAATATAATATATATTTTAGCCAATTTTACCTCTATTTAACAAAATGGTACTGGGGTCAAAAGATATTTTGACCCCTTTGATACCAGATTGATTTGCACGTTGCTCCTATATCTATGTTTCACTTTGGCTGGTGCTAACTGGGCATCATTGGTGCCCAGCGTTCTCATAAAATGCCAATAAAGATAAATCAGGAAATAATATAAAACAAAAATAATTTAAAGATAGAAATTTACAAGACTGCCTATAAACTTCTGGCGAACTCCCATAAGCAATCCTATGGAAGTCGTCAAGGTATGTCAGTCCCTAATCTTTGAATTTTCTTTCATTCCGACCTATAATCTATCCAAAATTTCTCCGATATCCGCATTGATGCAGAGAGATTTCTTTTTGATTTCGTCAGGAGCATACGCCTCGCCATAATTGAGACAAACATACATCGCATCTTTCCAATCATACGTCATGCGCCAGAAACTATACTTTATTATGCCCGGTGTATTGAATCCGACCGCTACCTCTAAAAACAACACTTTCATATTCTTATGTCTTCTCAAAAACTCCGCATAACGCTCCGAGGCGCAATGCCAGCCTTCATCCTCAACAAAGGTATCATCTGCGCGCAGATTCATACTCATCGGCTTACCACATTTTGGACAGTGAGGAATAAGGTCAGATGGAACGACCATCTTTGGCGTGACACCTTCAGGCAAGCTCAATTCGCCATCTTTCTCAATCACATATCCCTGTGTCTCTACCATTTCCCGAATTATATCTTCGTTCTCATAGGTATCTGCGTGACATGGCTCACTGCATTGGAATAATCCATAATCGCCCTGCGTATAAAATAATCTATGCTTGTCAAACCCAGCTTTCTGAAAACAATGGTCCACATTCGTTGTCAGCACGAAATAATCCTTCTCTTTCACGAGTTCATATAATTTATCATAGACTGGTTTTGGCGCATCCATATAGCGATTAATATAAATATACCGACTCCAGTATGCCCAATGCTCTTCCAGCGTACGATACGGATAAAACCCACCAGAATACATATCACTAAAACGATATTTCTGCGCAAAATCATGGAAATATTTGTCAAAACGTTCTCCCGTATAGACAAAACCAGCCGAAGTAGATAATCCTGCACCAGCTCCAATAACGACTGCATCCGCATCTATAATTGCTTTTTTGAATTTCTCGATATTATCCAAGTAATCGTTTGTAGATTTCATAATCTTTTTCTTTGAAAACATTAAATACCACCTCTATTTCTGAATCTGTTTCCCTTAAATATTGCATTACCGTATCCACCGCAATCTCTCCCGCAATATCATTCGGAAAATGAAACTCTCCTGTCGAGATACAACAAAATGCGATAGATTTTAAACGATAAGAATCTGCCAGCTCCAAGCAGGAGCGATAACAAGAAGCCAGTAAATCACAATCCCTTTTCGTCAATTCAGTTTGAATAATTGGACCAACCGTATGCAATACATACTTAGCAGGTAAATTATATCCCTTCGTAATCTTCGCACTTCCCGTCGGTTCAGGTATCCCCTGTCTGTCCATAATACGTTGACATTCCAAACGCAATTGCACTCCCGCGAAGGAATGTATCGCATTATCAATACAACTATGACATGGAATAAAACAACCTAATAAAGCATTATTCGCAGCATTCACAATACCATCAACCTTTAACTTAGTAATATCCCCCCTCCAAAGATAAATATTTTTCTTGACTGGCACTAAGGAAGCCAAATCTGTTATATCTTCTGATTCTAGCTCAGCCTGCAAATACTCATCCTGAATATGAAGAAATTCCTCGCTAATTGGAGCTGCCAAGCGCACATTTATCAACGCGCGCAGTAACTCTTTTTTCTCTTTCACCTGTCGAGGAATTCGAATCTCTTTGTACTGTGGTTCTTCCTTTATTAAATAATCAATTAAATATTCAAGACGCTCTAATTGTGTCATAAAATGACGCCCCCTTCCTTTATTCTATAAAAATAATAACTGAAATAGAAAATTTTATACTTTTTTCTCGAGTCATATAAATTCAATTTAAATATCATCCAAATCGATATAACTATCATCATTACAATTAAAGTATATAATAATCGAAATGTAATGTCAATAGTTACAACGAAAATATTTAAAAAAATTTTATGGTTGCAGAAAGGATATTCATACTGTTATCTAATGAGGTCAAAAAAACACGCCATATAAAAATACAGCGTGTTTCCCCTTTTATTTTTCACATGAAGCAGCAGAACTTTCGGTACCTATATAATATCTTGTCTCATTCATAACCTCAGCCAATGTTATTTTTTGCAATTCATTTTCTAACGCATTTTGAGCTTGCTCTAATTTACTGTCCAAAACATTGTGAATATTCCTCCCGACAGGACAGTTCTGATTTGGGTTTTCATGAAAATGAAAAAGTTTGCCATTTTCTATACATTCTACTGCGCGATAAATATCCAGAAAATTAATTTCTTCAAGCGGCTTAGCGATGGAAGTACCGCCAGTTCCTCGTTGAATATTCACAAGTCCATTCGCTTTCAATTGCGACAGTATCTTACGAATAATCACTGGATTAACATTCACACTGGAAGCTAGAAAATCACTTGTGATTTTAAACTCATCTTTAAATGTATCTATACAGGCAAATATATGAATAGCGATTGTGAAACGGCTTGAAATCTGCATATCTCATTCCTCTCTTTCTAAATTGAATCTATACAATGATTATAGTTCAAACAGATTGTAATGTCAAATATTACAATAAAATTCTTAATATCTAATGTTTCTCCAATACCAAAACGTCTTTGCAATTCTTAATATCTAATGTTTCTCCAATACCCAGC
This sequence comes from Blautia sp., assembly GCA_030841965.1. Classification (GTDB taxonomy): domain Bacteria; phylum Bacillota; class Clostridia; order Lachnospirales; family Lachnospiraceae; genus JAUUSJ01. Next base: position 14,063 of record JAUUSJ010000112.1, read on the forward strand.
CGAGAGAGGAGACAGGTATCTGCCCAGCAAACGATAGAGAGTGGAGCGATTTTTCGATATACTTAGCTTTGCCGCTGGAGCACTGTCTGAGTGCCG
>JAUUSJ010000320.1 GCA_030841965.1 Blautia sp.
TCCAATCTGAAATTTTGGTAAGAAAAAAGCAGTCAATCCTAAGACTAACTGCTTTGTATGAATATTAAATTGTAACTTATCCTAATCTCTTTCTAATTTTTCTTTTTAGTTTGAAAAAGAAACTCGTTGAATATTGCTCATTTTTCACTAATAGTTCATAAGTTTCCATAACATTGATTGTATATACAAAACCTAACATTCCAACGGCAAGACCGAAAAATGCAAAGGAATGGTATTCTGTCCATGAAATATAGCCTTTCACAGTAAATAGGAAGAAAATTAGTCCTGCTATAAATAGAACAGTACAAGGAACAGCAACTATTACATATTTTTTCTTTTTTGAAACGTATTCGCTTTTCAATTCTTTTAGATATTCATAATCAAATAGTAAAGGTTCTTGCCTTAAAATGTTGTACTCTTGTTTTTCAGAAAAAATTGCTACGACAAAAAATATAATTCCTGCCACAAAGCAAAATGCCATACCTAAATAACGCCAAGTCATATTATCTAAAAACAAGGTATATGGCATTCCAGCAAAAATGCAAAGCATAACCCCTAGAGCAAGATAAAGTCCTAATTTTTTCTGATTAGCGATAAACCCTATCGACATTTCCTTGCTTACATAATATCCTCGTTCTTCACTATTTTTCACAGTCTTTTCATCTTTCAAAAGATAATCCGTAGATACTTCAAAAATGTTTGATAATTGTAAAAGCTTTTCTGTTTCTGGAAACCCTTGATTGTTTTCCCATTTACTAATCGCCTGCCTAGTAGTGCCTATTTGTTCAGCTAGAGCTTCTTGCGATATTCCTTTTTCTTTTCTTAATTTAAAGATTTTTTCTCCTAAACTCATTGTGTGATACCTCCTATGATTTGATGAATAAATTTTATCAAGCCATAATGTTATATTCTATATTTTTTGAAATGCACATTAGCAACTTCAAGTTGCAACCTTGTATAATATACAAAATTCATAGATTTTTCTGGTAAGTACAGCGTTTTATGTAATACAACATTCAAATTATAACATTCTCATATCAGCACCACAATAAAATTTTATGCACCGATAATCTTATTGAACAGCTCTAACAGTACATCTTTCACACCGCCAGCATTGAATACCAAGCCGACAGCAATCAAGGCAACTACCAAAAAGCCGATAAGTTTGGAAAACTCACGCTTGAACCCTAAGTAGATACCGATAACCACAATCGCCATAAGCACTAAGCTCTGTGCGTTGCTTAAAAACCAAGTGTAAAGATTTTGTCCGAAATTCATTTAATTGTCCTCACTTTCTTCTAATTGTTTCATTTTACAGTCAGCTTCTTTGCCGACATTCAAAATACACATCAAGACCACGCCGATACCCATTCCCATAGATACCAGCAGGAAGTCTTTTAATAATACCCACATTTTTTATCACTCCTAACTTTCCACTAAATCTTTTGCAGGGGTCGTCTGCTGTTTGATTATCATTTCATGCTTTTCTGTGAGCTTTGCCTGCTGTTCGATTGTTTCCATGTAATCTGTACCATTTCCCTTATCAATCTTTTTCAGCATTTTCAAGGTCGGTGCTACCTGCCTTTGTACCCACCGCAATGTGCGGTCTAAGGTGTAAGGCTCTGGCTTTGTCGTCAGCTTCAAGCTCTGTCTGTTATCGCCGATAAACCAAGCCCAGCGGTCATTGAGCTTCCAGTCATTTTTTCGCTTGTCTGGTTCTTCATCAACAAACCGCACATACTGATTGATGATAGAAAAGGCGGTCTGTTCTGCGTCATAATACGTCAGCAAATCCCGTACTGCATAATAGGCACGTTCATTCCGAAGCCGTATCTCAAAACGGTTGATAATGTCGGCTTCATCAAGCGGTGTCCCTAACTTGACGTACTGCTCATAGTCCTTTTCATAGATACAGAAAT
>JAUUSJ010000113.1 GCA_030841965.1 Blautia sp.
CGGCAAAAATCAGCGTATGTCGAAAAATCGTGGGAACGAACGTGTTTGAGGGGGATATACCTCTCTCCTCTATCAGCGTCTCTTCCCATTATTTAGAAAGGAGACACAAATGGAATACTATGTGGAATCGATTATTCCGATTATTGAGGAAAAATACGATAGTTTTACAAATGTAGAGAAAAATATTGCAGATTTTTTTATTCACAATCAGGAGAAAATAGATATTTCAGCAAAGTCACTCTCCAAAAGATTATTTGTCTCAGAGGCATCTTTATCTAGATTTGCTAAAAAATGTGGTTATAAAGGATATCGTGAGTTTGTCTATCAGTACGAGAAGACTTTTGTGGAGGAGAAAGCATCGGTTACTGGGAATACGAGAATGGTATTAAATGCTTATCAGGAGCTTTTGAATAAAACGTATGCTTTAGAGGACGAAAAACAGATAAAGCGAATTTGTGGGTATCTGAGTGAGGCGTCGAGAGTATTTGTCTGTGGAAAGGGAAGCTCAGGTCATGCGGCGAGTGAGATGGAGCTTCGCTTTATGAGACTTGGATTAAATATTCGAGCTATTTTAGAGAGTGACCAGATGAGAATGCAGACTGTTTTTCAGGATAAAAATAGCTTGGTGGTTGGACTTAGTATTAGTGGGGCTAGAAAGGATATTTTATATTTGTTGAAGGAGTCGAGCAAAAAGGGTTCTAAAACGATTTTGATTACAGCGAATAAAAAGGATATTTTCTCAGAGTTTTGTACGGAAGTAGTTCTTGTGCCGTCGCTTAAGGAGTTAAACTATGGAAATGCAATTTCTCCGCAGTTTCCTTTGCTTGTTATGTTGGATATTATTTATGCAAATTATCAGGAGGAGGATAGACAGCTAAAGGAGAAACTTCACAGTGATACATTGAGAGCGTTGGGTGTCGGAGTGAAAAATAGAAATAAATGAGATAAGAGGAGAGAATAAATGGTTATTAAAAATGTAAAACGCTATACAGAAGAGAATATATTTGTAGATGGAGAGATTTATATAAAAGATGGATTGTTTTCGACGAAGGATAAAGTAGAACAAGGCGGGATGGAAGAGGAGATAATAGACGGAGAGGATTGCTATGCTATTCCGGGATTAATTGATTTGCATTTTCATGGATGCAAGGGATATGACGTATGCGATGGAACAAAGGAAGCGATTAGGCAGATTGCAAAGTATGAGGCTTCTGTCGGTGTGACAGCTATCTGTCCTGCGACGATGACTTTGCCGGTTGATGAGCTAGATAGTATTTTGGCTACGGCAGCGCAGTATCAAAAAGAGCAGAGAAGAGAGAGAAAATCGGATGAGGCGGATTTGATTGGGCTTAATATGGAGGGGCCTTTTATCAGTCCAGCAAAAAAAGGGGCGCAGGATGCGAGAAATATTCTTCCATGTAATGAGGAGATAGCGAGAGGATTTTTGAGGGCGTCGGATGGATTGGTAAAGTTTATCGGTCTGGCTCCAGAAGAGAGCGAAGATGCGACAGAATTTATTGAGAAGATGAGAGGGGAAGTGAAGATATCACTTGCTCATACAAATGCAAGCTTTGAGAGCGCAGATAGGGCGTTTCGGGCGGGGGCTTCTCATGCGGTCCATTTATATAATGCGATGACTGGATTTAATCACCGAGACCCCGGTGTAGTCGGAGCGGTTTTTGAGAATAAACATGTGACAGCGGAGTTGATTTGTGATGGAATTCATATTCACCCATCGGCTGTCCGCACGACGTTTTCTATGCTTGGAGGAGATAGGATTATTTTGATTAGTGATAGCATGAGAGCGACGGGGATGACAGATGGAATTTATACTCTTGGAGGGTTGGATGTCAAAGTGGAGGGGAATAAGGCTACTTTGGTTTCTGACGGTGCGATTGCAGGGTCGGTTACGAACTTGATGGAATGTATGAGAACTGCGGTTTTGAAGATGGGGATTCCACTTGAGATTGCGGTGGCGTGTGCAACAAAGAATCCAGCGAAATGTCTTGGTGTGTATGATAGTTATGGGTCTATTGCAGTTGGAAAGAAGGCGGATGTAGTATTGCTCGATAGAGAGCTTCATATTAAGGCTGTCGTAAAGGACGGGGAGAGGATTCGATAAAAAAATTGACTTTTTGTACGGGGAAAAGGTATAATAAAGGAAAATATCGATAGAAGAGAGCCTAAAAAAAGAGGCGGTATGGAGGAAATATGCAAGATATATATGAACAAAATAAAAAAATAGAAGAGGCGATTGCTTCTGCGGCGAAGGAGCCTTCTAGAGAAAATTCACTTCATGTATTGGAAAAAATTCGGTCTTGTATGCATAAGGGTGGAGAATTTATTATACCAGTGGATATTCCGACATCTGAGTTTGATAAGTTGGATGGAGTTGACGTGAGAGTTGGGGAACCGATTCAGTCGAAGGAGAATTTAAAGCTTCAGCTAAAGGCGTTAAGAGGGAAGAATGGAGAGATGTGGTTTTCTGCTTTTACGAGCAAGGAAGAGCTAAAAAAGGGAACTATGACATTTGTAATTTCTTGCAAGATAGCGGAATTTTTTAATCTGGTGCTCAGTACAAAGGAATGTGTCGGTGTTGCGATTAACGCCTTTAGTCAGCCATTTATGATGAAAAAAGAGATGATTCAGATGATTTTTGACTCGATGAGACAGAAAAATCAGATTTTTTTGGAACGAGGAGATATTACAAAGAGCAAATGTGAATGTATTGTCAATGCCGCCAATTCTTCTTTACTTGGAGGTGGAGGAGTCGATGGAGCCATTCACGCGGCAGCAGGTCCAAAGCTTTTGGAAGCTTGCAAAGCACTAAATGGCTGCAAAACAGGTGAGGCTAAGATTACGAGAGGATATGAGTTAAAGGCTCAGTATATTATTCATACTGTAGGACCGATTTACTCAGAAGCTAGAGAAAAGGAATGTGAGCAGTTACTTAGAAGCTGCTATTGGAAGAGTCTAGAACTTGCGAGAGAAAATAATATTCACTCCATTGCATTTCCTTCTATCTCGACAGGAGCTTATCGGTATCCACTTAGAAAAGCGGTTCCAGTGGCAGTGGCAACCCTCTCGAAATGGCTTGCAGAGCATGAGTCGTACGGTATGGCGATCGTGATCACTTGTTTTGATGAAGAGACGTACCGAGCTTATCAGAGCTTTATGGATTTTTGTATTGAGCAAAAGAAAAAAGAAAATAAATAAAATTGTGAAAAAGGGCTGTCGGAAAATGGATTTTTTAAATTTACCGATAGTCCCTTTTTCATTGTATTTTCTTACTAAATTAGAATCCCAGACGTATAATTACTTGAAGAGTTAGTAAGTATACGTCTGTTTAAGAAGATTTTTGGTGGAGTCTAGCTTGAAAGGAGTCGATAATTGTTTTTCTAAGGTCAGATGGCTCGATTACGATGGCAGAGCTACCAAAGCTATATATCCATGAGCAGAAGGCAGAAATACCATATACATTGTCTTCATAAAATAAAAATCCATCTTTTTCATATAGACTGCCGTTTGTTCGATAGGATAGATCATTTTTTACTTTACTCCATACATTTGCTTCATTATAAAATTTGATTTTCACTCTTTGGGGCGGTTCGTTAAACGTAAGTCCCCAGACGTTAGGTAAGAGGTTGTCAAGTTTTTGTAAAATCTCTTTTTGAATTTTGACGCTTTTTTTGATAATTTCTAGTTTTTCAATATGCTCTAGTCGATATACTTGGAATGTTTCTTCTGAAAAAGCAATTACTGCGTAGGAATTTTCAGAGGAATCGTATACGAGTTTTAAGGGCTGAAAAACAAGATGGTATAGGTGGTTTTTTGTTGTGCGATATTCCATAGATAGACAGTATTGTTTATGGATGGATTGGGTAATCAATTCCAATTTTTGTTGTAAATAATTGCATTTGATAAAATGATAGCTATTTTTTATGGAAAAGGAAATATCCGATAAAGCATGGTAAAAGGAATTATTTTCCTGTTTATAGGCATCTAGAGCAATCCATTCCTCTGTACTTAAAAATAAATGAAAGGAAGATTTTTCATTTTGGATAAGATGGAGAGGAATAAAATCTAAGACACCTTTTAGAACAAGATTTTCTAAAATAGGGGAGATAGGGAGTGTATACCATAAATGCTCTAAATCATAGAGAGGGTTTAAAGTTGTGAAATTTGTATCTTCCTCTACAAGTTCAAGCAAAAGTTTGTTGGAATATTTTAAAAGATGTATGATATCATTTCGAATGACCTGTATTGGAAGTTGGGTTATTTCACAGAGTCTTGACATGGAAATACCAAGAGGAAAATTCTCATCTAAGAGAAGAGATTCATCATTGGAAAACCATGCAAAGTATAATTGTAAACGTTGGTAGGGATTATATAAATCATTCATTTTATTCATTGTCGAAATTCTCCTCTTCATATCTATTTAGAGCTCTTCTGGCTGAAAATTCCATTCTTTCACGAAGTTTTAGGGGTTCTATCACTTGAAAGTTGTTTCCAAAGCGACGTAGATAGTTGGCGAAGTCGCTTAATCCGCTGATTTTATCTGTATAAATAAGTTTATTTTCTTTTATCGTAATTTTTGCTTTTTTTCTTTGGCTGGCAAGTTGTTGGAGTTTGAGAGCAATATTAGAAATATAGTCAAACTCAATAACGACTCTTACAGGTTTTTCAATAGAGATACTAAACATATCTTCATATAATTGTAAATAATAGGAAGATTGAAAATGTTGGTTGGAAAATTCTGTAGTTTCTATGGATAAGATAGACGAGATATTAATGATAATATCTTCTCCAGTGAGAAGAGTATTTCCGATAATATATAATTTATCTTTTTCCAGAGAATAGACGAGGAGTCCTGTTGCAAGCATAACGGAGACGGTATCGTTGGTCTGTGTTTTATAAGTGTAAATTAAAGCTTTTTCTTGATATGGATAAGGTTTTAATTTTTTTAGCAGAAGTTGTAGTTGGCTAAATTCTGGATATTTTTTGCCATAAATAAAATAGTCTTTCCATATAGTTTGATTTTCTTCAAAATCTAGGTCTCCAATTAATATGCTTTGTTTTTGGTAGACAGAGATAAGCTGGGAATAATATGGATGCCCAGGTGAGAGTAATTCTAAACTCGAATAAGTTTGCCAGAAATCTTTTTCGGACAGGGAAAGATGAAAAGGAATTTGATTCCCTGTGGGAAGAAGTCTTTTATTTTTATCATAAGTAAGTTCATTACTTTCGATTAATTCGTCTATGAGTTGATAAAATTTTGTTTTTCCTATATCAAGAGAATAAGTTTCCTCTGTGTTTTTCGTGTGAGAGGAGGAGAGAGAAAATCTTTTTCGTAATTCTGCCTTTGTGAGAGGTTCTTTTTGAAGCATCTGAACAATGGCATATTTTCTTAAAATATTTTTATTAATTTCTTTGTATTTTAGATAGTCGGTATCTTTCTGGTTTATAAAATAATAAGATTTGCCGTGCTTTGTTTTGGAATCAATAGTGATTCCTTTTTTTCTTAGTTGTTCTATATAATAATAGGCAGTTCTTCTACTGGAATTTAAAATTTTCATAATATCGTTAATTGAGAGCTCTTCTGAGGATAAAAAAGATTGATAGAGAAGAGTGGTGAGTTTTTCCTTTTTGGTTTGATTCAGGCTCATATCGTATACCTCCTTAGTGAACGGACATGTCTGTTGATGCAGACATTACCATGTATGATATTCTAATAGTTTATCATAGGTCAAAGAAGAAAGAAATAGATTGTGCAAAAAAAATGGAAAAAGGTATGATAGAATATGTCTAAACAAAGAGAAAGAAGAAATATAAGATACACTGTATACTATCAGACTCATTTATGATACAATAAGAAATAATATAAAGAGAGAGGGAATAGAATGATAGCTAAATTAGTGATGGAATTAGCGAGCGATAATCCAAAAAATTTTTCCTACCATAATTCTTCTTTGACGCAAGGAATTTTAATGGAAAAAATTTCGAGAAATTATGGAGAAGTTTTACACCAATCACAGCTCCATCCTTATAGCCAAAGCTTTATTCGAGAAGGGGAGAGGTTGTATTGGGTTGTGAATACATTGAATGTCGAGGCGACAGAACAGATTCTGGTTCCATTAGAGGAAGAAGGATTTAAGCAGATTTATATGAGAAATAGGGATTGTTCTCTAGATATAGTTGGAAAAAAAAGAGAGCAGATAAGTTATGATAAGCTTTTGCAAGATTATTATTTTGTAGATAGACAACGATTTTTGAAGATAAAATTTAAGACACCTACTGCATTTAAGCAAAATAAAACTTATTGTATCTTTCCGACTCCAAGGCTTATTTTTCAAAGTCTTATGTTGAGATATGATAGTTGTGCAAGGGAAAATAGTTGTTTTGATGAAGAGATATTAAAAGAATATGAACAGTATAGTTCTATTATACAGTATAAATTGCAGAGCACGAAATTTTCGATGGAGGGGATAAGAATTCCTGCTTTTATTGGAGAAGTGACGATAAAAGTTTCAGGTCCACAGCAGATGGTAAATCTTGCTTGGATGTTGATGAAATTTGGCACTTATTGTGGAGTTGGAATTAAGACAGCGATGGGAATGGGTGCGATTGAGATAGAGGAAAAGGAGGGATAAAATATGACAGATACACAATTAAAAATAACAATCGGTGGTTTGCTACACGATATAGGAAAGGTTTTATACCGTGCCAATGATGGGCGAAATCACAGTGAGAGTGGCTATGATTTTTTGAAAAATAGGTTGCATATTGAGGATAATGATATATTAGACCAGGTTCGCTTTCATCACGCAAAACCACTTAGCAGAGCGAATATAGCGACGAACTCACTTGCTTATATTACATATATGGCGGATAATATTGCTGCAAGAACAGACCGGAGAGAAAACGAAACTGGTGAGTTTGGATTTGATAAGAATATACCGTTAGAGGCAGTATTTAGTATCTTAAATGGAAGAAGAGAATCTGCATATTATGAGGCAGCTACTTTGGAAAACACAGGAAAAATAAATTATCCAAAAACAGAAAAGATACCGTATCAGGATAGCTTTTATAAAAAAATAGAGCAAGACCTTACTGATATTTTGAATCAGTTAAAATATGAGGATGCTTATATTAATTCTCTCTTGGAAGTGATGGAGGGAACTCTAACCTATATCCCATCTTCTACAGCAAAGGGAGAGCGACCAGATATCTCTTTATACGATCATGTAAAGCTTACAGCGGCATTTGGAAATTGTATTTATCAATATCTCGAAGAAAATGGAGAAAGAAATTACAAAAAAGTACTATTTGACGAAAGTGCAAATTTCTATAATAAAAAGGTTTTTTTACTTGCCAGTATAGATATCTCTGGTATCCAGGCGTTTATTTATGACATTCAGAATGAAGATGCCTTGAAAAATTTGCGAGCAAGGTCTTTTTATTTAGAAATTTTCATGGAGAATGTAATTGATGAAATTTTTGATACAGAGGGGCTTTCCAGAACAAATCTTATTTATTCTGGCGGAGGACATGCCTATTTTCTGTTACCAAATACAAAAATAGCGATAGCTAAATTGGAGAAGATAGAAGAAAAACTAAATAAATGGCTTTTGGAATATTTTAAAACGGGACTTTATATGGGATTTGGTTATGCAGCTTGCAGTGCCAATGATTTAAAAAATGAGCCAGAAGGTTCTTATCGAGAAATCTTTTCTCAAATTTCAGAAAAAATGTTAGATAAGAAAAATCATCGCTATAGTGCGAAACAAATTTTGTTTTTGAATAAAGGACTTAAGATGGAACATGAGAGAGAATGCAGAATTTGTCATCGCTCCGACCGATTGGGGGAGGAAAATCTCTGTGAGATATGTAGTGGATTTCTTGTATTGGCGAGAGGAATGGTAAAGGATGATTTTTTCACGATTATAAGTGAGAAAGAGTCTCAAAAAGCGATTCCTATTTTCCCAGAGAGATATCTCGTTACAGATACAAAAGAAAGATTAAAAAATAGAATAAAAAATCAACCACAGTATATTAGAGCTTACTGTAAAAATAAGATGTATACAGGAGATTCTATTTCTACTAAACTCTGGGTTGGCGATTATAAGAGTCACGATACATTTGAAGAGTTAGTGGCGGGAGCAAAGGGAATTAAAAGACTTGCAGTTTTAAGAGCCGATATCGATAATCTTGGGAAGACATTTGTACAGGGCTTTGAAAACGAAGAGACGAAGGGAAAATATAATACATTATCTAGAACTTCCGTTTTTTCGAGAAAATTATCATTATTTTTTAAGCTGTATATGAATGATATATTGAAAAAAGGAGTTTATAGTTTAGACGGAGAGAGCGAGGAAAAGAGAAGAGCGGCGATAGTCTATTCTGGAGGAGATGATGTTTTTATCGTCGGTGCGTGGAAGGATATTTTAGAGTTTTCTATTGATTTGTATCAGGACTTAGCGAAATATACGCAGAAGGCAATTTCTATCTCGGCTGGACTTGGAATTTATTTTCCGAAGTATCCGATTTCTTATATGGCAGAACAGACAGGAGAGCTCGAAGAGGAGTCTAAGAATAGAAAAGATGCAAGTGGAGAGATAAAGAAAAACGCCATTACAGTATTTGAAAAAGGGAATACATATGCCTGGGATGTCTTTCTTGAGAAGGTGCTTGAGGAGAAATTTAAAATAATTTATAGTTTCTTTTCTAAATCTGAAGATAGAGGAAAAAATTTTCTCTATCATCTGCTTGATTTATTTAGAGGAGAAGAAAAGATTAATCTAGCAAGACTAGCCTATATGCTTTCTAGGTTAGAGCCTGATACAGAGAATGAGGAAGAAAGGCAAGAGTATCGAGAATTTTCTAAAAAGATTTATGAATGGAAAAAGAATAAAGAAGATAGCAGGCAGGCAATGACAGCCATTTATATTTATGCCTATTTAGTTCGCGAGGAGGTAGAAAGATGAAGTTGACAAAATTAAATTATGTGGATGAGGCTGAGAAAGTTATAAAATCAATGATAAAACGAGATAAGAATGGAAGAGCGAGTATTGGAATTACTACTTCTAAGATTAGAAATCTTCTCTCGATGATTTCTGAGATTTATCATGATGCGATGCATAGTAAGGAAAAACAGCTAGATGATGATATATTGAGTAGAATTCAGTATTTAAAAATGCGTTTTGCCTACGAGGCGGGACGAGATAAGAACGTAAAAGAGTTTGTCAATACAGCGAATATTTTTCATGTGATGGACGAGATTGGGAGAGAAAAGGAAAATTTAATTGTATTTTGTCATTATATGGAGGCACTTGTCGCATACAGGAAATTTTATGTAGAAAAAGATGATTAGATTTTAAAAATCCAATAAAGATAAGGAAAAATTTAAGGCAGATAGTTTTAATAGGGAGGAAGAGTATATGTACGCAAAAATAGAAATTACAGGAATTATTGAGGTATGTACAGGAATGCATATTGGAGGTAGTACAACATTTTCAGCGATAGGAGCAGTGGATTCTCCAGTAATTCGAGATACATTATCAGATAGACCGATGATACCAGGAAGTAGCCTAAAAGGAAAGATGAGAGCTTTGCTTGCCAAGCAATATAATGAGGGACTTGTGAAAACTCATGACCAAGATGATGAGAGAATTTTAAGATTATTCGGTTCGGCAGAGAAAAAAAAGAGAAGCCGACTTATTTTCTCAGATATGATGCTCAGCAATATGGAAGAGCTTAGACAGTTGGGTTTAAATTCTGCGACAGAAGTAAAATTTGAAAATACAATTAATCGTATGACAGCCGTGGCTAATCCAAGACAGATTGAGCGAGTTGTAAGGGGAAGCGAGTATCGCTTATCCATTATTTATGATGCAGAAGAATTGGATGAGATAGAGGATGATTTTTCTCTTATCTTAGATGGAATGAGGCTATTGCAGTATGATTATCTTGGTGGAAATGGTTCGAGAGGCTATGGAAAGATTAAATTTAAAGATTTGCAGGCGGAAGAAGTAGTGGGTGAGATAGATGAGACGATATTAAGTCGTTGCAATGCGTTATTAAAACAAGTAGAAAAATAGTATATGAAATGATTATTTTGGGAGGAAAAGATGAAATACAAGATTTTTAAAATGAATTTTTTGACGAATGTTCATTTTGGAGATGGAAGTCTCGGAAAAATAAAAAAAACGCTGTATGCGGATACGATTTTTTCTGCTCTATGTCATGAGGCGATTAAAATGGGACAAAAACAATTGAATCATCTTGTAGCACTTGTGAGGGAGGATAAAATAAAAATATCCGATAGTCTGCCTTATATCGGGGATATATTTTATATTCCAAAGCCCCTAATGAGAGAAGAGAGAAAAACGAAGGAAGATATCTCAGAGAAAAAATATAATAAGAGATTAGAATATATTCCGATAGAGCAGATAGAACAATTCTTGCGAGGAGAGATAAGAGCAAAAGAAGAAGTTGAGAAATTAAAAAACTTGGGAAGGCAGCAGCTTCTTGAAAAGGCGGCGATAAAGGAGGGAGAAGATGCCACCCCTTATTCTGTTGGAAGTTTTCAATTTGAAAAAGACTGTGGCCTGTATTTTATTTTAGCATATGAGAGAGCAGAGGATTTTGACTTTATCAATGATTTATTATTATCACTCTCCTATACTGGAATTGGCGGGGAGCTTACATCTGGATTTGGAAGATTTGAGCTGAAAATGAGACAGTTGCCAGAAGAATTAGCAAAAAGAATGGAGGGAGAATTTCAATTATATATGAGTCTTTCCATCTCATTACCTAGAGAAGAGGAAATAGAGAGTGCCTTAGAAAAAGCAAATTATACGATTGCAAAGAGAAGTGGATTTGTGGCATCTACAACTTATTCAAACAATTCTTATAAGAAGAAAAAGGATATATATTTATTGAAAGCAGGTTCTTCATTTTTAAAGAAATTTGAGGGAGATATCTATGATGTGTCAGAATATGGGTCACATCCTGTATATCGATACGCAAAACCACTGTTTATGGGGGTGAGATAATGCAGTCTTATTTAAAAACATATGAATTGACATTTCGAACATTAAGTCCTGTTTTTATTGGAAGTGGAAGTACCATAACGAAGAAGGAATATATTTATGATCGTTTTGCAAATCGAATTTTAATTCCAGATATGGATAAGATGTTTGAGGAATTAAAAAAGCATAAATTATTAAGGCAGTATGAGGATTATATGGTGCGGGAGAATTATGATTTATTGCGATTTTTGAGAGATTATCAAATCTCAAAAACAGAGTATACATCTTGGTGTTCGAGAGTGGAAGATATGGCAGATATTGATGCGGCGGCTAGGAGCATAAAGGAGATATTGACGTTTGTAAAAGACCCGTACGGGAATCCATATGTACCTGGCAGTAGTATAAAAGGAATGCTTCGGAATGCTCTAATGAGTTATCTGGTTTTGGAAGATATAAATTTACAAAAGAAATATGCCAATAAAATAAAAACGGCAAGAAAAGATAATAGAAGCAAATATTTATCTTATGAGGCAAGGGAGCTTGATGAAGAATTGCTTCATAGAACGCGATGTGAGGGTGTGAGGAAAGAGGATAAAGTAAATGATGTTATGGCGGGATTCCATGTCTCGGATAGCGAACCGATTTCTCCTGAGAGATTATGTCTTTGCCAAAAGGTAGATTTGAAGGTCGATGGTTCTCAGGGAAAATTGAATATATTGAGGGAATGCCTAAAACCAGGAACTAAAATTTCGTTTACTATCACAATTGACACTCAATTATTTCCTTACAAAATGGGGGAGGTGCAAAAAGCAATTCGAAAGTTCTGGGAAAACTATAAGAAGGAATTTATGTCTTGCTTTAAAAATTGCCCTAAGATTCCTGAAGAGAAATATTTATTGCTTCTCGGAGGAGGGGTAGGATATCCGTCCAAAACAGTGACTTACTCGATTGTTCATGGTCGGGAGGGAGTGCGCCAAGTCAGTGAGATTTTGGATGCTACGATTAGTGGAAAGGCGAGAAAAGAACATAGACATCAAGATGACCTGAAAAAAGGAGCTTCTCCACATGTTCTAAAATGTACCGTTTATGAAGGAAAATTAATGCAGATGGGAGTTTGTAAGATTCAAAAACTAAAAGCTATGGAAAAATAGTTTGATATATTATATATAATTTGTTCCCCGCAAGGGGACGAAGATAAAAAATAGCATGTTTATTTATCGAGCTCGTTCAACTAAAAATCAAATGAAAGAGAGGTGGAGCAGATAGCTTTCATGGATTGATGAGTCTGTGTTAGTGGACATATCTGTTTGCTATTTATATTCGTTTAGAATGAAAGGAATGGTGGATGAATATGGCATGTCTATATGTGATGGAATATGGAGCTAAAATTAATCTAGGTCAGGGAACTGTCGATGTAATAGGGAAGGATGAGTCGAAAAGAATGCTTCCGATTGAAACCTTAGAATCTATTGTGATTTTTGGAAATATAACAATGAGTAATGCCTGTATGAGGGAATGCTTAAGGAGAGGAATTCAAGTGAGTTTCTTGTCAAAACGTGGAAGGTATTTTGGACGACTCGTCTCTACTTCTCATGGAAACCCAGAGAGATTAAAGAATCAGATATATTTGAGCGACAATTTGGAATTTACACTTGAATTTACGAAGAAAATTTTAAAGAGTAAAATTCATAATCAAAAGATTGTGTTAAAAAGATATAATCGAAGAGTGAATAAAAATTTAAGTGAGGAATTGAGGCAGCTTGATATTAGTGAGAGAAAAATAATGGCAGCAGATAGTATTGAATCAGCTATGGGATATGAGGGAAATGCGGCGCGTTATTATTTTCAGGCGTTATCGAAGTTGATTAAGACAGAATTCCAATTTTCGGGAAGAAATCGACGACCTCCAAAAGATGCTTTTAACGCAATGATAAGTTTGGGGTATACCATTGTATTTTATGAGATTTTTGCGGAGTTAGAAAATAGAAATATAAATCCGTATATTGGGTTTATGCATAAGTTGAAAGATAATCATCCTGCATTAGTCAGTGATTTATTGGAGGAATGGAGAGCGGTTTTAGTTGACGCCACAGTTTTGAGTTTAATTCAGGGAAATGAAATTGGGATTGAGGAGTTTCAAAAAAATGAGGAGAATGGTGGAATTATTATAAATAATTCTGGGGTGAAAAAATTAGTGTATAAGTTGGAGAAAAAGATGCAGTCGAATATGAATTATTTGTCTTATCTGGAACATCCAGTGAGTTTTCGAAGAGCAATTTGGTGGCAGGTGATGAATTTATCTAGGTGTATAGATAATCAGAGTTTGGAGTATTATGAGCCGATAAGGTTGCGATAAAAGAGGGGGTGGGGAGAGAAATGGGAAAATTCGAGGGAATTAGAGGAAATTCGAGGGAATTAGAGGGAATTAGATGAAATTAGGGGGAAATGGGGGAAAGTATATTGGAAGAATATGATTTTTATGAAGAGAAAAAATATATTGTGCTTATTATTTATGATATAAGTGATAATAAGCATAGGACAAAGTTTGCGAAGTATTTATCTTCTTTTGGAGTGCGAGTACAAAAATCTGCTTTTGAGGCAAGATTGAATAAAAAGCAGTTTAAAACTTTGATGGAAGGCTTGAATATTCGATTAAGAGCGGAGGATAATGTGCGGGTGTATAAGTTACAGGGGTATGAGGAGATAACGGTGTTTGGAAGTAAAAATTATTTGCAGGAAGAGGATGTGATTATTATATAAGTGTTAAAAATGGAATGGTTAGAAGGGGGTATAATTTTTGGAGAGTGAGGGGTGGGGTGGGGACAGACGCAAAAAGAGGAAGCATAGATATCCTCCGCAAACACGTTCGTTCCCACGGTTTTTCGACATACGCCGATATATGCCGCTTCCCGCAAACTCGCAGCTACGCTGCTCAAACAGTGCTCCAGC
>JAUUSJ010000114.1 GCA_030841965.1 Blautia sp.
CTCCAGCGGCAAAGCTAAGTATATCGAAAAACCGCTCCACTCTCTATCGTTTTTCAAGAACATACCGACGAACTCTCTTCGCTGAGTACTGGCAAAACAATAATAATTCATAGGAGATTCTATTATGATTAGAGAACTAAAAAAAACAGATATAGACCAAGTAGCAGATATTTGGCTTAATACCAATATAAAAGCACATAATTTTATCCCAGCGCAATACTGGCAAACTAATTTTGACATGGTAAAAGAAATGCTTTTTCAGGCAGAAGTCTATATTTATGAAAACAAGAAAAACATACAGGGCTTCATAGGATTGCAAAACGACTATATTGCAGGAATTTTTGTTTCCGATAAAGCACAATCACAGGGAATAGGAAAATCCTTATTAAACTTCGCAAAAGACAAAAAAGAAGAACTATATTTAAGCGTATATCAAAAAAACATACGGGCAATCCATTTCTATCAAAGAGAGGGCTTTAAAATCCAATCTGAAAACATAGACGAAAACACCAGCGAAAAAGAATATATAATGACCTGGAAACGAAAATGAATTACATATTTTTTGTATTTTTAACGAATAAGAGGAGTGAGTTTTTATAATGAAGTTATTAACGAATATAATAATTTTACTAATCGGATTGATTATAGGAATTCCCCTCTCCATTTTAATTGTAGATAAAGTCATACCATTTAAAAGAGCAAAGGAAATTTACATAAAACTATTAAAAACATTAGGAATTCTATTAATAATCCTGCTAATAGGAATACCAATGTCGATTCCAATAATGAACGATTATTGTGCTCACAAAGTAGCCAAACAATTAAAAAATACTCCCCTGCCAGAAAATACGGAACTACTAGAATCCGTCTCTATGGCAGGAAAGCTTGCAGGAAACGGAAATGGAATGGATTATCTGGGAATTATCCTTATAAAAAGCAATCTATCCATTGACGAACTAGAAGAATATTATTCCAAGTATCGAAAAGATGAATGGGAATATCTTGTAGAAGTTCAAAAAGGCCAAGAACCAGATATGATTGACCATACCCAAGGGCTAAAGTTTTCAAAAAAAGTGGGAGATAAAGGATATTACGTAGTATACTCATGGGGAGATGGTCCCAAATCTCTCTTCATGAAATCCCTGATGGAATCCGATTTGCGAGGTCATTAATAGTATACATAAATATTTTTCCAACACACTTAGTTGGTATCAGTAAATTAACTATCTTATATATAAACGTTTCCCCAATACCCAGCCAAGAGAGCAAGCAGATATATGCCCCGAAAACGATAGAGAGTGGAGCGATTTTTCGATATACTTAGCTTTGCCGCTGGAGCACTGTTTGAGCAGCGTAGCTGCGAGTTTGCGGGAGGCGGCAAAGCTAAGTATATCGAAAAATCGTGGGAACGAACGTGTTTACGGGGCATATATCTGCTTGCTCTCTTAGCGTCTGTCCCCACCCTATCCCTTTGTCCCCATTATCTCCCTCCATAAAACATCCTATCCAAGCAATTCTCAAATCCCCTTCAAACAACTTATTCGAGTTTCCCAACTATTACGTCTTGAGCCCTCCTCCAAAATATGTTAAACTAACTACAATATCATGGAAAACCAATTGTAAAAAACCAATTGCAAAAAAAACAATTGCGAGTCCAACTCACAATTCCCAGACACCATAAATCAGAAAGGAGAAACGGCATTCCCCCTTCCTAATATATAGAAGCGGACCAATGCCCCAAAAATTTTATGAAAAAAATACTATTATCCATTCTTTGCGCCCTAACTCTGCTCTTCGCAACCTTTGGATGCAGCTCCATCGACAATCTAAGCGACTCTCAACCTCAAAACCAGGAGACCGAGCAGCTAGAGCAACAAGATGAAACCTCAGACTCTCTAACAGACGTAGAAGAGAGCAGTAACACGGAACTTTCCGAGGAGAGCATTGATATCGACGGCACTTACACCTCAAAAGACGAAGTTGCCCTCTATATACATACCTATAACCAGCTCCCAAATAATTTCATCACCAAAAAAATGGCAGAAAAACTCGGCTGGTCAGGCGGCTCCCTCGAACCTTATGCCCCAGGCAAATGCATCGGCGGTGACCGTTTTGGCAATTACGAGGGACTTCTCCCAAAAAAAGCGGGCAGAACCTATACGGAATGTGATATTGACACCTTATACGCCGATAAACGAGGCGCAAAGCGTATTGTATTCTCAAACGATGGTCTAATCTACTATACCGACGACCATTATGAGACCTTCACTTTGCTTTACGGGGAGGAATGATAAATGAGACAAATCATCTTGGACGCAAGTCATATGACAGATAGACAAACCACCCACGAGTATATCGCAGACCAATTCCAGTTCCCAGACTACTACGGTCATAATCTTGATGCCTTTCACGATATGCTCACGGAGATATTTGAGCCAACGCTTATCAAAATAGAGCATAGCGAATGCATAGAAACACAGCTTGGCAACTATGGGCTTGTCCTGCTTGACGTTTTGCGAGATAGCGCCATAGAAAATAGTTATCTAAAGCTTGAAATTGAATCATAAAAAGGGATATCGAAAACGAAAGTTTCAATCCAATATCATACGAAAATCCTTCCAAAACAAGGATAATCCTGATTGAAAAATGTAGTTTTCGATATCCCTTTATTTTATGATACCAGGGTCAAAAGTTCAAAAATCCTCTTGCAAGTAAACTTGCATCGGATTTTAGACCTTTTGACACTGGTATCATCAATTTACACCGTATCTTTCATTTTTAAAATTTCTGTCTTCACAAAGGAATAAATCCTATCTGTGCATTTGCCGTCTAATGCTCCTAAGTATTGAAGTTTAAACTGCTCTAAGTTTAACTTGGATAAATGATTATGTAATGCCTTGGATGTGTATTCCTCGAGTTCTCTCTGTGTCTTAATCGCAGGACCAGGAATAAAATGGTCAAAATCATAATAAATATCTCTATCTCTTAAATACTCATCTTTGTCAAATACATAAAAGAGCATCGGAATATTAAGCAATGACGCCTCAAAGATAACAGAGCTATAATCTGTGATGAGCAAATCTGTTATCAAGAGTAAATCGTTGATATTTTCTGGAAGTTCTGAAAAATCAAAAACTCTTGTTTTCCATTTCTCACTGTAAGTGAAAGCAGTCTTAATAAATGGATGATTTTTTAAAAGTAAAATACTGTCATCTGGCAGAGAACTCATGAAATCATCGATACAAAAATTCTCCATCGGATAAAAAGCGTCCTTATTGCCGTGTCCGCGGAAGGTCGGTGCGAAGAGAATGACCTTTTTATCTGCTGGAATTTCGTACTCCTCGTGAAGTCGTTTTTTCGTCTCTTCCTTATATGTATTGTCGAAGAGAAAATCCGTTCTTGGAACGCCAAAGGACTTCATATGTTCCGTTGGAATTGCATAAGCCTCCGCGTAAACTGGCTCTAGCTTTTGACTGCTGACGAATGCATAATCGTAGGTGCGATGATTTAGGGAATCTTGTCTTGGACCTCCAATTTTGCCGAGACGGGAAAATCCAAATGTCTTAAATGCACCGCAGGCATGCCAAAGCTGAAGAAGCTTTGTCTCTGGTCGAAGCGATAAAAAATGTATTTGAGGGTAGAAATCCTCTAATATAATAACGGAACTTTCTGCTATTTTTTTGGCAATCACCCGAAGCTCAGAAAAACTTAGTTTATCTATTGTCTTGGGATTCACATATAATTCCGTTTTTATGTAGGGGTCTTGTTTAAATTTTTGATAAACAAGGTCGAGGTTGCTGTTTTTTTCAAGCTTTCTCTCCGATAAAAAGAGAACTTGATTTGCTATCACAGGTCTTTTCTTTTCCTTCTCATAGCATTGGCTTAAGTAAGATGTCTTCCACTCTCTCGGGCTATAGCTTCGATTACATGCTTTTTTAACGATTGTATTGGCGTGAAAAAAAATCGCCTTTTTTCCAGATTTCACGGTATTTTCTCCGGTATCCAGTTTTCGAATTCCCTTTGTGGCTAAAACTCCATCGAGTAAGAGGAGTGGAAGCATAAGGGTACAGCCAGCGAAGGCGATATTGTCAACACAATTTTGTAAGAGTGAGTTATCTCTCTTTGGTCTTTGAAAGAGAGAGGATTCGTAGTGGTAGAGAGGGAAGAGCTTGATTGTCTCGTAGGCTCTCTCGATTTCAAAGTGAAGACAGACATCTTCCTCCTTCGCTCCGTCTAAAAATACAAATGGCAATTCGATTCTCTGCTGACAGATGACGAAGAAGTCCTTTGTATTTTCGTTCCAATTTAAGTCTGTGTGACAGACAATTCGCCTATCTTCCTGCCCTGAGCGAAAAACTGCGATAAGGCGAATCCTCTCTGTATTTTCTAAATCATATAGTTTTATTTTAAGCTGAACGAGCAGCGTTGTATTTTTTAGTCTCATATTTTCTTTTAAAATATCGTATTTCATAGAAATTCCTCCTTAATAGTAGGCGGGTAAGGTTTTACTTGTTACCACGATGAATTCATTATATAATGAATATGTTTGCTCCGTCAATGCAAACAGTTTACCAAGTTTTGTATGCTG
Organism: Blautia sp.; assembly: GCA_030841965.1. Taxonomy (GTDB): domain Bacteria; phylum Bacillota; class Clostridia; order Lachnospirales; family Lachnospiraceae; genus JAUUSJ01. The sequence goes on from JAUUSJ010000114.1 coordinate 4,589, forward strand.
AATACCTTTTGAGTTGTCATTATGTGGAATAAGCGATACAGTATACTAAAAACAATGAAAAATATGAGAAAGATAAAAAATATTAGAAAGAGGAAAAGTTTTCGATGAAGGTATTATTAGTAGCGATTAATGCAAAATATATTCACTCTAATCTTGCAGTCTATAGTTTACAAAAATATGCATTAAAAAAGAAAAAAATTAGGGATGAGATTTTAATTAAGGAATATACGATAAATCAGTTTGAGAGTGATATATTGAGAGATATCTATATGGAGAAGGCGGATTTGGTCGTATTTTCCTGCTATATATGGAATATTGAGTATGTGCTTCATATTGCAGCTGAGCTAAAGAAGGTGGAAAATCATATAAAAATCTGGGCGGGTGGTCCGGAGGTTTCTTATGATGCGAGTCAGATGCTAGAAAAATATCCGTTTCTTGACTTGATTATGTGTGGGGAGGGAGAGGAAACTTTCTCAAGATTATTATTGGGGGAGGAAAAGAGCCAGATTCCTGGAATTGCCTATAGAAAAAAGAACAGTGATATAATAGAAAATCCACAGATGGGATGTATGGATATGGACGAGCTTCCCTTCGTCTATGATGACCTTCAAAAATTTGAGCATAAAATTTTATACTATGAGACGAGTAGGGGATGTCCATTTTCTTGTAGCTATTGTCTATCCTCTATCGATAAGACGGTTCGTTTTCGCTCTTTATCGCTTGTAAAAAAGGAGTTAGCCTTCTTCTTGGACAATAAAGTAAAACAGGTGAAATTTGTGGATAGAACATTTAACTGCAAGAAAAAACATGCGATGGAAATTTGGACTTATTTAAGAGAGCATGATAATGGCGTGACAAATTTTCATTTTGAGGTGTCAGCGGATTTATTTGACGAGGAGGAACTTTCTCTTTTATCTACACTTCGACCAGGCTTGATTCAGCTTGAGATTGGTGTGCAGTCGACCAATCCTAGGACAATCGAGGCAATCAAAAGGAAAATGGATTTGGAAAAATTAGAGAGAAATGTGGCGAGAATCCATAAGATGAGAAATATGCATCAACATTTGGATTTAATTGCGGGACTTCCCTATGAAGACTATGAGAGCTTTAAAAAATCATTTGATGATATTTATCGTATGAAACCAGAGCAATTACAGCTTGGATTTTTGAAGGTATTAAAGGGCTCTTATATGTATGAGATGGCGAGAGAGTATGGGATTATCTATCAGAGTCGACCTGTCTACGAGGTATATAAGACAAACTGGATTTCCTATGATGAGATTTTAAAGTTAAAAGCTGTGGAGGAGATGGTGGAAGTCTATTATAATAGTAGTCAGTTCACTTACGCTCTCGCCTATTTGCAGCAAGAATACGATAGTCCATTCTCATTTTTTCAGGATTTAGCGGATTACTATGCGAGAGAAAACTTAAATGACAGAAATCACACCCGAATTGCCCGATATGAGATTTTGATGGAATTCGCCTTCGAGAAATGGGGGAAGGAGAGAGAGGAGTTTCGAGAGATTTTACTCTATGACCTTTATCTGAGGGAAAATTTAAAAGCGAGACCAGTCTGGGCGACAGATATGAATGCGTATAAAAAGCCATATCTGAATTTCTTCAAATCCGAGTCAAAAGTTCGCTCTTATCTTGAGATTGGGGGAGAGTATGATTCCAAAAAGGCGGCAAGAAAATACCATATCGAGCCTTTTTTGGTTGATATTCCAAAGCTTTGCCTAAAAGGGGAGAGAGTGGAAAAAAGGCAGCATATTTTATTTGACTATGATAAGAAAAGCCCGCTGACTGGCGAGGCGAGAGCGATAGAAGTTGAGATTGAAGGTTAGAAGATTGAGTAGATAGACACTTAATAAATATCTGAATTAGCAACTTTAAGATAGAGAGGAGAGAAAGATTTTCGTTTACTTATAGTGAAAGGATAATGGTGAAACGTCTTTACAATCTCGTATAAAAAGGTTAAAATAGACGAAGTATCTTATGGAAAATAAGCGAAAGGAATGGTAGATTATTATGATGAATTTTAATAATAAAAAGAATACGCGAATTGTTGCGGCAGTGCTTGTTATCATTATTGTGCTTGCGATGGTAGTGGGAATGGTTTCTCCGCTTTTATACTCCTAAGAGATATTTTTATATCCAAATACATGAAAAGATAGATGAATGGAAAGGAGAGAGGCTTTTTTCTCATGGTGAAAGTCATGAGTGTCTGAGCCAGATTATAATGAATATCGGAAAAATCCCAGAATCTATACTAAAACGTTCTGTTTTTAAGCAGATTAAGATAAAAAATAGCGGAGCAGTGATAGGACCTCGAGTGGGCGAAGATGCGGCTGCCATTGCATTAAGACAAGAGGAAATACTAGTATTATCTTCCAATCCCGTCATAGGAGAGGCGGATGAAATCGGAAGATTCGCCGTGATATTGGCGGCAAATAACTTAGTTGCGCAAGGAGCGATACCAGTTGGAATTATGGTAGATTTGCTCTTACCTCCCTCCGCCACGGAGCCAGAACTTCGCCGTATTATGAAGGAGCTTGAGGAGGAATGCAAGCTCCGGGATATGATTGTATTGGGAGGCAATACAGAAGTTACCGAGGCAGTGAGCCTTCCAGTTCTCTCTATTACAGGAGTTGGAAAGGAAAAGCAGGAAAATCTAATAAAAACCTCTGGCATGAAAGCGGGGGACGCTCTTGTTTTAACAAAATATATTGGACTTTACGGAACGGCGAAGATTGCGAGAAAAAAAGAGGAGGAACTCTTAAGAAGATACGCAAAACCGTTTATCGAGACGGCACAGAATGCTATATTTGAGTTGTCTATCGAGAAGGAGGCAAAGATTGCCAAAGAATTTGGTGCCATGGCGATGCATGATGTGTCAAAGGGTGGAATCTTTGGGGCAATCTGGGAGATGGCATCGGCATCGAATCTCGGTGTCGAGATATTCTTATCCAAAATTCCAATCCGTCAATATACGGTTGAGGTATGCGAGTTTTTTGACTTAAATCCATACCAGCTTCTCTCAAATGGAAGTCTGCTCATTTCCACATCGAGAGGAAATGAATTAGTGGAGCTTTTAGAGAGAGAGAAGATACCGGCTGCGATTATCGGAAAGGCAGTGAAGGGGAATGACCGTATTGTCTATTACGAGGAAGAAAAGAGATTTTTGGAGCCTTCGAGAGGAGATGAGATATATAAAATAATCTGAGAGTATTGAGTATTTAGAATGAAAAATGGAGGAGATGCATGTGCTAAATATTGTATTACTGGAGCCAGAGATGCCAGCAAATACAGGGAATATTGGAAGAACCTGTGTGGCGACAGGTTCGAGACTTCACCTGATTGAGCCGATGGGATTTTCAATCAGTGATAAGATGGTAAAGAGAGCGGGGCTTGACTACTGGGATAAGCTTGATGTGACGACCTATATTAATTTTGAGGATTTCCTTGAGAAAAATCCAAATGCTAAAATTTATATGGCGACGACGAAATCCAGACAGACTTATACCGATGTCTCCTACGAGGAGGACTGCTATATTATGTTCGGCAAGGAGAGCGCTGGAATCCCGGAGGAGATTTTGCTTGAGAATAGGGAAAACTGTATTCGTATTCCGATGCTCCCTCATATCCGCTCTTTGAATTTGTCGAATTCTGTGTCCATTGTTGTATATGAGGCGTTAAGACAACTTGATTTTAGAAATATGCAGCTTGAGGGACAGTTACATCGATATGAATGGTAGAGGATGCTCTGTATATTTGAGGAAGCGAGCTCCCATCCACATAGCTACTTGACAGAGCTTTTATAGTAAAATAATAAAAACTAGCCTATGAAAAACGGCAGATAAAAGAAAAAGGAGAAAAAATGAAATATAAAGCTTGTATTTTTGATTTAGATGGAACGATTATCAATACTGTCCATTCTCTCACTTATACTACAAACTTAGTTATGGCAGAGTTTGGACTTAGAGCCTTGAGTGAGGAGGAGATGATGAAAATCGTCGGTGACGGTTATAAGATGCAGATGAAGCGCTCTCTTATCGCCTGTGGAGATAAGGAACTTGTGCATTATGAGGAATCACTTCCTCTTTATAAGAAGCTTTTCGCCGAGAATTGTCTCTATCAGCTAGAGCCTTACGAGGGAATGCGAGAATTATTAGAGGCAATGAAAAAGGCTGGTATGAAGCTTTTGGTTCTCACAAATAAGCCACATCAAAGAGCGGTTGAAAATGTAGAAGCCGTATATGGAAAGGGATATTTTGATGATATTTTAGGAGAACAGGAGGGAATTCCAAAAAAACCAGATACTACGGGTGTTAAGATTCTCATGGAAAGATTTGGATTAAAACAAGAGGAATGTCTCTATATGGGAGACACGAATACAGATATGAAAACTGCCATTGCTGCGAATCTCGACGCAGTCGGAGCGGTATGGGGATTTCGAGGAAGAGAGGAATTATCTCAATTCTCCCCAAAATATATGGCAGATACCCCTCTTGACGTGGCGAGACTCATTGGAATAGACTTATAAAGAAGAGCTTTATAAGAAGCGATGCGATATCCCAGTCTATTTAGAGAATGTAATAATAGAGAAAATATAAATATTGAAAAAATACGTAAATTCGTTTATGATACCTTATGAAGTGACGAAATTGCTTCCATAGGGTAGAATTAACATCATGATGATAAAGTTAAGAAAGGGAAATAGATATGACTGAGGCAGATATGGGAATTGACTTAGGTACAGTGAATATACTGGTCTATGTAAAAGGGAAAGGGATTGCATTAAAAGAGCCATCTGTAGTGGCATTTGACAGAGAGAGTAATCAGTTAGTGGCAATTGGAGAAGAAGCCCGCTCTATGATTGGCAAAACTCCAGACGAAATTAAGGTGATTCGTCCGCTAAGACAGGGCGTTATCTCAGATTCTGTTGTGACAGAAAAGATGCTTGAGTATTTTATTCGCAAAGTTCCGGCAAAGAATTTATTTGGTAAACGTCCGGATATTAATATTTGTATTCCAAGCGGCGCTTCGGATGTGGAAAGGGATGCTGTCATAAATGCGACCTATAATGCGGGAGCCAGAAATGTACAGCTTATAGAAGAGCCGGTGGCGGCAGCCATAGGAGCAGGAATTAATATCACAGAGCCATGTGGACATTTGATAGTGGATATCGGTGGAGGAACAACAGATATTGCGGTGATTTCTCTTGGAAATAGCGTAGTAAGTCGCTCACTCAAAGTTGCAGGTGACAATTTGGACGAGGCAATCATCCGATTTTTGCGCAAAAAATATAATGTATTAATCGGAGAAAAGACAGCGGAAGAGCTAAAGATTAATATTGGAACATTAAGAGAGGGAGAAGACTTAGGAGAGGTGCAAGTGACAGGTAGGAATCTTGTGACTGGTCTTCCAAAGACAATCTATGTCACATCAGATGATGTGAGAGAGGCAATTAGCGATAATATCAGAGAGATTGTAGATACGATTCATATTATATTAGAAGAAACTCCGCCGGAGCTTTTGGGAGATATCTCAGAACAGGGAATTTTATTGACGGGAGGAGGCGCATTGCTGCGGGGCATCGATGAGGTGATTGCAGAAGGCACAGGAATCGAGACAAAGATTGCAGAAAATCCTCTCCTTGTTGTGGCAGAGGGAACTGGAAAGTTCGTAAGCTTTTTGGACAGCGGTGCGACAACGACGATGAAAAAGAAGAAGAAAAGCTTCTGGAGTTGGCTAAAAAGCCTTTTCTCCTAATGATATGATATCTATTATTACATATGAAAAGGCGACGAAGATAGAGCAAAGTATAATAAGAAGTTTGATATGGTGCCAATATCGTACATAGAGGAATGAAGTTAGGCTGTGGCAATTTTGCGACAGCCTTTTTTGGGAGGTGAGAGCGCACGTGGAAGAAAAAATAGAAGGATATGTGTCTCATATTAAGTTTAGAAATGAAGAAAATGGCTATACGGTCTTATACTTAGAGTCGGAGGATGTGGATGAGATTTTGGTTGGAAACTTTCCTTATATTACGGAGGGAGAGTATATTTTGGCAACAGGAGTATACACGGAGCATCCTGTGCATGGACCGCAGTTTCAGGTAAATTCCTATGAGACAAAGATACCGACAGATAATCGAGGAATGGAGAGATATCTGGCGTCAGGGGCGATAAAAGGAATCGGCAAGGAACTCGCAAAGCGGATTATTAAAAAATTTAAGAAAGATAGCTTTCGGATTATCGAGGAGGAGCCAGAGAGGCTCGCTGAAATTAAGGGAATTTCCAGTCGAAAGGCGATGGATATCGCAGAACAATTTCAGGAAAAACAGGATATGAGACAGGCGATGATGTTCCTATCTGAGTATGGAATCACCGCCAATTATGCGATGAAAATCTACCAGGAATACGGCTCAGATTTATATCGCATTGTAAAGGAAAACCCCTATCAGATGGCGGAAGATATATCGGGAATCGGATTTAAGACAGCAGATGAGATTGCGAGAAGAGTCGGAGTCGACAGGGAGTCTGATTTTAGAATCTGCTCTGGAATTTTATATATGTTGATGCAGGCGGTCGCAGCAGGACATGTATATTTGCCAAAAGAAATGCTTACAAGAAAAACATCCGAGCTTCTTAATGTAAATCCAGATTATATCGAGGACCATTTTATGAGTCTTGTCTTAGATAAAAAAATCGTTATGAAAACAGATCAAGACGAAGAGCAGATTTATAGCGAATTTTATTATTTTATGGAACTTAGCACCGCAAATATGCTCTGCGAGAGAAGAATCGAAGAAGAGATAGACGAGAGCAAGCTCGAAGAAGAAATCCAAGAAATCGAGGAGCAAGAAAAGATAGAATTAGACGAGCTTCAAAGAGAGGCAATTAAGATGGCGGCAAAATACGGAGTTTTGATTATCACCGGCGGGCCTGGAACAGGAAAGACGACGACTATCAATACATTAATTCGATATTTTGAAAGACAGGATATGGAAATTATGCTGGCTGCTCCGACTGGTCGAGCTGCAAAGCGAATGAAAGAGGCGACAGGATACGAGGCTTCCACCATTCACAGATTACTCGAGCTAAACGGAGACGTGGAGTCGAGGTCTAAACTTCAATTCCAAAAAAACGAGGAAAATCCACTCGAGACAGATGTACTCATCGTAGATGAGATGTCCATGGTAGATATCCATCTGATATACTCTCTTCTAAAGGCAACAGTCTGCGGGACGAGACTTATCTTTGTCGGGGACGCCAATCAGCTCCCATCCGTCGGACCTGGAAATGTACTACAAGATATGATTGCGTCCAATGTATTTCCAGTTGTAAAGCTCACCAAAATCTTTCGACAAAAGGAGCGAAGCGATATTGTCCTAAATGCCCATAAAATAAATGCAGGACAAGAAATTTTGCTCAATAATAAGAGCAAAGACTTCTTCTTTCTTCACAGAGAGGACCCAAGAGATATCACAGGAGTGATTGTCTATCTCGTGCGAGATAAGCTTCCAAACTACGTAAACGCCTCAAGCTTTGATATTCAAGTATTGACGCCGATGAGAAAGGGTGAGCTTGGAGTAGAAAAGTTAAACATCGTACTCCAACATTATCTCAATCCAAAAGACAGTCAAAAAGCAGAAAAAGAAGTGCATGGCGGCATTTTCCGAGAGGGAGATAAGGTGATGCAGATTAAAAATAATTATAACCTGGAATGGAAGATGAAAAATCAAAAAGGTTATGTCCTAGAGGAGGGCTGCGGTGTCTTTAACGGAGATATGGGAAAAATCAAAGAAATCTCCTCCTTCTCAGAGAAAGTAACGGTAGAGTTTGAGGAGGGAAAGCTAGTCGAATATCCATTCAATTTGCTAGATGAACTTGAGCTTGCCTACGCAATCACGGTTCATAAATCTCAGGGAAGTGAATATCCAGCAGTTGTGATACCAATCTTGGGAGGACCGAGAGTCTTAATGAATCGAAACTTAATTTACACAGCAGTCACAAGAGCCAAACAATGTGTGACAATCGTTGGAACAGAGTATATGGTAAATGCTATGATTCAAAATACAACAGAGCAGAAAAGATATACAAATTTAGATGCGAGAATTAGGGAAATGCATGAAGTTCTCTATGAGGAAGATTGATTATTTAAGTTTAAGAAAAATGGAAATGGAGGAAAAATTATGAGAGAACCAGTATTAGTTATTTTAGCAGCAGGTATGGGAAGTCGTTACGGTGGTCTAAAGCAGATGGACCCAGTGGATAAGCAGGGGAATGCGATTATTGATTTTTCTATTTATGACGCCAAGCGAGCTGGATTTAAAAAGGTCGTTTTTGTTATTAAAAAAGCGATTGAGAAGGATTTTAAAGAAGTAATCGGAAAACATATCGAGGAGCAGATGGAAGTTTCCTATGTATTCCAGGAACTGGATGCAAAGCTTCCAAAGGGAGTGAAAGTTCCAGAGGGAAGAGTAAAACCATGGGGAACAGGACATGCGATTCTCTGTGTGGAGGATGTCGTGGATGGACCATTTGCAGTTATTAATGCGGATGATTATTATGGAGTGAAGGGATTCCAGATTATCTATAATTGGTTAAAGGAGAACCAAGATGGCGAGAAATATCAGTATGCGATGATGGGATACCATGTGGAAAATACGATTACAGAAAATGGACATGTGTCCAGGGGAGTTTGCACGACAGATGAGAATGGACATCTTGTGGATATTCATGAGAGGACGAGGATAGAAAAACGTGGGGATTATGCGGCTTATACGGAAGATGACGGAGAGACTTGGGTTGAAATTCCAAATGGAACGCCGGTTTCTATGAATCTTTGGGGGTATAATGCGAGTATTTTGAGAGAGTTGAAAGATAGATTTCCGGCTTTCTTGGAGGAGACGTTGAAGGAGAATCCGTTAAAGGGAGAGTTTTTTATTCCATTTGTGACGGATGAGCTTCTAAAGGAAGGAAAGGCAGAGGTTACGGTTCTTGAGTCGGATGATAAATGGTATGGAGTGACGTATAAGGAAGATAAGCCACAGGTTATGGAGGCGCTTCAGGCGTTGAAGGATGAAGGGTTGTATCCACAGGGGGTTTGGAAGGAATAAGTGTGTGAAGACAGATATTGGTGAGGGGAGACGCCGAGAGAGGGAGTGGGAAAGATATTGGTGAGGGGGGACGCCGAGAGAGGGAGTGGGGAAGATATTGGTGAGAGGAGACGCCGAGAGAGGAGGCAGGTATATGTCCCAAAAACACGTTCGTTCCCACGATTTTTCGA
>JAUUSJ010000115.1 GCA_030841965.1 Blautia sp.
CTATCGTTTTTAGAGGACATATCTTTGGTCTCTCTTCGCTGTGTACTGGCAAAACACTATAAAGTTCTTTTTTTAGACCAACTACTACATAGTTTTAATGTGAATTGCTCACTTTTTTGCTCATAGGAAACATTTTACAAAGGGGGGATTGTCCGAAAACTAATCCGAAAACTAAATAAAAAATTTTATATTATTCTCCAAACCAAATCCAACAATTAGATTGATTTTTATTCCGTTTTTTTTTATACTTATTTTATAGATTTATGCCTCTACAGACTGTTCAAAAACTTCTTTATTTAATTTATAAGTTATAATTAATGGCGAAAAACCCATTGGCTTGCCGTGGAGAGTAGTCAGATTGTATTATAGTATATCATGGTTTTTATGTTATATTTTATGATTGACATTAAAAAGAATTTAGTTTTTGGACAATCTCCCCATAATTTTGGATTTATCACAAAACTTTATCGATACAGACGAGCTATTTGAGATTGCTCGTCATCACAAAACCGCTTAACAGAAAGGAGGTCGGCTCTCCCCTCATGAAAAATCACGAGTGTCAGAGCCAAAATTATAATGAAGAATTCAAGACAAGCCCCCTCTTTTCAACTAAAAGAAATCCGTCCTCACGGAACAAAGGCTTTTCCTTGTGCCATCTATCAGACTCGTGCTCTGGAAAAAGGGACTTTCGTAAACCATCACTGGCATGATGAGATTGAAATCCTATATTTCCCAGGTGGTGATTTTCGTCTCGACATTAATATGGAGTCCTTTTTTATTCGCTCCCAATGTCTTTATTTTATCAATCCCGGAGAGATTCATGGCATTATAACAGAAAAAAGTGGAAGTTTCGGCGATGATGCCATTGTCTTTCACCCAAATATCTTAAGCTTTGAGGCCTACGATGCAACGCAGACAGAGTTACTCCAACCACTTCAAAATGGTACCCTCCTCTTCCCTCGCTCTATCTTCCCCGAACATCCCGCCTTTTCTCTAATTTTAGAGAACTTTGCCGATATTATACAAGTATTTGGACATCATCTGCTCGCCAACAACCCTCCGACAGATGTCGCCATCACAAACGATTTGACAACACAGCTCTACACAAAATCATCCCTACTCCATATTTTGGCAATTTTATCGTCCTATCATCTCTTTACCTCAACGAATAAACATCCCGATAAAAGAGTAGAAGATGTAAAAACTGTAGTTTCTTATATCAAGGAAAATTACAAAGAAAAAATTTATGTAAAAGATTTAGCATCCATTATCAATATGAACGAACAATACTTTTGCCGTTTCTTCAAAAAAATTATTGGACGCTCCCCAATTGAATACGTAAACGAATATCGCATCAAACAAGCTATTTATTTTTTAGAAAACTCAGACTTACCCGTTATAGATATCGGTTTAGAATGTGGCTATCATAATACCGGAAATTTCCTCAGAGAATTCAAAAAATACACCAATATGACCCCTCTTCGATATCGAAAGTCTTTCCTATCCAAAACCGAATAAAGCCAAAAAGAAGAAAAATAATACCAGCAAAAATAAAATTACCAAAAAAACTTCACCTATACTCAATCAAAAGTGAAAAAAGCGAATACCATAAAAATGGAATTAGCAAAAGAAGCTTCACTAATACACAGTCAAAAATGAAAAAGCTGATACCATAAAAATGAGATTAACAAAAAAAGCTTCGCCAATACTCAATCAAAAGTGAATAAAAATAATACTATAAAAATGAGATTAAAAAAACAGTTTCCGCCAATACACAGCTGAGAGAGGAGGTAGGTATATGCCCCGAAAACGATAGAGAGTGGAGCGATTTTTCGATATACTTAGCTTTGCCGCTGGAGCACTGTTTGAGTGCCGTAGGCGCGAGTTTGCGGGAGGCGGCAAAAATCAGCGTATGTCGAAAAATCGTGGGAACGAACGTGTTTACGGGACATATACCTACCTCCTCTCTCAGCGTCTCCTTCCACCATCCACTCCTATCCTCTATCCTATACCCTCAACATCTCCTTCCACCATCCCCCTAAATAATCACTAAAGAATCTCTCCCCCCTCTAAATCATCTCTTATAAAGCACAAACGCCTCATACCCCCTCAATATAACTTTATCTTTGTACTCATTCTCCAAATTCGCAATCAAGCACTCCGCCCCCTCAAACTCCTCTGGAATCTCAAACTCCACTTCTTCGTCCGTAAAACTACATACCACAAGCAATTTCTCCTCCCCCAGAGTTCTCGTATACACATACAATTGCTCACTATCTTCCATCAATAACTCATATTTTCCATAAACCATAATCGGTGTCTTCTTCCTAAGCGCAATTAATTTCTGATAATAATGAAGAACAGAATCTGGATTCTCAAGCTCAGCCTTAGCATTAATCTCCTTATAATTAGGATTCACCTTAATCCAAGGAGTCCCCGTCGTAAATCCCGCATTCTCACTATCGTCCCACTGCATCGGCGTTCTCGCATTGTCTCGGCTCTTATTTATAATACAAGGCCAAAACAATTCATGCGAAACCTCTCCGCTCTCGCACCATTCCTCGTAAGCGTGAATACTCTCAATATCTCTAAAATCTGCCGGGCTCTCAAACGGATAATTCGTCATACCAAGCTCCTCACCCTGATAAATATAAGGAGTCCCCTGCATCATATGAAGACAGGTTGCGAGCATTTTCGCAGAAACTTCACGATACTCTTCTCTATCATCCCCAAACCTTGATACCGCTCTTGGCTGGTCATGATTATCCCAAAAAAGACTATTCCATGCCTTTCCATATAATTCCGTCTGCCAACGACTCATTATCTTCTTCAAAGTTGTGAGAGGAATCTTCTCATCTGTCCATTTGCCATATTTTTTATCGCTCTCTACATGCTCAAACTGAAATACCATATTCAGCTCACCTGCGTCCTCGCCTGCGTATAATTTTGCCTGCTCTGTCGTAACACCTGCAGTCTCGCCCACTGTCATAATATCGTATTTTGATAAAACCTTCTCATTCATTTCCTTCAAATAATCGTGAACATGTGGTCCGTGGATACAATAAGGGGAAAAATCACCGTAGAAATCTGTCACAACACCGTCTGGCATCTCCTCTGTCTTAGAAATCATACTGATAACATCCATGCGAAATCCGTCAATTCCCTTCTCGCACCACCAAGTCATCATATCGAATACTTCTTTTCTCACCGCAGGATTATCCCAATTTAAATCAGGTTGTTTTTTGGAAAATAAATGTAAATAATACATTTTCGTCTGCTCGTCATACTCCCAGGTAGAACCTCCAAAACAAGCACCCCAGTTATTAGGAGCACTGCCGTCCTCTCTCGGTTCTCTCCAAATATAATAATCTCGGTATGGATTATCCTTTGACTTTCTGCTCTCCATAAACCATTTATGCTCATCCGATGTATGATTTACTACCAAATCCATAACGATACGAATCCCTCTCTTATGAGCTTGAGAAAGCATCTCGTCAAAATCTTCCATTGTTCCAAATTCATCCATAATATCCTGATAATCACTAATATCATACCCATTATCATCATTAGGAGATTTATAAATCGGAGAAAGCCAAATCACATCCACTCCAAGCTCCTTCAAATAATCCAGCTTGCTTGTAATTCCTCTTAAATCACCGACTCCATTTCCAGTGCTATCCTTAAAGCTTCTAGGATAAATCTGATAAATCACTGCTTCTTTCCACCATGTCTTTTTCATAATTTACCTTCCCTTCTACTTGTTTATCTCAAATGCAAAATCTAGACTTCTAAAACCAATACTTGATAACCATACATCGTAATCATATTGTCTTTTTCTCTTATATCTTTATAATTATTAATCAAAACTTTCTTATAAGCCTTCGGCAACTGCACTTCCTGCTCTTCTCTCTGGTAATTGCCGATAACAAGCAATGTTTTATCCGTCCTGCGATAATACGCCATCAGATTATGCTGCTGCTCAAAAACAGGCTCTAACTCTCCGTATACAACTGTTTCCTTATACTCCTCGTTTTTTCTAAGAGCAATTAACTCCTTATAAAAGCTTCTAACTGAGTCAGGGTCATCTAACTGGGATTTCACATTAATCTTCGTATAGTTTGGATTTACACCAAGCCATGGAGTGCCCGTCGTAAATCCCGCATTCTCACTGTCATCCCACTGCATCGGCGTTCTCGCATTATCACGGCTGAATTTCGCCACCGCCTTTAAGGCTTCTTCCTCAGACAATCCCGCATCTAATGCAACCTGGTACTGGTCTATGCTGGAAATATCGTCAAACTGCTTTGCCGAGTGAAAGACGGTATTCTCCATTCCAATTTCTTGACCTTGATAGAGAAATGGAATGCCTCGAAGCATCATATTAAGAGCGGCAAGCATCTTTTTACTGGCTGGGCAACAATCTCCCTCTGGGATATAGCGACTCACTCCTCTAGGCTCGTCATGGTTTTCGATAATATTCGATAACATACCGATATCGCCGATTTTTCTCTGCGCCTCAAAGCAACATCTCTTATAGTCGTCCGCTGTAATCGGCTTTGCGTCATACCATCCCTTCTCGCTTCCTCCGAAAATTGTCTCATTAAAATCAAACATGCTGGAAAAATATCCGTTATCGCCAACAAAATCTGGAAGCTCACCTGGTTTTTCGTTAAATACCTCTCCGACGGAAAACGCATCGTATTTTTTAAAGGTTCTATCTCTCATCTCACCCAAAAACTCACCGATTCCCTCGGCCTCCTTTAACATCTGCTCAATACTGGCGAGACCATCCTCTCGGTCAACCTTATAATCTCGAAACGGAAGCATTTTTTTAATATTGATAATCGCATCGATACGGAATCCTCCAAGTCCCTTATCGAGCCACCAGTTTATATTTTTGTAGATTTCCTCCCTGACCTCTGGATTTTCCCAGTTTAAATCAGGCTGTTTTTTGTGAAAGACATGCAAATACTGTTTATTCGTCCCAGGCATATCCTCCCAGACAGGTCCTCCAAAATAAGAACGCCAATTGCAGGCCGGCTCTTTTGCGTCTTTGTCTCGGAGATAGAAAAACTTTCCGTATTTTCCGTCTGGGTCTTTGCATGCTTTTTGAAACCACTCATGCTCATCGGAACAGTGATTCACAACCAAATCCATCAAAATATACATATCCCTCTTTTTCGCCTCTGCTATCAGCTTTTCCATATCCTCCATCGTTCCAAAACGAGGGTCAATATCATAATAATCCGAGATATCATATCCCTGGTCTGCAAGTGGAGAGCGATAACAAGGGGAGAGCCATATAATATCAACTCCCAAATCTTTTAAATAATCTAATTTACTAATAATCCCTGGAATATCGCCAATTCCATCTTTGTTTGAATCATAAAAGCTCTTTGGATAAATCTGATATGCCACCTTATCATGCCACCATTTTCTCTGCATCGTTCTTACCTCCAATCAAAATTTTTACACCTTTTATACGCTCTATTATAAGAAAAATTTTGATTTTTGTCTTACGCTTCTATGATTAAAAACTACGAAATTTTGACTTTTTCTATTATTTTTCTATATTATATCTTTCTACACTCTCATCTTCCTTTTGCACAAACTGCTCTTCTGTCATACTGCCAGTAGCTAAAAGCGGAAGTATCTCTGGAAATATCTCCTCTTGCAAAATCGAATTCCATTTTGTCTGGTAGCTTGGAATGAATGTCAAGGAATCGGCAACTGCTCTCGCATAATCCCCTTTTACATCATCCTTATCCATCATCTCTCTCAAAAAAACTTCTCTCTCTTTTTCCTGCTCTAATAGTCGAAATTTCAAAAACTCTATCGCACCTTGTCTTACCTCATTACTATATGTACTTGTGATAGACCAAGAAAACTGCTCTACCGATAATATCGTCTCATCCTCCGGGAAAGGGGAAAAAGCCAATTTATCATAGATTTTATCATTAAACCGCTCTATCTCCCAGTATCCGTTGACGAGCATCGCCGTCTTTCCCTCGACAAAATTAGCGTGAGCCAAATCGAAATCACTATGTATCGCATCTTCTGTCGTGTATTCAAACATTTTCTTCAAATTTTTTGCGATTCTTAGCCCGACTTTATTATTATACGAAGAAGGAAATGACTGTTCCATAAATTCCTTTCCCTCCTTCGTACTCGCAGCCTCCGCCGTAGCGATAAACATGGGGCTCCATCCTGTCCCGTCGGTATGCAGTGAGAGTGGAGTTATCCCATTTTCTTTTAATCTATCACATACATCCCAAAACTCCTCCCATGTCTTTGGAAATTCCTCTATCCCTGCTTTTGCAAACAACTCTTTATTCCAAAAAATCCCAGTATAATTAAAAACTGGGCTTCCCGCTGGACAAAAATACATTTTTCCATTCTCATCCTTACATTTTTCTAAGATTTCTGGGTCAATTGCTTCCCTCAACTCCTCATCGCTCTCCACATAGGGAGATAAATCAATTAATCTCTCATCTTCCAACATCATCTGATAAAAGGAAGGCAAAATTTGGACCTCAAAGACGATGGCGGGAAGCTTATCTGTCACATTTAATTTTTTTAAATTTTTTCGATACTCCTCCTCTGTCTCCATCACCCACTCGGCATCCACATAGTATTTCTCTTTATATATTTCATTGAATTTCTTTACTAAATCTTCATTTTCCTTCTCACCTGTCTCCAAATTTGCTCGAAAAATAACAGGAATCGTCGTAATTTCCTGCTCTTTTCTCTCCTCTGTCTTTGGCATTGCACAGGAAAAAAGAAAAAGGCAACTCCCAACGAAACTAATCATACCCCATATCCATCTTTTTTTATTTCTCATAATACTCCAACCCACTTCCTGGAATCTTTATCGTAAAGAGAGTTCCATCCAAAACTGGCTCACATAATAATCTTGCTTCCTCACCGTATTTTAACCTTAATCTCGTCATAATATTTCTAATACCGTATCCATGCTCCTTACTCTCCACCACATCTTTCATCTTCGTTACCTCTACTTCGTTTAAAGAACAGATTTTATCCGCCATATTTTTTTCAATCGGTTTTCCGTTATTATATACATGAAATACTAAAAATTCCTCCTGCCATCCGACCCAAATCTTTATGATTCCACCCTCAAATAATTCACAAAAACCGTATTTTATCGCATTTTCCACAAGAGGCTGTAGTATCATCTTTAAGACTCCAACCTTACTTCCCTCAACCTCAGATAAAACTTCATACTCAAATAGATTCTGATTTCTGATTTTTTGTATTTCCATATAATTTCTCGCATTATCAATCTCATCATCCACCGAAATCACATCGCTTCCCTTACTTAACGTCACTCTTAAATACTTTGACAATGCCTGTATCATTTTCATCGTTGTCGGTTCCTTGTGGATTCTCGCCAACATATAAATCGTATCTAACGTATTATACAAAAAATGTGGGTTAATCTGATTAATCAATGTATTGAGTTCACTCTTTCTCAACTCTCTCTCTTGCTTTTTCATCTCAATCAGCTGATTTTCTAACCTCTCAAGCAGTTCATTATAGACATCTCCTATCTGGTCAAGCTCTGTATTAGTGCGGGTGAATTTTGTTTTCGTAAAATCTGTCCCGTCAAACTGAGTCATCGCCGTACTTATCTCCTGAATCGGCTTCGTAAATCTCTTCGCAAAATAAATACTCAAAAAAATAACAAACATGACCATTCCGACATAAATAAAAAGCAGTAGACCTAGAACTCTCATAATTGCCTCCAAAAACACTTCATTGGGAACATGGGTGAAGACAATAAACCCTGTATCCTTTTGTTTGGACGCAAAAACCACGCCTCCCTCTAAATGCTCATTTTTTATCTCTCCATCTGATGCTTTACTCAGTCTAGCTTGAATTTTTTTTGCAATATTTTGATATGTTCTCTGTTTGTTCTCATCTTTTCCATCTATATTAGAAAGACAGAGTATTCCATTTTCATCTAAAATTCCAGTTATAACATCCTTACTTTCTTTTTGAACCTCCGCTAAAACTTCACCGAGAAAATCATTTTTCATCTTAAAAACCATAATACCCGGCTCATGCGAATAATTCATATTTCTCATATATCTCAAAATAAAAAGTCCCGTTTTCTCGGACATAAACACCGTATCCTTCTGCCAAACCCATCTTGTCTTTGAATAATCGCCCTGTAAAAGCTTTGAAAACCCACCCTTTTGAAAATCTTCGTAGGAAATATGATAATAAGATTTGGTGTAAGTATTCTTTTTATTATCAATATATAAATAATTTTCTACCTCGTCCAGGTCCACATAGGCGAGCTGCTTGCTGAGAGCTGTTTTTTCTGCGACGGAGAGTGACTGATTATTCAAACTCTTTTGAATATTGTCCATGATAATGCATTCCTCCATCGCCTCATCACTCTTCAAAAATAATGAGTCGAGTGCAATCGACATCTTTTCATTGACAAACATATATTTTTCCACTACATTTTCGTCAATTGACTGCCTCATAAAAACACTGATAACAATAATCGTGAGCAACATAAGCACAGTCAGCACCGACAAAGTATATTTTAAATATCTTCTTCGTATATTATTTGATTCTATCCATCTCTTTCTCCTGTTCATACCTCGTATTCCTTTTTATATTCACTCGGAGATACACCTGTATAGCTCTTGAAAAGATAAGAAAAATACGATGGATTTGAAATTCCAACTTTCTCACATATCATCGCCATACTGTCGTTTCCCTTCTGAATTAATTTTTTTGCCCTCTCCATTCTCTGTTGTAATAAATATTTCTTAAAAGTCATATGGAATGTATTTTTGAACACTCTTCCAAAATAGACCGGATTTAGGTATATCTGCTCAGCCACTGAGATAATCGATAAGTTTTCATCATCCAGATGTTCCTCGATATAGGCGACTGCCACGGACATATACTCGCTAAAATATCTCGTCTCATTTTTCTCAGAACAGTTCATTCTCTCCTCGATTGCCGTGCATAATATCTTATAGCAGACATCCACTGCCTTCATCGCTTTTAAATTTTGCAAGTTTGAGTAATAATTTTGAAAAATTCTCTCCATCTCCTCGGTCATTCCATAGGATTCCCTTAAATTAAATTCTACCTGAAGCATCATTTTATGTAAATACTTGCATTGCATTATCTCATCATCCGGCAAATTATAGATAAATTGGATAAATGCTTTCTTTAACTCATCTTTATCATTTTTTCTCACAGCATTTAAGATAAGTACTTCCTCCTCGAGTGAGTGATGTTTTTTCTCTACATCTATCTTCATATCTTTGGATATATTAAATGCGCTCGCTCCAGATACACTTGCAAGTTCAAAGAAGTCTATCGACTCCTCGTAAGCTTTTTTCATTCCCTCAATATTTTCATACAAATTTGATATAGAAGCAATAATCGGACAATTATTTTTCTTTTTTAGCTCATTTAAAAGAATGCGGATATCCTTTACAATTCTATAATCTCTTGTCTTTATTAGATAAATATGGTGTTTATCTGGGGTCTCAAACTCCCAGCATAGGTATTTTTGAGAAAGGTTCTCACCAAGTGTCTGAAGGATTGAGAATTTTTGTGTCTCATAGCCGAGAGAATTAATAATTTTATAAGAAATATCGATATCTGCACAGACTGCTAGGAATAAATCATTTTCTTCTATAAAATGGGGTATTTTATCAAATGTCTCTTTTGTTTTTTCGTAAGAAATGCTATTCTGTACGTATTTTTGAATTATCATCTGTAAAAAATTCATAGAACCGTCTCGAATTAATTTTTCCATTTGCTCTTGTTGAAGCTTTTGATGCAATTTTTCCTGGCATTTTTCATAGGCTAATTGCATTGTCTCATGGAGCTTGTCGTCTTCAATTGGTTTTAATAAATAAGAAAACGCACCAAGTTCACAGGCTTTTTGTGCGTACTCAAAATCTCGATATGCACTTAAGACAATAAATAAGCATGGAATATTTCTTTTTTGAATCTCTTCCATCACCATCAAGCCTGTTATTTTTTTCATGCGAATATCTGTCAAGACGACATGGGGATTTGTCTTTGTGATTACTTCAATTGCTTCTTCACCTGATTTTGCTGTCCCGACAACTGAAAATCCCATCTCGTTCCACTCATATGTCTCTAGCAGGCCCTGTAATAAAATTGGCTCATCATCTACAATAACTAGTTTCAAAAGTTCCATTCTGCTTTTCCCTTCTTTGTATCATATTTCATGCTAATTGCGCAAGTATGTTTGCGGAGCAATTGGCTTTTATTTGTCGTATTATCTGCATTGGCAGATATATGGTTTCGTAATTATTAGGTCGTTTTTCTTCATATCCTGATTCTGATTTGGATATAATTTTACTTATATCATTTTATCATAGTTTTCAGAAAAGCTTTATCAAGTTTCATACTTTTTACACAAAATATTAAACTTAAGATGGGGTGTGTTTTGAGGGAATGGGTGGGGAGAGATGGGGGACAGACGCGGAAAGAGGAGACAGGTGGTTGCCTCTCAAACAGGGTTATTTGGGACAAACATTCATTTAGGACAGACGCAGAAAGAGGAGACAGGTATCTACCCCTCAAACACGTTCGTTCCCACGATTTTTCGACATACGCTGATTTTTGCCGCCTCCCGCAAACTCGTACCTTCGGTACTCAAACAGTGCTCCAGCGGCAAAGCTAAGTATATCGAAAAATCGCTCCACTCTCTATCGTTTGCTGGGCAGATACCTGTCTCCTCTTTCCGCTGTGTGTCGGCGAAACTGAATATTTTATATTATATTGAAACTGAATATTTTGTAGCGTACTGAATGTTTTATAGTATACTGAATATTTTGTGTCGTACTAAAACTGAATATTTTGTAGCGTATGGATTGTAGAGTAAATTGGCTATGAGGTTTCCTGGAATTTCGTGAAAAACTCAGCAACAAGTTACCAAGTTTTCTATTTCAACTAACGTTGTTTGATAAATATAAAAAAATTATGTTTCCAATTCTTATATGATGTGTACAGGTGTGAATTCGCACCCTAACTTCTTAAAGAAAATTAAAAAAATAGCTGTATTCCTCTCCCTTTTAATGTTAAACTATATTAATAAGTGAATAAAACGAACTTTCATATAAATATAAAAATGAAAAGAGGAGGAATATGGAAATGGAAAAATTTACAACTGAATTTTTCACTGACCTTCTTTCCAATGCAACTAGTATAAATGAAGCCATCCAAATTATGAGAAATATTCAAGATGAAATTGAAAAAAGTGATGGAAGAAAAAAAGCTGAGGAATTTGGAGAAAAATTTAATTCTTTTATTTTGAAAAATTGGAATACAACAGTAAGGCCAAGACATCCATCACTTACTTCCATCGATGACAAGGCAGATTCCAAATCGCTTATCTATAATAATGAGGGAGATTCTAGCTTTGCTGTACCAGATGTTAGGGAAAACTCTGGGGGTACTGTACATAATGAGAAGAAAGGTCCTGAGTTTATTATACATAATGAGAAGGCAGACCCTGGGTTTGCTGTAGACGGTAATAGGGAAGATTCTGGATTTAGATTTACTATAGATGGAAACTCTGAGATTAGTGCACATGATGATAGAAAAGACTCTAGTTTTAGTGTATCTGATGATGAAGAGAATAATAATAAAAAAGCTTCTAAGTTATCTATTAATATAGAAGAAACAGGTTTAAAAGACTTAAAGGGACGTTCCATTTCAAGCCCTTCTTCAAGTTCTTCTTTAGAGGATAGTGAGCAAATACTAAATTCGGATAATTCTCTTGATGGGGATAAGTATCATCAGGGTTTGGCTTCTCTTTTGGAACCTTATCTTGAGCTTTTACATCATCCATATGGAGAGATGGATATAGCAGAGCTTTTTGGAATACTGTATAAAGATAAGATGCATTTTGTTTCAGAAAAAAAGATTTATTATATATTTAATGGGAAAAAATGGGTTCCAGATATAGAACATATTCAAGTAAAGACTTATGCGAAAAGTTTTGTGAAATCTATTCTTACCTATTTATTGGAAAATGAAAAAGAGAATACCGACGATATATTTTATTATAATTCTTATCTTGGATGGAGAAAAAGAGCGAATTTAATTGAAGACTGCAAAACGGTTTCTCCGCTCTCTGTTCGGGATTTTGATGCTCCTACTTATCTGTTTAACTGTCAAAATGGGACGCTTAGATTAGATACGAATGAATTTTACGAGCATAGAGCCACTGATTTATTATCTCTGATAGCAAATGTAGAATATAAAGAGGGCGCTAGATGCAAAAGATGGGAGGAATTTATTTCTGAGATTATGGATGGAGACTTGGCATGTATTGAATTTCTTCAAATGATTTGTGGGCTTTTTTTAACTTCATATACAGATGAGGAATGTTTCTTCTTATTTTATGGGATTGGCGGAAGAAATGGAAAAAGTACACTCTGCGATACTCTTGTTTACCTCATGGGAGATTACGCAAAAACTGCTATTCCCTCCACTATTACGAAGAAATCCAACAATCATCTAACTGCTCCAAATGAAGACCTTGCCAGACTCCGAGGATGCAGACTTTTATCCATTACAGGAGAAGATGAAAAATTGAGTATTGACACTCGACTCATAAAAAATTTAACAAAACATAGTAAAATCACTGCCCGATTCCCATATCAAGATAGTTTTGAATATAATCCACAGTTTAAAATTATTATTTCAACAAACTATCTACCTAGAGTAAATGATAGCCGAATTTTTGCGTCTAATCAATTACTCCTTCTTCCGTTTCCAGTACATTTTGAACTCGGAGAAGAAGAGCCTGGCTTAAGAGAATTTTTTTGTCAACCCGAAAATTTAAGCGGTATTTTTAATTGGTGTTTAGAAGGACTCGAAAAATACACGACGCTTCGTAATACATCAAAACAGGGATTAAAATTTTATCTTCCAAAAAAAATAAAAGAGAGGATTGAGGAATGTAAACAGGAGCAAGATTTTTCTTTAGTAGCGACTTTTATCCAGGAAAACTTACGAAAAAATGAAGATAAGAATATTTCCGCGAAAGAACTCTTTCATACTTATTCAGCATGGTGCCGACAAAAAGATTATCCACGGTGCAATTACCGAAGTTTCGTCAGAGAACTCCGAAAACAAAAAACTCTAACAAGAAGAAGTGAAGGTTTTGTTATTGTAGGATACACATTAAAAGAAAACTCATAACTTATATCACACAAAAAATTTCTCTACCCTCCATATCAAAAAAATAACATATTGTAAATAAAAACTGCTCTACATAATTTGTGAGCAGTTTTTTATTTACTGCTTATTTCTTAATGTAGATAATGTAGTTATTTTTAAAATTATATTTTAATGTAGCAAATGTAATTATTTTTTAATTATATTTTTAGTGTAGCAAATGTAGATACTTTTTTAAATTATTTTTATAATGTAGCAAATGTAGTTATTTTTTAAAATTATATTTTAATATAATAAATGTAGATATTTTTTAATTATACTTTTAGTGTAGTAAATGTAGATATTTTTTTAAATTATTTTTATAATGTAGCAAATGTAGTTATTTTTAATTTTTATTTTTATTTTCTTCTACATTTCCTACATCTTATTTTTTATTTTTATTTTTTACTACATCTTCTACATCCACTTATCCACATTGTCCACAGTTTCCACAATCTTGATTTTTTCCAGTTTTTTACTTATTTTATAATTCATCCACATTATCCACAAGTTCCACAATTTCGTTTTTTCCAGTTTTTTACTTATTTTATAATTCATCCACATTATCCACAAGTTCCA
>JAUUSJ010000116.1 GCA_030841965.1 Blautia sp.
GCAAAAATCAGCGTATGTCGAAAAATCGTGGGAACGAACGTGTTTTCAGAGGATATACATGCTTAGTCTCTCGGCGTCTATTCCCATAGCCCTTACCAAGCCAATTCTCCCAGCGTCTATTCCCATAGCCCTTACCAAACCAATTCTCTCATCTAATATATCCATACTCAGTTTTCTTTGATATAGAGAATAATTATAAACATAGTATTATATAATGAAATAACAGAAAAAAAGAGGGCTATAATGATACAATATATTTGGTTTTTCATGGTGGCAGGAGGAATTGCCTTTTCGGCGATATCTGGAAATATAACTGAGATTACCGTAACTACGGTCGATTCGGCAAAAGAGGCGATTAAT
This sequence comes from Blautia sp., assembly GCA_030841965.1. Lineage (GTDB taxonomy): Bacteria > Bacillota > Clostridia > Lachnospirales > Lachnospiraceae > JAUUSJ01. The sequence goes on from JAUUSJ010000116.1 coordinate 361, forward strand.
TTATGCATTATGATGTTTGGAGTGCTCGGAATGTGGTCCGGGATAATGGAGATTGCGGTTCAGTCAGGGTTGATAGAGGAAATTTCAAGAAAGTTAAAACCGATATTGCGTTTTTTATTTCCAAGATTGCCCAAAGAGCATAAAGCGTGGGAATATATTGTCGGAAATATGACAGCGAATATTATGGGACTTGGAATGGGCGCAACTGCTTTTGGAATACAGGCGATGAAAGAATTGGATAAGACAAATCCGAAGAAGGGGATAGCCACCGATGAAATGTGTGTGTTTTTGATTATTAATATTTCTTCCCTGCAACTTGTTCCAGTTAATATGATTGCTTATCGGATGGAGTATGGGTCTGTGAATCCAACACAAATTATAGCTCCGGCATTCTTGGCGACGGTGATTTCTACTATGGTTGCGATTTTATACTGTATATTGAGACAGAGAAGAAGGAAAATATAAGGAAAGGACGAAAAAAATGAAAATCATTGTATTTTTGTCGGATATCATAGTTCCTCTTTTTATATTTTATATTGTTGTGTATGGATTTTTTGCAAAGATAGATATTTTCTCTGCTTTTTTAGAGGGGGTGAAGAAGGGATTTCAAACTGTGGTAGAAATCGCCCCGACATTGATTGCTCTTTTAATTTCGGTCGGAATTCTTCGCACCTCTGGGTTGATGGAGTTTATCTGTAGGATACTGCGACCAATCGGTGTGGCATTCCATATACCTGTTCCGATTCTTCCTGTTATATTTGTGAGATTATTCTCCTCCTCCGCTGCTACCAGTGTTGTACTTGATATATTTAAGCAGTATGGAACAGACTCTGAAATAGGACTTATCGCATCGATTTTGATGAGTTGTACAGAGACTGTATTTTATACAATTAGTGTATATTTTATGGCTGTAAATATTAAAAAGACAAGATTCACTCTATGTGGTGCTCTCTTGGCAACAGCCGCAGGGATAATAGCGAGCCTTATTTTTGCCAGAATGCTACTGGGATAATAGCAAACTTTAATTTGCCAGAATGCTATTGGGATAATAGCAGGCTTTAATTTGCCAGAATGCTATTGGGATAATAGCAAGCCTTATTTTTGCCAGAATGCTACTGGGATAATAGCAAGCCTTATTTTTGCCAGAATGCTACTGGGATAATAGCAAGCTTTAATTTGCCAGAATGCTATTAGGATAATAGCAGGCTTTATTTGGCTAGAATAGGATTAGATGATAATAAGTTTTATCAATGCCTCTTGAATTTACTTCGGTATTCCTTCGGAGAAATACCGAAAAAGCTTTTAAAAGCTTTGGAAAAATAAAGTTGGTTTGGATAGCCAACTAATTCGCTGATTTTGCCTATGGAGTAGTTTGTTACTTTGAGAAATTCGCTCGCCTTAGTCATACGGTATTTGATTAAGAAGTTCTGCGGGCTATCTTGTGTGGCTTTCTTAAATAATCTTGTGAAATACGAGCGGTTTAAGTTGCAAGATGCAGCCATCTGTTCGACGGTGATTGGCTCGTAATAATGTTGTTCGATATAATTGACTGCTTCTTTAATATAGTAATCTTTCATCGAACCAGCTTGCTGTTCGCGCTTAAGAGCGGTGGCGGATGAGGTGAGATTACTCATAAAGAGATAGAGATGCCCGATTAAATTAAGAGCATCTTGGTCGGAGTGATGAGCGATATATAGCATCTCATCTCGAACTTTCTCGCCGAGTTCTACAGAGATTGGATTATAAATCGGTGAGTCCTTTGTCAGTTCAGCAAGATGTAGGTATTCATTTACTCTAAGACCGTCAAATTCAAGCCATGTATATTCCCACGGGTCTTCCTCATCGGCATAGTAGGTATTTATCTGTCCGGGACAGATGAGAAACCCTTGATTGGCTGATAGATAATAATCATGTTCTACGCCAGAGGAATCGGTGGATGCGAGATGTCCCTTGCCAGAAATAATATAATGAAACAAATAGTGGTTTCGAGTGGCTGGTCCAAAGGAGTGGAGCGGGTCACATTTTTCTCGCCCATACTGGTAGAGAGATAGGTCTATGAAGTTTTCAGATGGAAAAATAGAAAAAAGTACTTCAGACATATAACACCTCCCATAAATTTGTAAAATATGTAAAAAACATTTCAGCGGAAATTTGAAATTCTTATATATATTGTACACTAATATAATACTAAATAGCAAGAGAAAAATAAAGAAAAATAACATAAACATATAAAGTCGCATGAGCATAAATTTTGGATTAAAAAAATCACTATATATGCTCCTGAAAATGAATGACTTGAATAGGTAAAATATATAAATTTAAGTGAATGTGAAAGAAGTTTATAAGTAATATTGTTAAAATAAAAACGAGAATAAAATAAAATTACACAAAATATGTATAAATGTTACTTGATATGTGAAAATTTGATGTAAAGACACATTAAGACATATTTTAAGTCTTATCAGTTCATTTACGAATTTGACAGAAAGTGCTAATATAAGCATTGTAATCAACGAGAAATGTGGTTAAATTGTACAAAGTGAGAATGAATCGGCCGATACTCAGACAGACAAAACCACGAATATCATTGAAAAGTAAGGAGGATTTTTTGATGAGAAAAGGAATGAAGAGAGCGTTAGCAGCTGGACTAAGCTTAACAATGGCACTTGGCTTAGCAGCATGTGGTGGCGGAAGTAGCGACAGTGGAAGCGGAAGCAGCGGTGGCGGAAGCGGAGAGTTAAAGGTAGCTATCTGGGATACTAACCAGCAGAAGGGTCTTGAGGAGATTATCGCAGACTTCACAGCAGAGACAGGAATTAAGGCATCTGTTCAAGTTCTTGACTGGAATAGTTATTGGACATTGCTCGAGGCAGGTGCAACAGGTGGAGATATGCCAGACGTATTCTGGATGCACTCAAATGAGGCAGTAAAGTATATGTCTAACGGAATTTTATTAGATATCACAGATAAGGTAAATTCTAGTGATAAACTTGAGATGGACAAATTCCCTCAGGATTTGAAAGATATGTATACATATGACGGTAAGATTTATGCAGTTCCAAAGGATATGGATACAATCGCTATGTGGTATAATAAGACAATGTTTGATGAGGCAGGCATTGATTATCCAACAGACGATTGGACATGGGATGATTTCTATGATATCGCGAAGAAGCTGACAAAGGACGACGGAAGTCAGTATGGTTTCTGTATGAATCCATCCAATGAGCAGGATACATGGATGAATATCGTATATACAATGGGCGGAACAATTATAAAAGATGACGGCACATCCGGATTTGATGACCCTAATACACTTAAGGCTATGGACTTCATTGACAAATTAGTAAAAGAGGTTTGCCCACCTGCTAATACAATGTCTGAGACAGGTACAGATGTATTATTCCAGTCTGGAAAGGTTGCTATGATTTCTCAGGGTTCCTGGATGGTACCTGGATTTAAAGAGAATGAGTATTTGGTAGAGAACTGTGACGTTGTAAGACTTCCTAAGGACGCTACAACTGGCGAGAGCATCTCTCTTTATAATGGTCTTGGATGGGTAGCATCCGCTGGAACATCTATGCCAGATGAGGCATTCCAGTTAATCGAGTGGTTCGGAACAAAAGATATGCAGCAAAAACAGGCAGAGCTTGGTGTAACGATGGCAGCTTACGATGGAATGTCTGATGCATGGGTTAAGAATACAGACGCATTCAACCTTCAGCCATACTTGGATGCTATGGATAATGTCGTATTCAGACCTCATACAAATGCTACACTTGACTGGTGGAATCCAATGGTAGAAGAGCTTAAGAAACCTTGGAGTGGTGAGGAGAGCATGGCAGATGCTTGTAAGAACATCACAACAGAGATGAATGAGCATATCAAAGAGGAACAGCAGTAATATTATATACCAAGGTCAAAAGGGCAGAAATCCGACACAAGCTTGCTTATGAGAGGTTTTTTGACCTTGGAACCCGCCAAAACATGAATAAGTAGCCGTTTTTCAAAGAAAAATGAGCGAATTATGAATGTGATTATATTACATATCAGATCATACAGACTCAAAAAGTATCGCATGAGTGCCTATCGCTCATGCGATACTCATAAAGAAAAGGAGTGAATATAACATGCCTAAGAAAGGAACCAGTCAGGCAAGAAATGAGTTCATCTGGGGTTGGATTTTTATTCTTCCAACGATGCTTGGTTTAATTATCTTAAATATTTATCCTATTATTCAGACGATTATTCAAAGTTTCTATAAAACAGGAGCTTTCGGCAAAGGTAATATTTTCATCGGTTTAGACAATTATACAAAGATGTTCGGTGACCCTGAAGTTTGGCAGTCATTAATTAATACATTTAAGTATGCAATCGTGGAAGTGCCATTTTCCATCGCTATCTCTTTAGTACTCGCTGTATTATTGAATCGTAAGATGGCAGGTCGTTCTGTATATCGTACTATCTTCTTCTTACCTATGGTAGCTGCTCCAGCTGCTGTTGCCATGGTTTGGAGATGGTTATTTAACTCAGAGTTCGGTTTATTGAATCATATTTTCCATACAAAGATTAACTGGGTTTCTGACCCTAATATCGCGGTATATGCCATCGCTGTCATCGGTATTTGGTCTATTATCGGTTATAATATGGTACTCTTCTTATCAGGACTTCAGGAGATTCCAAAAGATTATTACGAGGCAGCAAGCATCGACGGTGCGAACGGTATCGCTCAGTTTTTCAAAATCACAATACCATTATTATCCCCAACGATTTTCTTCGTACTTGTCACGAGAGTCATTGGTGCGATGCAGGTATTCGACTTAATCTACATGGTAATGGATAGGAATAACCCAGCCCTTTATAAGACTCAATCCCTAGTATACCTATTCTATCAGTATTCATTCGTAGAGAATAATAAAGGTTATGGTTCTGCCATCGTTGTATTATTGTTAGTCATCATTATGATTATCACAGTAATCCAAAATATTGGTCAGAAGAAGTGGGTTTATTATAATTAGAATTAGGAGGAAAAGATATGGACAGTAGTATGGAAAGAAACGCAAAAATCACCAGCATTGTAATTCATGTCGTTTTAATCCTAGTATCAATTACAATGTTAGTACCATTTATATGGATGGCTTTAACTGCCTTTAAGACAGTAACAGAGTCGACTTCTGTGAATCCATTTGTTATTTTTCCATCTGAGTGGAGAACAGATAATTTTGTAACCGTTATGAATAACATGGACTTTAAAAGTCTATATATTAATACATTGCTTTTAATTTTAGGACGTGTTATTTGTGCTGTATTAACTGCAACCTTAGCAGGATATGCGTTTGGTCGTCTGAACTTTAAAGGAAAGGGAATTATGTTCTCTCTCGTTATGATTCAGATGATGGTACCTAGTCAGATTTTCATTATTCCTCAGTACTTAATGGTAAGTAAGATGGGAATGCTGAATACAATCTTTGCATTGATTTTCCCAGGTATCGTAACTGCATTTGGTACATTCTTATTAAAACAGGCTTATATGGGTCTTCCAAAGGACTTGGAGGAGGCAGCGAGATTAGATGGATGTAATATTCCTCAGACCTTCTTGTACATCATGGCTCCGTTGACAAGGTCCTCCATGGTCGCTCTTGGAATTTTCACAGCAGTATTTGCATACAAAGACCTTATGTGGCCATTAATCTGTAATAAGGACGTAATGCCACTCTCCGCAGCTCTTGCTAAGATGCAGGGACAGTATGCTAGTAACTATCCACAGTTGATGGCAGCATCTTTGTTGGCTTGTATTCCTATGATTGTTATATACTTGATTTTCCAAAAACAATTCATCGAAGGTATTGCAACATCAGGTGGAAAGTTGTAGAATATACCACGAGAAAATCTCGGGATATAGAGGTATGGTATATTAATTTTTCTTAAAAGAATATTTTGACATCAAGGATTTACTTGAGTGAAGGAAGGTATTTATTTTAGGAGGTTGTCGCAAAATGAATTTATATTGCAATATACGAAATATTTTGGTATCTTTATATATTGCGAGGAAAGCTCGTTTTGTGGCAACCTTTTTGTTTTATAGTTAGAAAGAAGGATACAGAATGGGCATTTTTAACGAGGGAAGTTTATATTCGAGAATATTTGGTTTTTTGGGACAGTTGATTGTATTGAATTTACTATGGATTTTTTGCTGTATTCCAGTTATCACTGCCGGAGCAAGCACGACGGCATTATTTTACTGTGTACTTCGGATGCATAAGGAAGGGTATTGCTTTGCAGTGAAGGATTTTTTTAAGAGCTTTAAGAGGAATTTTAAGCAGGCAACTTTGATATGGCTCCTTATCCTAGTATTTGCAGGGATTTTATATGTAGATAAATGCTTTATTCCACAGATTCCAGGGGTTATGTCGGTTGTATTTTCTTATACTTTAGTAGCTATCTTTATTCCAGCTATTATGTTATTATTATATATATTTCCTACTGTGGCAGCTTTTGAAAATAAAATTAAAAATTTGATAACAAACGCATTTTATTTTGCGGTTAAAAATATATTTTTTACTTTAGCGATAGCGGCAATTACTATTTTGCCGATGTTTTTTACATTAGTGGATGCAAAATTATTTCCAATTTACTTATTTATCTGGCTTCTTTGCGGGTTCTCTCTGACAGCCTATGCAGATGCATGGTTTATCTGGAAAATCTTTAAGCCATATTTTAAGGAGGATGAGGAAGAGAAAGAGTATAAAGACCTCGAGACAGATAGATATGTATTCTGATAGAATGGTATGGCAAGGAATCTGAAAATTTAAGATAAACTAGCCAGAAAACCCTTGACCTTTCGGTGATGGGCAGTTCGCGAGGGAATGAAAAAAGAAAACTAACATATAAGGATAATGTTTAGTGAAGGAAGATTATGACCCTCCAAAATAAAAATACTTAGAAGGGAGTTAAGCATGAAGGCAATTACTTACAATGAGGAGACAAAGGTTTTTGTGTTGAGAACCAAAAATAGCATGTATCAAATGCAAGTGAGAGAGTATGGTACTTTAGTACACTTATATTATGGAGCGGATATCGGGGATACAGAGGCGACATACAGAATCGTCAGTATGGATAGAGGATTTTCAGGAAATCCCTATGAGGCGGGAGATGATAGAACCTTCTCTTTGGATGTTCTTCCACAGGAATATTCTGGATATGGAAATGGAGATTATCGAATCAATAGTATAGAGGTGGAGCATGAGGATGGCAGTGATGCACTTCATCTTCGATATGAATCTTATAGAATCTTAAAGGGAAAGTATTCTCTCAAGGGACTCCCAGCGATGTATGGCAGCGAGGATGAGGCGGAGACATTGGAAATTACATTATATGACCGTATTACAAACCTAAAGGTTCATCTTCTCTACAGTGTATTTCCAAAACTAGACATTATTACGAGAGCAGTACATATGGAGAATCAGGGAGATAAGACAGTAAAAATTCAAAGAGCGATGTCGATGGAACTAGATTATACGAATAAGCATATGGATTTCATTCATTTTTATGGAAGACATGCGATGGAGAGGATGACGGAGAGGCAGCCTTTGCACCACGGAGTACAGTCTGTCGAGAGTAAGAGAGGAACATCCAGCCATCAGCATAATCCATTTGTCATTCTATGTGATAGGGATACTTCTGAGAGGCATGGAGAATGCTATGGATTTTCTTTGGCATACAGTGGCAATTATAAATGTGAGATTGAGGTAGACCAGATGGACCAGACGAGAATTGTGATGGGAATTCATCCATATCATTTTTCTTACCGCTTAAGTCACGGAGATTCCTTCGAGACACCGGAGGTGATTATGGCGTACTCGAATAAGGGTCTCTCCAGATTATCTCATATTTACCATGATGCATACCGCTCGAATTTAATCAGAAGTAAATACGTAGATTCCCCTCGACCAATTTTGGTGAATAATTGGGAGGCGACGTATTTTGACTTCGATGAGAAAAAGCTTCTAAATATCGCAAAAGAGGCGAAAGATATCGGTCTTGATATGTTTGTCTTAGACGATGGATGGTTTGGAAAGCGTGACAGCGATGACTCGGGTCTCGGTGACTGGGTTGTCAATGAGGATAAAATTAAGGGTGGTCTACCAGCATTAGTTGAGAAGATTCACGATATGGGACTCAAATTTGGCATTTGGATTGAGCCAGAGATGGTATCGGAGGACAGTGATTTATACCGTGAGCATCCAGACTGGATTTTGCGTATTCCAGAGAGAGGATTGAATCGAAGCAGATATCAGCTGAATCTCGATATTACGAGAAAGGAAGTTCGTGACCATGTCATGTCACAGATTTTTGAAGTCTTAGATGCATGTAAGGCGGATTATGTGAAATGGGATATGAATCGAAGTGTGGATAATGTCTATTCTATGGCTTTGCCAAGAGAGCGTCAGGGAGAGGTATTCCATCGATATATTTTAGGTCTCTATGAGATGATGGAGAGCTTAGTCCAGAGATATCCAGATTTATTATTTGAGAACTGTTCTGGAGGAGGCGGAAGATTTGATGCGGGTATGCTCTATTATTCGCCACAGATTTGGTGCAGCGATAATACGGATGCGATTGACCGTCTAAAGATTCAGTATGGCACATCATTTGGATATCCGATTAGCACGATGGGAGCACATGTCAGTGTATGCCCAAATCATCAGACTGGAAGAAATGTTCCGTTTGAGACGAGGGGAATCGTGGCGAGTGCGGGTACATTTGGATATGAGCTTGATTTGGAGCGCCTTACAGATGAAGAGAGAGAGTTAGCAAAGCAGCAGATTAAAGATTATAAGCAGATGGAGCATCTTGTACAGACAGGTGATTATTATCGCCTCTCAGACCCATTTCGCAATCAAGACTATGTCGCATGGCAGTTCGTGTCAAAGGATAAGAAAGAGACGATTGCGAGCGGTGTACAGCTTAGAAATGAAGCGAATCCTCATATTCACAGAATTTATCTGCAGGGGCTTAAGAAGAAGCAACATTATAAGAATATAAAGACAGGAGAAGTATTTACAGGGGCAGCACTGATGAAGGCAGGAGTTGTTATCCCTGTCGGCTCGGGAGATTATAATCCTTTGAAATTCCATTTCAAAATGATAGAAGAGTAGTTTTGGATGAAATTTAATAATACGGTAAGAAAGACAGATTCTCGCTAAATAATGGCGAGAATCTTCTTTTTATATTTGACCTTTTTACTGGGAAAGTTTATAATGTAAAATAACAGAGACATCAGTTTACTAAATAACTGTAGAAGGGGGAGAAAAATGAAGCATGGTAAAGAGGCTGCTTATCTTATCACATTGCTTCATTCTGGCAGTAGTGGTAATCCGCCAGAGACGCCGAATATTCTTCTAAATTGGGAATGGGTCCATGAAATTTCAAATCGCCATAAAGTATCGTATATTGCCTATGATGGAATTCAACTCTTGCCAAAGGGAAAAAAGCCGCCGGATGAGATTGTACAGTATTTTATCAAGGATATAGAACAGATGAGAGAGAGAAATAAAATGCAGATTGAGGAGGTGGACCGCCTCATCGTATTTTTTAAGAAGGAGCAAATTTCACTGACCTTACTATACGATTGGCCGATGAAGGAGCTATATCCATTGCCCGAGATGAGACAGGTAGATATCATCGATATTTTATTGGATGTTCCGATTGACGAGAAGATTGACCAGCTTATGAATTCACTTGGATATGACAGAGTACATAAGGGGGTAGCTTCCAGTATCTATAGTAGCGACCCGATGATTCAAGTGAAACTTCATAGCTCGTTGTTTTGGAATGATGACCAGCTAAAAAAATATTACGAGGATATATGGGATAAGTTAGAAGAGATAGAAGAAATGGAATATGTTTATCGGTTTTCGATGGAGGATTTCTATATTTTGTATATTGCTCATTTGGCAGAGAGATGCAAAGAGGCCAGAGTGGATTTGAGACCGTTTTTGGATTTGTGGAAGTATACAGAGTATTCTGTCTCAGATTTAGATTGGCAGTATATTGAGGAGGAAATGGAAAAATTATCTCTGGAGATATTTAATTATAGGGTAATGCAGTTAATTGAATATTGGTTTGGAGATGAAAAAGAGGAGATTGATTCCACGATTGAGAAGTTAAGCGAGTTTATTTTTCAAAGTGGCAATTATGGCAGAGAGCAGACGAGAATATTGATTGGAATTGCGGATTATTTTAAGGATGGAGATTTGGAAAAAGCGAAGAAAAAGTATATAAGGGAGAGATTATTCTTAAATAAAGGAGAGATGAAAGAAAATTATGATAATCTTCAGAAACGACCGTATTTATTGCCGTTTTATCAGGTCGGGAGAATTTCCAAGGGAGTGTTTGGGAATTTCAGAAAATCAGTAGGAGAATATCAGAAGATTCAACATGTAAAGAAGAGTGATATAAAGCAGATGTCGACTCTTATGAAAGATATCGGAATCAAAAAAGACGAGAAAAAAAAATAATATGATACCAGGGTCAAAAGGTCTAAAATCCGATGCAGGCTTGTCTGCAAGAGGATTTTTGAACTTGATAATATAAAGTAGAGGAGAAGAACTATGCCCAAGATTGAGAAAATTGAAAAGACGACAGACCAGAGATTTTTAAATATGTACACATTTCATGTGGAGAACAGAGTTGGAAGAAAATCTTCTTATTTTGTTGCTTCCCGTGCGGAGACTGTGGAAGATTTGAGATTGAATCATAAAGAGAAAAATCCAGATGGAGTTATTATTTATAGTTTATATGGGGAGAATAGAGATAAGGTTGTCTTAATTCGCCAGTATCGCTATTCTATCGGAGATTATATATATGAGTTTCCGGCTGGACTTGTGGAGAAGGATGAAAATTTTGAGGAGGCAGCAATCCGAGAGTTGAAGGAGGAGACTGGACTTACATTAGAGACTATCAAAGTGGACCCAATGTACTCGAAGCCATATTTTACGACAATCGGAATGACGGATGAATGCTGTAGTATGATTTATGGGTATGCAACTGGAACTCCATCGAATGCTGGACAGGAGGATTCGGAGGAGATAGAGATTGTCCTCGCAGATAAAGCTGAGGTTAGAAGGATTCTGAAGGAGGAGAATGTCTCACTTATGTGTGCCTATATGATGATGCATTTTCTCAATACCGAAGATGGGAAGGCATTTGATTTTTTACATGTCTGATGATGCGGACGTCACGATAAGAGAAAGGGAAGAAGAGAAAGGGAAGAAGGAGTATGCAAGAAAATAGAGAGATTCGTGTGGCATTGCTCGGCGTGGGAACGGTCGGAGGTGGTGTCGTAAAGCTAATAGAGCGTCAAAAGGAGGAGATTCCTTTTAAGACAGGAGCGACTGTAAAGCTCGCCAAGGTATTAGTGAAAGATATGACAAAAAAGAGGGCAGGAATTGATGAGAGCTTATTGACAGATAAGTGGAGCGATATCGTGCAGGATGAGACGATAGATATTGTCATTGAGGTTATGGGAGGAATTGAACCTGCCAGAACTTATATCTTGGAGGCATTAAAGGCAAGAAAGAATGTCGTGACGGCGAATAAGGATTTGATTGCCCAGTACGGTCATGAGCTCTTAGATGCGGCGAAGGAGAATGAATGTGACCTTATGTTTGAGGCGGCGGTGGCGGGAGGAATCCCGATTATTAGACCGCTAAAGCAATGTTTAGCTGGCAATGATATCGAGGAAGTGATGGGAATCATCAACGGAACGACGAATTATATTTTGACGAAGATGACGGAAGATGGAATGGAATTTGACGAGGCTCTCCAGATGGCGACAGAGCTTGGATATGCCGAGGCAGACCCGACAGCGGATATTGAGGGCTTAGATGCGGGAAGAAAGATTGCGATTATGGCTTCCAGTGCATTCCATACAAGGGTGAAGTTTTCGGATGTCTATACGGAAGGTATTACGAAGATTACATCGAAGGATATCGAGTATGCGAAAGAGATGGACTGTGTGATTAAGCTTCTCGGTGTGGCGAGAAATACCAAGACAGGAGTGGAGGCGAGAGTACATCCGATGCTCATTCCAAACACCCATCCGCTTGCCACAGTGAGGGATTCTTTTAACGCTGTGTTTGTCAGAGGAGATGCTGTCGGTGATACAATGTTTTACGGAAGAGGAGCAGGAGAGCTTCCGACAGCGAGTGCGATTATGGGAGATTTGATTGACACGGTGAGAAATATGATGATGGGATGCTGCGGCAGAATTCCTTGTACTTGCTATAAGGAGCTTCCGATGAAGAAAATAGGGGATATTGAGAGCCGTTATTTTATTCGCATTGAGGTGGAAGACAGAGCGGGAGTGCTTGCCACGGTGGCGAGTGTTCTCGGCAATAATAAAGTCAGCATCGCTAAGGTTGTACAAAAGGTCAGAAAAGACGGCTATGCGGAACTTGTTGTTATTACAGATTTGGCATTTGAGAAAAATATAAAAGATGCAATGATTATCTTTGAGGGAATGTCAATGGTGAAACAGATTAATTCTCTCATTCGTGTATATGAGTAGAAAGATTTGGTGAGGTTAGGATGAAGCATCAAGAGACGGTAAATGCGATTTTAGTTGACCTGTTTAACGATATTATGAAGCTTGAAGCGAAGGAAGTCATCACGCCGGAGTTTCAAGATATTACGAATAATGATATGCATATTATCGAGGCGATTGGTGTGAAAACTGCGAGAAATATGTCCTCGATTGCGAAGGACTTAAAAATTACAGTCGGAACACTTACAACGGCGATTAATAGCTTGGTGAAAAAGGGATATGTATGTAGAAAAAGAGGAGAGAAAGATAGAAGGGTTGTTTTGATTTCTCTGTCAGAGAAGGGGAAGAGGGCGTATTATCATCATGAGAGATTTCATCAGCAGATGATAGATCATATGCTTGAGAGATTGACAGATGAGGAGATTGTGACGACGGTGAAGGCGCTTGATAAGTTGAGACAGTATTTTAAGAGTTTAGAATAGGGGAATGGACGTGTGGGGAGAGACGCCAAGAGAACAAACAAGGATATCCTTGTTTGTTCTCTTGGCTGTGTATTGGATACCATATGTATGTGAAAATTTAGAATAAACATAAAAAGGGATGCTGATATAGCATCCCTTCAGACTGTAGACAAAGTCTCGGCGAAAGCCAGGTTTTTCTATGCTTCAAACC
>JAUUSJ010000117.1 GCA_030841965.1 Blautia sp.
GGGAAGCGACAAAAATCAGCGTATGTCGAAAAACCGTGGGAACGAACGTGTTTTTTGAGGACATATCGACGGACTCTCTTGGCGTCTGTTCCCTGTTCCCCCACCCAAAAAAGAGCCAACACCTTCGTGCTGACTCATTTTCCACTTAAACCAAACTGTTTGTCCAAATCTGTTTGTCTAAATCATCTACTCTTCTTCCTCAGTCTTCTCCAAGCTTGGCTTCTCAACTGCTGCAATCGCAGATTTCTGCATTGGGATTCTGCAGTTTTTATTACTACCAAACTCGACAATCACCGTATCATCCATAACGTCCAAAATCACGCCATAAAATCCACTTGTCGTCAAAACACTGTCGCCAGGACGCATCGATGAATGCAATGCAGCCATCTCTTTTTCCTGTTTTTTCTGTGGACGAACTAACATAAAATACATAATCGCACCAAATACTACGATATACAGTACAATCATGACTAAAGAAGATCCGCCTCCCTGTGATAATAGCATAATAAAACCTCCATATTTTTGTTATTTTTACAATGATACGCATCCATCCCGCACCTTAAAAAGTGGGCTTTTGGCATATCATTGTAATCTGTTTCTTGATTGAAAGGCTCTCTAAACCCTCACTCTCCTAGGACAGAAATATAGTACGAGAAATATCTTCCCACTCTGTCCTCCAGAATATACTTCACTTATTTATTATTCATAAACCCTTCTAGTTTCTTCTTCTTATACTCTTTATAGCGATTTTGCTCAATAGCCTCTCGAATCTCTTCCATCATTGTATTATAAAAATAGAGATTATGCAAGACACAAAGTCGCATTCCTAACATTTCTTTTGCTTTTAATAAATGTCTAATATAAGCCCTGCTATAAGAACGACATGCCGGGCAGTGACATCCCTCCTCAATCGGTGAGGCATCTAATTCATACTTTTTATTAAATAAATTAATCTTCCCATGATTCGTATACACATGGCCGTGTCGCCCATTTCTCGACGGATAGACACAGTCAAAGAAATCAACACCTCTATCTACCGACTCCAAAATATTCGCTGGAGTGCCAACTCCCATCAAGTACGTCGGTTTTTCCAGTGGCAAATACGGAACGGTCTCATCCAAAATGCGGTACATTTCCTCGTGAGATTCCCCGACCGCCAGACCGCCGAGTGCATAGCCGTCTAAATCCAACTCGCTAATCCTCTTCGCATGTTCAATACGAATATCCTCAAACGTTCCACCTTGATTGATTCCAAAAAGCATCTGATGTGGATTAATAGTATCCTCGAGACTATTTAATCTCGCCATCTCTTTTTTGCATCTCTCAAGCCATCTCGTAGTACGGTCCACGGAATTTTGCATATACTCTCTCGTCGCTGGATGAGGTGGACATTCGTCAAACGCCATCGCAATCGTGGACCCAAGATTTGACTGAATCTGCATACTCTCCTCTGGTCCCATAAAAATCTTATGACCATCGATATGAGACTGAAAATACACCCCTTCTTCCTTAATCTTTCTAAGCCCTGCAAGGGAAAATACTTGAAATCCACCGGAATCTGTCAAGATTGGGCGGTCCCAAACCATAAATTTATGAAGACCACCAAACTGCTTAATCAGTTTGTCTCCTGTTCTTACGTGGAGATGGTAAGTATTTGAGAGTTCTACCTGTGTTCCTATCGTTTTTAAATCATCTGTACTGACTGCACCTTTAATCGCACCCACTGTACCGACATTCATAAAAACTGGCGTCTCAATTACACCGTGAACAGTCGTAAAGCGACCTCTCTTCGCTCTTCCATCTCGATTTAACAATTGATACATAGCATTCTCCAATATTTATTTTCTTACTTAAGGTAAAATTTCTTAATCTGCTCCATCTTTGCCGTCATATTCATAAAAAGCATATCGACAATCGTGATAGCCGCCATAGACTCCACGACAACAACGGCTCTTGGCACGATAATCGGGTCATGACGTCCTTTGATTGCAATCTCAATATTCTCTCCATCTGTATTAACCGTCTTTTGCGTCTGACTAATGGATGGAGTCGGTTTAAAAGCAGCTCGAAAAATCAGAGTATCTCCATCGGTCATGCCGCCGAGTACACCGCCAGAATGATTTGTCATTTTTTGAATCTTTCCATTTTCACTCACAAAATTATCGTTATTCTGGCTTCCAGCTGCCGTTGTCACGTCAAAGCCATCTCCAATCTCAAAGCCCTTCACTGCCCCGATAGAGCATACTGCCTTTGCAAGATTAGCCGATATCTTCTCAAAAACTGGTTCTCCAAGTCCCACCATCAAACCGTCCACACGACATTCGACCACACCGCCGACAGAATCTTGCTCTTTCATTCTCTTTTGAACATAAGCCTCTGCCTCTTTTGCGGCCTCCATATCAGGCATATAAAATGCGTTATGATTTCTATCCTCTAGGCAAAAACGACTGTCGTCAATCTTCACTGTACCGATTGATTTTGTGTACGCATTCACCTTGATTCCAAGCTCAGATAAAATCTTCGATGCGATGGCACCTGCTGCCACTCTCGCCGTCGTCTCTCTTCCCGAGGAGCGACCGCCGCCTCTATAATCTCGAAATCCGTATTTTTCATAAAATGTATAGTCCGCATGTCCTGGGCGAAAACAGTCCTTAATTGCGCTATAATCTCTCGACCTCTGGTCTTTATTGAACACAATAAGAGAAATCGGCGTTCCCGTCGTCTTTCCCTCAAACACACCCGATAAAATCTCAACCTGGTCGTCTTCCTTTCTCTGAGTCGTAAATCTGGACTGTCCTGGTTTTCTTCTATCTAAAAATACTTGTATATCTTCCTCGCAAAGACTAAGCCCTGCTGGACATCCATCCACCACGACGCCAACGCCTCTTCCATGCGTCTCGCCCCAGGTAGAAATGCGAAAAAGATTCCCTAATATTGATCCAGCCATATTCTTTCCTTCCGTATCTTTCTAACTATATTATATCTACATCTTCATAGTAGTCAAATTTCATCTATTATGATATCTGACATCCTTTCTCCTATCTGCGCTGACAGCCATATTCGTATCGATGTCAATCCTCCGTCTCAAGCAAAAACATCAAGATAGAAAGCACTGCCATCCCTGCCGTCTCTGTTCTCAAGATTCTCTTTCCGAGAGTAATCGGAATCGCTCCAACTGCCACCGCCTGCTCAACTTCCCTTTCCTCAAATCCACCTTCTGGTCCGATGAAAATCCCGATAGACTGCTTTCCTTTTATATCAGCGATTGCTTTTCTCGCGGCGCTCATTCCCTTTGCATTCTCATATGGAATCAGATTGGCAGATAGCTCGCTTGCCATCTCACATGCCTTTTTAAAACTCACTACCTCTTCCACAACTGGAATGACAGAGCGTTTTGCCTGTTTTGCGGCAGTTTTTGCGATTGTATTATATCTCTCAATCTTTTTCTTTGCCTTTTTCGCATCCCACTTGACAATTGTGCGGCTTGTCATAACAGGGACAATCCTCGCTGCTCCAAGCTCCACCGCTTTTTGAATAATCAGCTCCATCTTATCGCCTTTTGGAAGCCCCTGAAAAAGAACAATCTCAGATGGAAGCTCATTTGTCACTCCAAAAATATCCTCAATTTTAAGCTCGATATGGTCGTCAAATATCTCCTCGATATGACATAAATATTCCCTATCACAGCCGTCACTGACTGTCACCTGCTCTCCAATCTTCATTCTGAGCACATTTTTCATATGATTGACATCATCACCAGTAATCTCTATCCTATCTCCCGCTGTCTGTTCTTTTGTCACAAAAAAATGATACATCTCTTCCTCCGCGGCAATTATACCTCTCTTCTCTTTGCCGTGATACTAACCCAATCACCCATATGAGAAACTTCTATAATATCCATATCTGCGTCCAAAATTGCCTGTTTTACATCCTCTTCCTTTGTATTGATAATACCAGAAGAGATAAAGACGCCATCCTTCTTTAAAAATTGTGGCACTAAAGATGAGAGTGGAATAATGACATCCGCCAAAATATTAGCGACTACAATATCATATCTTTCCCTTCCAAGTCCTTCCCTCATCTGCTCGTCTTCTAATATATTTCCAAGCAAAACCTCATACTGCTCCTTCGCTAAATGATTCACCTCAAAGTTCTCATTCGCTGCGCGGACTGCATTCGGGTCAATATCTGTATCCACTGCGTATCTTGCTCCAAGCTTTAGCCCCAAAATAGATAAGATTGCGCTTCCACATCCCACATCAAGTAGTACAGTATCGTCTTTTACGTATTTTTTCAGCTGTCGCATACAGAGTTTTGTCGTCTCATGCGAGCCTGTTCCAAAAGCCGTTCCTGGGTCGATTTCTACTACCAAGTCTTCCTCTGGCAAATCTTCCACTACCTCCCATGTAGGTTTCACCATAATATGTTCATCCACATAGAAAGGCTTAAAATACTGCTTCCAGTTATTCACCCAGTCCTCTTCTTTTGTGCTGTCGATTGTAATCTCGCCACTTCCAATATCCATGTATTCACTGAGTTTTGTAAGCTCCTCTCTCACCTTTTCTATCGTCTCATCCAAAATCGTCTCATCTTCTAAGTAAAAGCTTACTTTCGCTCTGCCGTCATTTGGAGCTATCTCGTCTGGAAGCAAATCGACGTACATCTCTCTTCGCTCCTCCTCGGTGAGAGGGAGATGATCTTCTATCTCCACACTGTAGATTTCCATCTCTCCCAAAAACCACGTAATACTATCCACTGCCTCCACGGTCGTATCAATAATTATCTTTGTCCATTCCATCCATTACTCTCCATTATTCCAAGCTATCTTTTAATTTCTCCCAAAGATTTTTCTTCTTGCCTTCTTTTTTCTCGCCTTCTTTTTTCTCGCCCTCTTGATTGGTCTGACGCTCTTTTGTGTCGGCATTATAATCAGAATTAGGATTGATATCAATATCTTCTCCATTCATAGCCGCCTTAAAGTTTTTCAACGCCTGCTTTTGCTTTTCATTTAAGTTCTTTGGAACTTTTACAACCAATGTCACATAGTGGTCGCCTCGGATATTTTTATTTCGGAGTGTTGGAACACCCTTTTTATTGAGTCGAATCTTTGTATCCGTCTGTGTTCCCGGCTTAATCGTATAATCATAAGGTCCATCGATAGTATCAATCTTAACGGTTGCACCGAGTGCTGCGTCCACAAAATCAATTGGCTGTGTGGAATATAAATCATACTCCTGTCTCTGGAATTTAGGATGTCTGCTTACTACTACATTTACTAACAAATCACCTCTTGGACCGCCGTTCTTTCCTGGCTCACCCTTTCCTGAGATACGAACACTCTGACCATTGTCGATACCTGCTGGAATATTGACTTTAATCTTTCTTCTTCTCTTAATATATCCCTCGCCGTGACAATCTGGACACTTCTCTTTGATAATCTGTCCTGTTCCGTTACAATCTGGACAAGTCTGGACATTTCTCACCATTCCAAACATCGACTGCTGTGTATAGACTACCTGACCTTTACCTCCACATTTTGGACAAGTCTCTGGTGCTGTGCCAGGTTTTGCTCCTGTTGTGTGACAAGTTCCACATTCATCCTTTAGAGTAATATCTAATTCTTTTTCACAGCCAAATACTGCCTCCTCAAATGTAATACGAACGCTGGCTCTTAAGTTTGCGCCCTTCATTGGACCGTTATTCGAAGATCTGCTTCTTGAGCCACCGCCAAAGAAATCTCCAAAAATATCTCCAAAGATATCTCCCATATCTCCACTATTAAAATCAAAACCGCCAAAGCCGCCTGCTCCGCCGCCGCCCTGCTCAAATGCCGCATGACCGAACTGGTCGTATTTGCTCCTCTTATCTGGGTCACTAAGCACCTCATAGGCTTCTGCTGCCTCTTTGAATTTCTCTTCTGCTTCTTTATCTCCTGGGTTGGCATCAGGGTGATATTTCTTTGCCACCTTACGATACGCCCTTTTTATCTCAGCGTCAGATGCTCCCTTTTGAACACCCAGTACCTCGTAATAATCCCTTTTACTTGCCATACTTTCTCACCTTTCTTCAAAACTTTCGATACTCTCTAAATTTTTATGCAAGGCAAAAATAGCCCAAAAACAGATACGAGAAAAATTTCGAGAGTACATCTTTATATAACGCACGGATGGGTGACACAGTTCCCACCTTGCAGTCGCTGCGCCACCCTTGTTCTTTTCACTATTCAAACTTTTGTCACTGTCTGCGTGGCAGACAAATTAGTTTACTCGAGTGAAATCGCATTATCGCTTTGTATCATAGCACGATTTTCTCTATAAATCAAGAATTAAACTTCTTTATAATCAGCATCTACCACATCATCCTGATTGTAATTTGTATTATTTCCAGAAGCACCGCCCATATCTGGACCTGCGCCTGTAGCACCTGCACCTGCTGCCTGAGCCTGCTCATATAACTTCTGGAATAAGCTCTGAGCATCTTGCATCATCTTCTCTTTTGCATTCTTGATTTCCTCTACATCAGCATCTGTCATGGACTCTGGTGTGGATTTTGCAAGAATATCTTTTAATTCTTGAATATCAGCTTCTACCTTAGCCTTATCGCCTGCATCAATCTTGTCTCCAGCTTCCTCAAGAGCCTTCTCTGTCTGGAATACCATAGAATCTGCATCGTTTCTAGCCTCAATTGCCTCTTTTCTCTTCTTATCCTCTGCCTCATACTGAGCTGCCTCTTTTACAGCCTTCTCGATATCGGCGTCAGACATATTAGAACCAGCAGTAATTGTGATATGCTGTTCTTTTCCTGTTCCTAAATCTTTCGCAGATACATTTACGATACCGTTTGCATCAATATCGAATGTAACCTCAATCTGAGGGATACCTCTTCTTGCTGGTGGGATACCGTCTAATCTAAACTGACCTAATGTCTTATTATCTCTTGCAAACTGTCTCTCACCCTGTACTACATGAATATCTACGGCTGTCTGATTATCCTCTGCTGTGGAGAAGATTTGGCTCTTCTTTGTAGGGATTGTTGTATTTCTCTCAATCAATCTTGTAGCCACACCACCCATTGTCTCAATTGATAAGGAAAGTGGTGTTACATCCAATAATAAGATATCACCTGCGCTTGTATCGCCTGCTAATTTACCACCCTGGATACTAGCACCGATAGCTACACATTCATCTGGGTTAATACCCTTAAATGGGTCTTTTCCTGTCAACTGTTTTACCTTATCCTGTACAGCTGGGATACGTGTAGAACCACCAACTAACAATACTTTGCTAAGGTCAGAAGCGCTAAGTCCTGCGTCAGATAAAGCATTCTTTACAGGTCCTGCTGTTCTCTCAACTAAATTAGATGTCAACTCGTCAAATTTTGCTCTTGTGAGGTTCATATCCAAATGCTTTGGTCCCTCTGCTGTCGCTGTGATAAATGGAAGGTTGATATTGGTTGTTGTGCTGCTAGAAAGCTCTTTCTTTGCCTTCTCTGCTGCTTCTTTCAATCTCTGCATTGCCATCTTATCGTTGGATAAGTCAACACCCTCTGCCTTCTTGAACTCATCAAGCATATAGTTTGTAATGATATTATCAAAGTCATCTCCACCTAATCTATTATCACCGGCTGTAGATAATACTTCGATAACTCCCTCACCAATCTCGATGATAGATACATCAAATGTACCACCACCTAAGTCATATACCATAATTCTCTGCTCACTCTCATTGTCAAGACCATAAGATAGAGCTGCCGCTGTTGGCTCGTTGATGATACGTTTTACATCCAAGCCTGCGATTTTACCTGCATCCTTTGTCGCCTGTCTCTGTGCATCGTTGAAGTAAGCAGGAACTGTGATAACTGCCTCTGTTACTTTCTCTCCGAGATAATTCTCTGCGTCAGATTTTAATTTTTGTAATACCATCGCGGAAATCTCCTGTGGAGAGTATTTCTTTCCATCGATATCTACTTTATAATCAGTTCCCATATGTCTCTTGATAGAAGAAATAGTTTTGTCTGCATTTGTAACTGCCTGACGTTTTGCTGGCTCACCTATTACTCTCTCCCCTGTCTTTGTAAATGCTACTACAGATGGAGTTGTTCTTGCGCCCTCTGCGTTTGTGATAACAACCGGTTTACCACCTTCCATAACTGCTACACATGAGTTTGTTGTTCCTAAGTCAATACCTATTATTTTTCCCATAATAATTCCTCCTAAAATCTATTTGTTTATCTTTATTTACTACTTTTACTGGCTTTCGCCAAATGTGAGGGCTTTTGCTCTCGCTTAAGCTCTCACTATGTATGAAAGTATCTAACCTTCATACTCTCTATATGATAAATCGGAAGTTTTTCTTCCTACGTATTTTTCCTAATTGGCAACTGTCACCATACTGTGGCGAAGCACCATATCTTTATACATATATCCTTTTTGAAGCTCTGCCGCCACGATATTCTCACCGAGCTCTTCATTCTCCACATGCATCACAGCATTGTGAAAATCTGGATTAAATTCCTTTCCCTCGGCGTCTATCGCTGTCACACCGACATCTTCTAAGACGGTCATCAGCTGTTTGTATATCTTATCAATTCCCTGTACAAAAGGAGTTTCCCTCTCCTCGTCAGTCGCTGTGGCTAAGCCTCGCTCAAAATTATCTACAACTGGCAAAAGCTTTTCTAAAATATCCTTGGCTCCCATATCGTACATACGACTGGTCTCCTTGGCATTCCTCTTTCTCGCATTCTCAAACTCAGCCATCAATCTCTGATAACGGTCCTTATACTCCTCGGACTCTTCTTTTGCTTTTTTAAGCTCAATTTCTAATGCCTTCGCTGATTTGCCTTTTTTCTTAAAAAAGCTTTTCTTATCGTCCTGTTCTTGGGCATCCTCCAAAGACTCTTCTGCTTTTTCTTGTTCTTCTGCCTCCGCCTTAGCTTCTGGCTCTAAACCTTCCTTTTCTTCTTGCTCTTCTTTGATCTCGCTCATATCTATATTTTTTTCTTCCACTTTCACAACTCCACCTTTCTATATATTAAGAAACTTTACTTTTTATCATTGCCAAAAATGACATCTAATTCTTCGGTCAAATTTTGTAAGGTCTTTACTACTTTCTTATAATCCATTCGCTTTGGACCAATGATACCGATTGTACCACTTCCACTCTTTCCAAGGTCATAAGGAACTGTGACAATACTACAGTCTTTTAAATCTTGGATATTGGACTCACTTCCGATATAGACTTGAACTTTTTTGTCGCCGTCCTCATCCTGATTCTGATTAGAGGTCTTATCGATAAGCTCCGCCAAGGAATCTGGGTCCTCCAACTTCTCTAATAACAAAGTGGCTCGCTTACGGTCGCCAAGCTCTGGATACTTTAGCATATTAGATGCACCCTCCGTGTAGATTTGAACATCATCTACCTCGTGGATTGCCTCGACAATTCCCATAAATACCTGTTCTAAGAGGTCTGCGTGAATTCCCGCCTGCACCTTCATCGTGTACATAAGCTCCAGATTAATATCTGTAAGACTTAAGCCCTGTAAGAATGAATTAAGCAAGAGATTTAGCTTTAGTACCTCATCGTTTCTCAGCTCGATATCTGTCTGAATTAAATGATTTTTAATGATATTCGCTCCGATGACAATGACTGCCAATATCTGACCTTCATCCACCTGCGATATCTGAATGAATTTAATGGTTGATTCCTTATACTGGGGTGCTGTGACGAGAGTCGTATAATTTGTATTATTAGCCAATGTCTTTGCAACCTGCTTTAAGAGAACTTCCATTCTGTCCACCCTCTCAATTAAGGCCTGCTTTTCTTCCACTTCACTCTCCTTTTCACTCATCAGCTCATCGACAAAAAATCGATAGCCCATATCGGAAGGAATCCTTCCAGCAGATGTATGGGGCTGTAGAATATATCCAAGCTCCTCTAAGTCTGCCATCTCATTGCGGATTGTCGCAGAGCTTAGTTTTAAATCTGTGTACTTTGAGATAGTCCTAGAACCGACGGGCTCACCTGTCTCTAGATAAGTTGATACAATTGCCTTTAAAATCTTTTGCTTTCTCTCTGTTAGCTCCACGCTTTCACATCCTTTCGTGAGATTTTTCATTTATTAGCACTCGGTTTAATTGAGTGCTAACATCTTTATACTTAAAATAGCACTTTGGCTTCTTATTGTCAAGAGTTTTTTGAAAATTTTTTTGAAATTTATTTTTAGAGAAATTTTTCATAAAAGAAACTCCCATAAAACTTGGTTTGAAACATCCACTCCTTTTTTGGTAAAATATATTCTATCCCCTTTTTCTTCGAGCAATTTCATTCTCTCATATTTTTCGAGTACCTCTCCATATACTTCTTCTATTCTCTTACCAAATATCATTGCAAATTGTTTTTTGGATATTCCCTCCGTCATGCGAAGTCCAAGATACATAAATTCCTCCATTTTATCCTTATCACTCAGTACAGTATATTGTTTACGATTTTGGATTGGAATATAAGGTGTTTTTAGATAAGAAGAAAAATTTTCTTCATTTTTAAATCTTGCACCCTGAAAATAAGAAGAAGCACCAAGACCTATCCCCAGATATTCTTTCTGTCTCCAATATACTATATTATGTCTACATGCAAAGCCTTGTTTTGCATAATTCGATATTTCGTAGCGGTGATATCCGTTTTTTTCCAGTAGCTGTCCTGTGAGGTCGTACATCTCCCGCTCGTTATCTTCATCTGGCAATAATTTTAACAAATCTTCTCTATCATATAACGGCGTTTTCTCCTCGACAATCAAGCTGTAGGAAGAGATATGCTCTGGAGAAAGCGCGAGTATTTTTTCTAATCCATTGAAATAGGACTCTTTTGTCTGGTTTGGAAGTCCCATCATGACATCGATATTTATATTTTGAAATCCCTGACGTCTCGCCTCCTCGTATCCTTCTAAAAACTCTCTGTAGGTGTGGATTCGACGAAGCATCGAGAGTTCTTTTTCTTCTGTACTTTGAAGTCCTATACTTAACCGATTGATTCCGATTGTCTTATAGCAGCTTAATTTTTCTTTTGTTAGAGTTCCCGGATTTGCCTCTATCGTCGTCTCCTCTAATTTTGTCAAATCAAATGTATGATGGATTGCTGTGAAGATTTTTTCCATTTCTCTCTCTCTTAAAAGAGAAGGAGTACCTCCCCCAATAAAAATGGTTTTTACTTGATACTCCTTCCCAAATGTCTTATAACTATTTATTTCTTGACAGAGTGCATCTACATACTGTGCTCTCGTTTGCTCATCACTCGCAAAAGATAAAAAATCACAGTAAATACATTTTCTCACACAAAATGGTATATGAAGATAGAGACTTAATTCTTTTTTAGTTTTCATCTAGCTTCAACACACTCATGAATGCTTTTTGTGGAATCTCTACATTTCCAACTTGACGCATTCTCTTCTTTCCTTCCTTTTGTTTTTCGAGCAGCTTTTTCTTTCTCGTAATATCACCGCCATAGCATTTTGCCAAAACGTCTTTTCTCACCGCTTTTACAGTCTCTCTCGCAATGATTTTGCTTCCAATCGCTGCCTGAATTGGAATTTCAAAAAGATGTCTTGGAATCTCACCTTTTAGCTTCTCGCACATCTTTCTGCCGCGCTCATAGGCAGTCTGAGCATGCACAATAAAGGATAGGGCATCGACCTCCTCACGGTTAATTAAGATATCAAGCTTTACAAGGTCAGACTGTACATATCCTTTCATCTCATAGTCGAAGGAGGCATACCCTCTGGACCTTGATTTTAGAGCGTCAAAGAAATCATAGATAATCTCATTAAGTGGAAGGTCGTATTTTAGGAGCGCTCTCGTCTCTTCCATATATTCCATACTGATATAAGTTCCCCTTCTCTCCTGACAAAGCTTCATAATTGCACCGACAAACTCCGTCGTGACCATAATCTCTGCGGAGACAATCGGTTCTTCCATATAGTCAATCTGAGATGGGTCTGGAAGATTAGAAGGATTGGTCAGTTCAAACATCGTCCCGTCTGTTTTGTGTACACGATATACTACACTCGGTGCCGTCGTCACTAAGTCGAGATTATACTCTCGCTCTAATCTCTCCTGAATAATCTCAAGATGCAAAAGCCCTAAAAATCCACAGCGAAAACCAAATCCAAGGGCAATCGATGTCTCTGGCTCAAACTGAAGAGCTGCGTCATTTAGCTGAAGCTTCTCCAGCGCATCTCGAAGGTCTGGATATTTGGCGCCGTCGGCTGGATAAAGACCACAGTATACCATCGGATTTACTTTTTTATATCCTGGAAGCGGCTCGCTGCACATATTATTGGCATCGGTTACGGTATCTCCGACACGGGTATCTTTTACATTTTTTAAGCTTGCGGTAATATAGCCAACCATACCTGCGGATAATTCCTCACATGGGAAGAATTGTCCTGCTCCGAATGTTCCAACCTCAACCACCTCTGCTCTGGCACCTGTCGCCATCATATGCATCATTGTTCCCTGTCGGATACTTCCCTCCATAATGCGGGCAAAGATAATAACTCCCTTATAGGAGTCGTATAGACTGTCAAAGATAAGGGCCCGAAGAGGGGCATTCTCATCTCCTGTCGGAGCTGGAATCTTCTCTATAATCTGCTCTAATACCTCATCGATATTGATTCCAGCTTTGGCCGAAATCAAAGGGGCATCCTCCGCCTCGATTCCGATGACATCTTCAATCTCTTGAATCACTCGCTGAGGGTCTGCACTTGGAAGGTCGATTTTATTGATAACTGGCATAACCTCAAGGTCGTGGTCGAGTGCCAGATATACATTCGCCAGGGTCTGCGCCTCAATTCCCTGAGCTGCATCCACAACTAGGACAGCTCCCTCACATGCGGCCAGGCTTCTTGAGACCTCGTAGTTGAAGTCCACATGTCCTGGGGTATCAATCAAGTTGAAAATATACTCCTCGCCGTTTTTGGCTTTATAAATGGTACGAACGGCCTGGGATTTAATTGTGATTCCTCGCTCTCTCTCAAGGTCCATATTGTCAAGAACTTGCGCTTGCATCTCGCGCTCTGTTAAAAGACCGGTTTTTTCAATAATTCGGTCTGCTAGGGTGGATTTTCCGTGATCAATATGGGCAATAATACAAAAATTTCTAATTTTACTCTGGTCCATTTCTTTATTCTCCTTTGCTAAGATGTTTTCTATCTAAATGTATATGGTTGTTTTTGCAAACATTGTTATAAAGAATTTCTGATGCTCTGTGTATATGAGCTTGTATTGGTGAAGTGATTGAATTTAAAATTTAATAGCTATCATAGTATAGCATATATTTAATTGATTTGCCAACTAAAACAAATGAGATAATAGCGTAAAATTTGACAGACGCAAATTTAGTGATATAATGGGGAGCGGTATTAGAATAATGGGAAGAGATGATGAGATAAAGGGACAAGGGGATAAAGAGATAAAGGGATAAAGGGATAAAGAGACGCTGAGAGAGGAGAGAGGTATATGCCCC
Organism: Blautia sp.; assembly: GCA_030841965.1. Taxonomy (GTDB): domain Bacteria; phylum Bacillota; class Clostridia; order Lachnospirales; family Lachnospiraceae; genus JAUUSJ01. The sequence goes on from JAUUSJ010000117.1 coordinate 13,515, forward strand.
AAAAACACGTTCGTTCCCACGATTTTTCGACATACGCTGATT
>JAUUSJ010000321.1 GCA_030841965.1 Blautia sp.
TACTAAGCACTTCTCAAAAAATATCTAATTTTGCTGCTAAATTCTCGAATGATTCTTGTTTCTTTTCTTCTGTTGCTTCCGCATAAATGTCCATCGTTGTTTCAACGTTTCTATGACCCATAATGGATTGAATAACTTTTAAATTTGTTTCATTTTCGCAAAGTCGTGTACAAAAAGTATGTCTCAGATGATGGCAAGAAAAATTAGGTAGTATAATAGGATCTCTGCGTTCTTTTTTAGCTCGCACCACTTCGTCTGCATTATAACTATTTGCTATACGCTTAATCGTATGATTGACTGTTTGTGGATTTGGAACCATTCCAAAACGATTACAAAAAATAAATCCTGACATTCCATCAATTTCTGATTCATTAAAACCATTTTCCAGTTGTTCTTCATAAAGCATTTCAAAAGCATCTTTCACAATATCCAACATTGGAATTGTACGAATTCCCGCTTCCGTTTTGGGTTTGGATATTCTCAATACACTTTTGTTGCTTTCTGGTTTTTGATAATAACTCAAACTGTGATTGATACTGATTGTTCTTTTGTCATAATCTAGGTCTTGCCATCGAAGCCCTAATGCCTCACCAATTCTACATCCTGTTCCAAGCAACACCGTAAACATAGGCCACCAATGATAATATATCGGATGGTTCGCAATATATTCCATAAATGCTCTTTGCTGCTCTACTGTCAATGCATGTCTGATTCCTCTGTTCTTCCCGGATTCTCTGCTGATTTCTTTCATTACTCCATCAGTAGGATTATTTCGTATAATCTCATCCCGCACTGCCAACTGAAATGTTGGATGAAGCAAACAATGAACAGTATCTAAAGTTCCTAATGAAATTTTTACTTCATTAAGAAGATAATAATAAAACTGCAATACATCAGAATACTTTATATCAGCAATCCGCTTTTTTCCAAAGGTATCACGTACATAATGATCGTACGTATATAAATATGAACTTTTTGTAGATTCACGCAAATTATACTTCGTGGACATATACCGATCAAACGTATCATTCACACTTGCCTTGCCAGCAACATAGAGGTCCAATCCGTCCAACTGATCCTTCATCAGTTTAGCTTCTTTCTCTCTTAGTTCTGCCAGATCGTTAGCATATATAAATTTACGTCTGCCCATCGGATCTGTATAGGTGTACATGTATCTTTTATCTGATGATCTTTGTACTTCTCCTTTGCGTAAAGATCTTCCTCGCAAATCTTTTCTGACTTTCGCCATAATAGTTTCCTCCTCTTAAGAAAGAAGCACTCACTATTTTTTCTGCTCGGATAAAAGTATCTCTACCCCTTTTAGGACAATATCCGTTGTAGTCATTTTATGTTGTTCGGCGTATGCAAGCATCTGGGAATATAGCTGATCAGGAACACGAATGCTTAATACTTTCTTCTTTGCATTGTCTGATTTTGGTCTTCCCATCTTTTTCATTTCAGCTCTTATACCTCCTATACCAACATTATACTTTCTGTATGACATAAAGTCAATTAAAAATGCAGAAAACTATAGAAGTTCTTCTCTCTTATTTTCTCTCCTAAAATTTTAATACTCTCGGAATGTTTCCAAATATTTTTCAAATATCTCACAATTAACTAAAGCTACTTTATCAATTTTATATACTGCTTTCGCCTCTTTTGCTAACGCCTGAAATTTTGTCAATCCTAAACTATATTTCTCCGCACCTTCTGGATATCTCACAAACTTCTTTTCCATTTTCTTAGTAGCTTCCACATCTTTTCTTGCAAAACCCATTTCACAAAACTCCTTTCCATTTATAAATAAGAAGAAAACAAATTTGTCTTCTCATATAACGAAAGGAAATCAATGGATTTTACAGGGTG
>JAUUSJ010000003.1 GCA_030841965.1 Blautia sp.
ATCGAAAAAATCCTTGATTTTCAAGGAAAAAGGACTTGACTTAATAGGGAGGTGATATGTCTATTATAGGACCTAGACCGTTGCTCGTAAAATATCTTCCACTCTATAGCGAAGAACAACATAGACGACATGAAGTTCGTCCCGGTTTATCTGGATATGCACAGGTACATGGCAGAAATACTGTGACTTGGGAAGAAAGATTTAAAATGGATGTACAGTACGTCAACCATATCACATTTTGGCAGGATGTGAAAATTGTGTTGGAGACAGTTTTGAAAGCATTTATAAAAAAAGAGGGCATTTCTTCAGAGACATCTATGACTATGGAAGAGTTCAAGGGGACATCTGTTTCCAAGGAGAACTAGTGAAGTATGCTAAAATACGTCAATACAGTAGAGTGACAAAGGAGATAGTATCTTATGAAACAATTAGTGATTCTTGGTGCCAGTGGTCATGGAAAAGTAGTAGCTGATATTGCAAAGAAAAATGGATACGAGGAAATTGTATTCCTAGACGATAACGAGAGCTTGACAAAATGTGGAAACTATCTGGTTAAAGGAAAATGCTCTGATACAAACAAATATCATTGCGATATGATAGTGGCAATCGGCAACACGGAAATTCGCAAGAAGATTCAAGAAAAATTAGAGCATAAAGGATATTCTATCCCAGTGCTTATCCATCCAGACGCTGTAATTGGAGAAAATGTGATAATTGGTAAGGGTACTGTTGTTATGGCTGGAGTAGTCATTAATTCAGATAGTTCCATTGGAAAAGGTTGTATCATCAATACCTGTTCTTCGATTGACCATGATTGCAAAATAGGTGATTTTGTCCATATTTCTGTCGGGAGTCATTTAGCTGGAACTGTGTATATTCAAGATAGAACATGGCTTGGAATCGGTGCTATTGTTAGTAATAATATTAGTATTTGTCAAGATTGCATGATTGGCGCAGGTGCCGTCGTCACCAAAAATATAAATGAAAGTGGAACATATGTAGGGATTCCAGCGGGGAAAATAAAATGAAAATTTTAATTTTAGCAAATAATGATATTGGTCTTTACCAGTTCCGAAAGGAATTAATTGAAGAACTATTAAAAAAGAATACTGTTTCGATATCTTTGCCCTATGGAGAACTCGTAGAACCGCTAAAAAAGATGGGATGTACGTTTATTAATATACCACTTGAGCGGCGTGGAATCAATCCAGTAAAAGATTTTGGTTTATTCATTCGCTATTATAAATTATTAAAAACACAAAATCCAGAGCTTGTTATTACATACACAATTAAACCTAATATTTATGGCGGATTTGCCTGTCGACTCTGTAAAATTCCATATGCAGTCAATATTACTGGTTTAGGAACAGCGTTTCAGAAAAAAGGAATATTGCGCAGACTAGTAACAATCATGTATAAGATTGGACTAAAAAAAGCCAGGACAGTTTTTTTTGAAAATGAAGAAAATCAACAGATTTTTATAAATGAAAGAATTGTCAAGACAAAACAGACCTGTTTATTAAACGGTGCAGGAGTTAATCTAAAACATTATCAAGTTGCCGAGTATCCAGCAGATGACGGTACAATAAGATTCCTCTTTATCGGCAGAGTTATGAAAGAAAAAGGGATTGATGAGTTATTCGTGGCGATGAGAAGATTACGGGCAGAGGGAATTTCCTGTACTCTTGATGTGCTGGGTAGCTATGAAGAAAACTATGAAGGTAAGATAAGAGAGTATGAGAAAGAAGGATGGCTTTACTATCATGGTTATCAAAAAGATGTCAGACCATTTATAAAAAAATGTCATTGCTTTGTACTTCCATCATGGCATGAAGGAATGGCGAATACGAATCTGGAATGTGCTGCGATGGGAAGACCAGTAATTACGAGTAATATTCATGGTTGTAAGGAAGCTGTAATACATAAAAAGACAGGGTTTTACTGTAAGAGAAAAGATAGTGGGAGTCTGTATAAGGCAATGAGATATTTTTGTAGTATAGATTATGCGAGGAGAAAAGAGATGGGATTAGAAGGAAGAAAGCGTATGGAAGATGTATTTGATAAGGAGAAAGTTGTAAAAGAGACACTAAAGGTGTTGAGGTTGGAGGAAGTTTGATGGAAGAAATAATCAGCATTATTGTGCCAGTTTATAATGTGGAATCATATTTAGCACAGTGCTTAGATAGTTTAATAAATCAGACATATAAAAATATCGAGATTATTTGTGTGAATGATGGATCAAGTGATGGTAGCAGTGCAATTTTAGAAAAATACGCAAAAACTGATTTTCGTATCAAAACAATTAACCAAAGTAATCGAGGACTTTCAGAAGCAAGAAATACAGGCATAAAATATGCTATAGGTAAATATATCATGTTTGTAGATAGTGATGATTGGATAGAATTAAGTACTTGCCAATACGCTTGGAATGCCACAAAGAATGGACAGATTGATTTAATATTCTGGGGCTATGTTAGAGAATTTCAAAATCAATCAAAAGAAAAGAGATTCTTCTGGAAAGATGCACAATTTTTTGATAGAAATGCTGTACATAGTCAGCTTCATAGACGAGTTTGTGGTTTGTTGGGAGAGGAACTTGCTCATCCAGAGTATGCGAATGCAATTGAAACTGCATGGGGAAAATTATATAAAACTGAGAAGATTAAAAATATACGATTTGTAGATACAAAAAAGATAGGAACGGAGGATGCTTTGTTTAATCTTTATGCGTTGGGTAATATAGAAAGTGCTGTATATTTGGATCAATGTTTTAATCATTATAGAAAGACAAATACTTTGTCTCTTACCTCTACTTATAAGGAAAAATTATTTCCACAATGGCAATATTTATTTGATTTGATGGAGGGATATATTAATGAACAACAACTACCACAGGAATATGAAACAGCTTTTTATAATCGAATTGCACTTAGTATTTTGGGATTAGGATTAAATATTGTTTCTTCAAATTATACTGTGTTAAAAAAAGTTAGAATGATACGAAGAATATTATCTGATGAAAGATATCGTGAAGCTTATAGGCAGTTGGAATATAAATATTTCCCTATACATTGGAAACTATTTTATAAATGTGCAAAATGGAGATTTGCGGGAATATTATATAGTTTATTGATAATAATAAATAGAATTATTAAATCTTAGCTTGAAAGATAAAAAGGAGTAAATGATGGTGGAACCACGAATTTCGGTTATAATGGGTATTTATAATTGTGCTGATACATTAGATGAGGCAATTAATTCGATACTTAATCAGACATTTTCAGATTGGGAATTTATATTATGTGATGACGGTTCAATAGACAATACCTATGATATTGCTAAAAGATATGCTGATTTATATTCCGAAAGATTTATTTTATTAAAAAACTTTAAGAATATGGGACTAAATTATACTCTAAATCATTGTTTAGAATATGCAAAAGGTGATTATATTGCTCGTATGGATGGAGATGATATTTGTGATCCGACTAGATTGGAAAAAGAAATTAAGTTTTTAGATGAACATCCTGAATATGCAGTTGTTAGTACGCAAATGGCTATGTTTGATGAACAGGGAGATTGGGGAAAGACATCAGTAATTGAGAGACCAACTCAACAAGATTTCTGTTTACATACACCGTTTTTCTGCCATGCAGCGAGTATGATTAGAAGATCTGTTATTGAAGAAGTTGGAAGATATACAGAGAATCCCAAATTGTTAAGAGTGGAGGATTGTGATTTATGGTTTAAAATATATGCGAAAGGATATAAAGGAGCTAACATACCAGAAGTTCTTTATAAAATGAGAGACGATCGAAATGCACTTTGTAGAAGGAGCATAAAGGGTAGATTTAATAGTTGTTATGTTTTATATCATGGATTTAAAATGATTCATATGCCGTGGTATAAATATATATATGTTTTGAGAAATATAGTAATAGAGTTACTTAAGTGTTTTATGCCAGAGATTTTGTATAGATGGATACATAGGAAAAGATATAGCAAAGAATATAAATTATAAGAAAAAAATAGTGTTGAGGTAGTGGAATGTTAATCAATTATTCGATTTTAGCTGTTATGCTTTTGGTTAGTGGATTATATGAGCAAAATATTAGAAGATATACAATTAATTCTATGCAAGATGGATATATGTTTAAAATAACAAGAACTCCATGGATAATAGTATTTGGATACATTGCCTTTATTGCAGCAATGAGAACGAATGTAAATGATACTTCTTCATACATTTATTCTTTTCAAAATCTTGAAAGTACATGGGGAGCTTTTTGGACACAAGTTTCTTCAGCAGCGATAGGGAAAGATTGGGCATTTGATGCTGTAAACATTTTATTTAAGATTCTTATTTCGAATGACTATCATTTATGGTTGGCATTGTATGCAATTTTGGAGTCAGTTGTATTTGTACATGTTTTGAGAAAAAATGCTGTATCTTTGTTAGATTGTTGTTTCTTCTTTTTTTGTAGTACACTTTATTATAACTACTTCTCTATGATGAGACAATGGTTTGCAGCAGTTATGCTATTTGGGGCTTCTGGTTTTATTCGAGATAAGAAATTAAAAAAATATTTGCTTGTATGTATAATAATGGCTCAGTTTCATAGTTCGGCATATATGATGATTATAGTGTATTTTTTAGTTCAAGGACAAGCTTGGTCTCAAAAACAAGTTTCTATTATTGGGTTGTTTACTATAATATTAGTTTTTTTAAACCCAATTTTAAATTCATTAGAAAGTACTACAACAGGAACTAGTTATGATTATGTTATTAGTGCAATGAATTCTGATTCTGGTTCCTCTATTTTGAGAGTGTTTATAGCAATGGTGCCAGTTATACTTTCTTTTATGGAAAAAGATAATATTAAGGATCCAATGATTAATTTATGTGTAAATATGTCATTATTAAATTGTTTATTAAATTTACTTGCCTCATTTACAAGTGGATTATACGTTGTAAGATTTTCTACATATACAAATATGTATAATATGTTACTTTATCCATATTTGCTTAATATAGCCATTAGAGGTAGCAATCGCACAATTATTAAGATGGGATTTTATATAATTTATTTTGTTTTTTATTATTATCAAATGTGTCATCAAGGGGCGTTTTTTTATGGCAGTGATATTCTAGGTGTATTTAATTGATGAATATAAAGGAGAAAGTCATTGGTAGCTAACGATAAGTTATACTTTTATATGATAATCACAGTTCCTAAAAGTGAAAAGGAAACTCACTATTTATTTTTTTACACCAGAAATCCAAAAGAAATTTCTTTTAATTTAGAATATTGGAAGAAGTTAAAAAAATTAGCATGAATGTTACAACAACTCTGAATAGCAATACTGTAAAAGATAAAGGAAAAGATATAACTTTTTATGCTGATTGGATTTACAACTGTGCTTTAATTATTGTGTATATTAAAAGTTATTTTGATGAAACTATAGAACATGTTGAGATGTTACATAAAAATGGGAAAGGAAGGACAAGAAAAGATGATTCCCAAAAAAATTCATTATTGTTGGTTCGGTAAAAATCCGCTACCAAATTCTGCAAAAAAATGTATTGCTTCGTGGAAAAAATTTTTTCCAGACTATAAGATTATTGAATGGAATGAAAATAATTATGATGTGAACAAGATCTTATATACTAAACAGGCTTATGAAGCCAAGAAGTATGCATTTGTGAGTGATTATGCGCGATTTGATATTTTGTATCAGTACGGTGGAATATATTTTGATACAGATGTTGAGGTAATAAAATCTTTTGATGATATTCTTAGGCGTGGTGCATTTATGGGATGTGAGATAGATGGTTCGGTTATTTGTGAAAAAAGAGGATTAGGGATAGCTGTAGCTCCAGGGCTGGGGATAGCCGCTGCTTCAGGTTTAAGGATATATAAGGAAATTCTTGATTTTTATTCTACTCAACTGTTTTTTAGAGAAAATGGTTCTATTAACACAGAGACAGTTGTTGCAAAAACCACAAAGGTGTTGAAAAAATATGGTTTGAGAGATATTAAAGGAATTCAACAAATAGATGAAATAACGATTTATCCTAAAGAGTTTTTTAATCCGATGAATAATAATACTGGAGAACTGAAAGTAACTGTTAATACTCATTCGATACATTGGTACTCAATGTCGTGGATGACTTCAAAACAGAAAATTAAAAGTAAAATTACAAGACCATTACATCGAATTTTTGGAGAGGACGGTTTTTCTTTCTTTAAGAAGGAGAATAAATAGATTATGGAATTAACAAAAAAGGATACGAAAATGATACAAGGTTTATCTGTGCTTGCTATGGTTTGGTTACATTTGTTTAACAAAAATTATAATAATCTTTTTAACCCACTTATTTTTGTAGGAGGAGTACCATTAAGCTTTTATATTAGCCAATTAAGTGATTTTTGTGTATTTGGATTTGCTTTTTGTAGTGGATATGGTCATATGGTGCAGTATGAGCAAAATGATTTTTATAAAAGGAGATTAAAAGGATTAGTATCCATATTATGTAATTATTGGTTAGTTTTGATTGTTTTTACAGTGGTCAGTATTCTTGTGGGTCAATCTAATTTTATGCCTGAAAGCCTATTTAAATTTATGATGAATGCATTAGCACTAGAAAATTCTTTTAATGGTGCATGGTGGTATATGTTTGCATATATTTTACTGGTATTAATATCACCTATAATATTGAAGGAAGTAAAGAAGTATTCTTCGATTTTTGTGTTAGTCTTAGGTTTTGGAATCTACTGTATAGCTTATTATATACGTTTTAAAATAGTATATAGCAATTGGTTTCTTGTAAAGTTTGGACCGTTTGGGATGACATTGTTTGAGTATTTAATAGGTGCAGTGTGTTGCAAAGAACAGATTTTTACAAAATTATATTCTATTTGGAAAACATTCCACGAATATATGGTTGATACATATGTTCTTTTATTCAGTTTTGTTTAAGGACTTTGTGTATATTGCAAAATATCCAGTTCTTATTTATCTATTTATGATAGGGATTACGGTGGGTATTTCTATAGTATTACAATGGATAGAATATCCTATACAAAATAAGTTGAAAGGACAATGATATGAAAAAAATACTTATCTTTTCTCATGCTTTAGAGCTTGGTGGTGCGGAGCGTGCGTTACTGGGATTATTGGAAACGATAGACACAACTGAATATGAAGTAGATTTATTTCTTATGCGTCATACAGGAGAATTAATGAAATATATTCCAGATAACATTAATTTATTACCAGAGATATCACAATATGCTTGTCTTGCAATTCCTTTTTTGAAAGTTTTGCAAAAAAGACAATTTGGTGTTGCTTTGGGACGTTATCAGGGAAAAAGGAAAGCAAGAAAACGCATACAACAGTTAAATTTAGCTGGTGATAATGATGTATTTTTGGAGTATAGTCATAAATATACTTTGCCATATATGCCAGTAATAAGTGAAAAAGAGTATGACTTAGCAATTAGTTTTCTTACACCACATTATTTTGTGGCAGATAAGGTAAAAGCTAAAAAGAAGATGGCGTGGATACATACTGACTATGCAGTAATTGCAGTTGATAAAGAATCACAGTTTGAAATGTGGAATAGATATGATGCAATTGCTTCTATTTCAGAAAGTGTGACAGAAAGTTTTTTGAAAATATTTCCTTTGCTAAAATCACGGATAGTTGTAATAGAAAATATCATACCGATGAAATATTTGCAGGACTTGACAAATGCTTTTTCTGTGGAACAAGAGATGCCATCAAAAGGTGTTAAACTCCTTACAATTGGTCGTTTTTCTTATTCAAAAAAAATGGAGGAAATTCCAGAAATCTGTAGGCAAATAAGAGAAAATGGAATTGATGTAAAGTGGTATTTAATTGGTTTCGGTGGAGAAGAAGCTGTGATTCGAAAAAAGATAGAAGAAGCGGGTATGCAGGATTATGTGATTATTCTTGGAAAAAAAGAAAATCCATATCCATATATTAAGGCGTGTGATATTTATATACAACCGAGTCGCTATGAGGGAAAGTCTATAGCTGTTAGAGAGGCTCAAATATTTTCTAAGCCAGTGGTGATTACAGCTTATAGTACAGCTCATAGTCAGTTAAAAGATGGTTTTGATGGAATAATTGTCCCAATGGACATACATGGAACAGTTCAAGGAATCATAGATTTAATTAATGATAAAAAATTACAAATAAAGTTAAGTCAAAATACAAAACAAGTGGATTATGTAAATAGAGAAGAAATAGAGAAGATTTATGCATTTATGGAGGAATGATGATATGCAACCACTAGTTACAGTAGCCGTTGCGGCATATAATGTGGAAAAATTTTTAGAAAATGGAATGAGTTCTATTTTTAATCAAACTTATAAAAATATTGAGATTATTTTAGTAGATGATGGTTCCACAGATAGAACCTCTAAGATATGTGATGAAATTGCTAAGCGAGATAGAAGAGTAAAGGTTTTTCATAAAACTAATGGTGGATTAGGAAGTGCAAGGAATGTTGGTATCGATAATGCAAAGGGTGAATTTATATATTTTTTCGATGTTGATGATTCGATAGAGACTAATTTGATTGAAGAAAACGTAAAAATAGCGCAGAAGAGGAATGTAGATTTAGTTATCTTTGGTTATTATGCAAGATATAGCAATGAGGATATAGAGGAATTGATCACATTACCAGAAATTGAAATTCATTCTAATGAGGAATTAAAGAAAGCGTATGTGCAATATTTGTTATGGTTAAAGCATGGAAATGGTTTTGCATGGAATAAGTTTTACAGATTGTCATTTATAAAGAAGAATAATTTTCATTTTGGAAATCAGAGAGTTCAGCAGGATGAGCCATTTAATATGCAATTGTATTTAAAATTGAATCATGTTTATATATGTTCTAAAGCATATTATCATTATGTATTGTATGTAAATGCTAATGCAGGCTCACGGTATTTATTAAATAAAGAAGAGATAATTAAAGATGTTTACCATAAATTTATGGAGTTCTATAATACTTGGAAATTAAATGATAAGAGAGTTTTAAAATATATTGAAAATAGGTTTATATCAGGAATTTTTGGTGTTGTAACTTTAAATTATTATCATTTGGATTGTCATTTATCTAATGAGGAACGGGAAGAGAAAATCAAGAATATTATAATGGATGAAGATGTGAGTAGGGTATTGAAAAATGTAAAGATTTCATATAGTAAAAATCCAATTAATACAATACAAGCATGGGCATTTAATACACGAAGAGTAAAATTATTAATGTTTATGACGAATTTGAAAATTAACTTAAAGAAGATGATGAAGGGAAGAAGGTAATATATGGATTATAAAGTCTCGGTAATAGTGCCAGTTTATAAATCGGAAAAATACTTAGTTGCTTGCATAGAGTCTCTTTTAGAACAAACTTTAAAACAGTTAGAGATTATATTGATAGATGATGGTTCTCCCGATGGATGTGGAGAAATTTGTGATAGATTTGCAGAACGTTATGAAAATATTATCGTTGTTCACCTAGAGAATGGAGGTCCATCTAGAGCAAGAAATATTGGAATTTCGTATGCTCATGGTGAGTATATTGGGTTTGTAGATTCAGATGATTATATTGATTCGGATATGTTTTTTACACTTTATAAAGAGGCTTATAGTCATAAGGTAGATATTGTGATGTGTGAGTATTATATAGATAATGAAGAGACGCATTTTAAATTGGAAATGGAATATAGACAAGAATATAAAGGGCAGGAGGAAATAAAAAGAGGTCTACTGACTCAATATTTCAGACGCTATCATAATGGACTATATAGTGTTTGGAATAAATTATTTGATAGTAATTTAATCCAAAATAATAAAATTGAATTTGATACTGACTTGATTCGTGCTGAAGATGCATGGTTTGTGTTTGATTGTTTAAAGGTTGCAAAAAAAATTCGATTTATAAATAAACCTTTATATCATTATCGACAAGTAAAAACTAGTACAATGCATATTGTTCAAAAAGATCGATATGAGCGGAGTAAAGCATTTAGGACAAAATTAGAAAAAGAAAATACTGTTTTGGGAATAGCAATTGACTATGATGAGTTTTATTATGAATTTCTTTATGAAAGTTTTCTTTATTGCCGAGCAATGATACAACAAGATAATACGAGTCTTGTAAAAAATGTATTGGAAGATGATTTTTTTCGAAATGCTTGTCAATATAATAAATTTCTTCCAATACATTTGAGGATGATGTGTAAGTTGGAGATACATAGAATGCAGTGGGGAGTGAGAAAAATGTTACAACTATGGGGAAAAAAGTAATAAAAGCAGTTTATTAGGATTAAAAAAGTCTAAAAATTCTAAACTGTTGTACAAAATTTGAGAGGAAAATAAAAAATGGTTAGTTATAATATTGATTTAATGGGAAAGACGGTGATTGTAACAGGAGCTGCTGGGTTTATTGGTTCTAATCTTATTAAGCGGCTTTATCAAGATATCAAAGATATTAAGATAATTGGAATTGATAATATGAATGATTATTATGATGTAAAAATCAAGGAAGCTCGTCTTAAAGCTCTACTTGCTATCAAATCTTTTACATTTGTCAAAGGCTCAATTGCAGATAAAGCTTTGATAACAAAAATCTTTGATGAATATCATCCAACAATAGTTGTGAATTTGGCAGCTCAGGCTGGTGTACGCTATTCAATTACAAATCCAGATGCTTATATTGAGACTAATTTAATTGGATTTTATAATATTCTGGAAGCTTGTCGTCATAATGAAGTAGAGCATTTAGTTTATGCTTCTTCTTCTAGTGTTTATGGATCTAATAAGAAAATACCATATTCCACAGATGACAAAGTTGATAATCCAGTGTCTTTGTATGCGGCTACAAAGAAGAGTAACGAATTGATGGCTCATGCTTACTCGAAACTCTATAATATTCCGTCTACTGGTTTACGCTTCTTTACCGTGTATGGTCCTGCAGGACGCCCAGATATGGCGTACTTTAGTTTTACGGATAAATTAAGAACTGGAAAAACAATTCAGATTTTTAATTATGGTAATTGCAAACGTGATTTTACATATATTGATGATATTGTTGAAGGCGTTATCCGAGTGATGCGGCATGCACCAGAAAAAATGGATGGAGAGGATGGATTGCCAATTCCTCCTTATAAAATTTACAATATTGGAAATAATCATCCTGAGAATTTACTCGATTTTGTAACGATTCTTCAGGAAGAATTAATTGCAGCAAAGATTTTGCCAGAAGATTATGATTTTGAAGCTCATAAGGAACTTGTTCCTATGCAGCCTGGAGATGTATCTGTAACATATGCTGATATAAGGGCATTAGAGGAAGACTTTGGATTTAAACCATGTACAAGTTTAAGAGATGGTTTAAAGAAGTTTGCAACGTGGTATGCAGGATTTTATATGTAATAATCTAGAAAGGCAAGAAAGATATGAGAGAATATGAAGATTTAAAAATTGCAGTAGCTGGTGCGGGGTATGTTGGGCTTTCAGTTGCCACGCTCTTGGCACAGCACCATGAAGTGAAAGTGGTAGATATCATTCCTGAAAAGATAGATTTGATTAATAGTAAAAAATCTCCGATTCAAGATGAATATATAGAAAAGTATTTTATAGAAAAAAAGTTAGATTTGACTGCAACATTGAATACTAAAAAAGCTTATTCTGACGCAGATTTTGTAGTTATTGCAGCACCAACGAATTATGATTCTAAGAAAAATTTCTTTGACACATCGGCGGTTGAAGCGGTAATCAAATTGGTTATTGAGTATAATCCAGAGGCTATTATGGTTATTAAAAGTACTGTTCCAGTAGGATATACGACTAGTGTCAGGGAACAATTCCAATGTGATAATATTATATTTAGTCCTGAGTTTTTGCGTGAGTCTAAGGCACTCTATGATAATTTGTATCCTAGCCGTATTATTGTGGGAACAGATGTGGAGAATATTCGTTTGATGAAAGCAGCAGAAACTTTTGCAAAACTTTTGCAAGAAGGAGCAATTAAGAAAGATATTGATACATTGTTTATGGGATTTACTGAGGCTGAAGCTGTCAAATTGTTTGCTAATACATATTTAGCACTTCGTGTTTCCTATTTTAATGAATTAGACACTTATGCAGAAATGAAAGGGTTGGATACACAAAAGATTATTGATGGTGTATGTCTTGATCCGCGTATCGGTACTCATTATAATAATCCGTCGTTTGGTTATGGCGGATATTGTTTACCAAAGGATACGAAGCAATTGTTAGCGAATTATGCTGATGTTCCAGAAAATTTAATCGGAGCTATCGTGGAATCAAATAGAACAAGAAAGGATTTTATTGCTAATCGTGTTTTGGAGATTGCAGGAGCTTACGAGGCAAATGATAGTTGGGATAAAGGAAAAGAAAAAGAAGTTATTATAGGTGTTTATCGTTTAACTATGAAGAGCAATTCTGATAATTTCCGCCAGAGTTCTATTCAAGGTATTATGAAGCGAATTAAGGCAAAGGGAGCAATAGTGATTATTTATGAACCCACTCTACAAGATGGAGAAACCTTTTTTGGAAGTAAGATTGTAAATGATTTGGATAAGTTTAAGGTACAGAGTCAGGCGATTATTGCGAATCGATACGATAATTGCCTAGATGATGTACAATACAAAATATATACGAGAGATATTTTTAGAAGGGATTAATTGTACTGAATAATATTAAAAAGTAGGTTAATACATGAATATTCTATTGTATGATATTAAAAACGAAGAGGAGAGAAATGTATGCCCAAAATTAGCATTATAGTACCAGTTTATAAAGTAGAGCAATATTTGAGTCGATGTATAGAAAGTATTCTTGCTCAAACCTTTACGGATTTTGAATTAATTCTTGTTGATGATGGTTCACCAGATCGGTGTCCTCAGATTTGCGATGAGTATGGTAAGCGAGATAAACGAATTAAAGTAATACATAAAGAAAATGGGGGATTATCTGATGCGCGAAACACTGGAATTGATATAGCAACAGGAGAATTTATTGCGTTTGTTGATAGTGATGACTGGATTGTAAATGATATTTATGAATATGCATTAAAAATTCAAGAACAATATAATGCTGATATTGTGGAATTTAGAAAAAAAAGAGTGAAGAGTGAGCAAGAAGCTATTATTGAAAAAGAAAAGGATGAAAAAGGGCAAGTGATTTTGTCGAGTGGACTAGATATGCTTCCAAGAATTCATCAGGATAAAATTGAAGGGAATATTGCTGTATGGAATAAACTTTTTAGGAGAAGCATATTTGATACTTTACGCTTTGAGGTTGGAAGAATATATGAAGATACATTATTAATGCCACATGTTTTTTTTATTGCAAATATTTATGTTTTTTGTGATAAGATAGGTTATTTTTATTTTCAAGGAAATCGGAATAGTATTACACATAGAGATTTTGATGAGAAAAGCTTAGATCTATTGTATGCATATAGAAGTAATAGACAGTTCTTTATTGACCATGAATTGAAAGAGGCGTTATATTGGTTAGATACAACTTTTGCATTTACTCTTATTAATGATATGAAAAAAATAGGTTATAAATATGGGAAAGATAATATTAAATATAAAGAAATAAAAAAAGAATATTCTTTTCATTTTAAAGAGTTTTTGAGCAATCCGTATTTTATTTGGAAACAAAAATTGTTGTTAATTTACTATTTTATTTTTTTGTAAAGGAAATTATTATGGTTTTGGATTTAAAGAAATTAGATTTTTTATAAATGGTATGGAGATAAAATTTGGAGTAAGTAATAATGAAAGTGAAAAAAATCATTAAAAATATTTTTTGGGCAAGTGTAAGTCAACTTATTACGTTGGGATTAGGAATTATTATCCCAAGATTGTTTTTAGTAAGTTATGGTTCGGAGACTAATGGAGTTCTTTCTTCTGTAGGACAATTTTTTTCGATAATAAGTTTACTTGAGGCAGGAATAGGCGGAGTTACTGTTCAAGCACTATATAAGCCAATTGCTAATGGGGATAGAGAATCATGTAATCATATACTTGCTGCTGCTAATATATATTATAAAAAAATGGGAAAATATTATATATTAGCGGTGATAGCATTGTCTGTTCTATACCCTATTATTGTTAAAACTGAACTTTCGGCAGTAGTAGTATTTTTTATTGTACTTTTTTCTGGACTGGGAGGAGCGATTAATTTCTTTTTGCAATATAAATATACAGTTTTATTAAGTGCAGATGGTAGAAATTATATTACTACGAATATTAATTTAGTATTAAATATCATTACTAATATTGTGAAAATAATCTTTTTAATATTAGGATATAATATTATAGCAGTTCAGTTTTCGCAATTTTTGATTATTTTGCTTAGAGTTTTTTTGCTTGATAGGTATATGCATAGGAATTATAAATGGATTGATTTTTCTGTATCCCCTAATTTTGATGTGTTATCACAACGCAATGCACAATTAATACATCAGATATCATATTTGATTTTTAATAATACAGATATATTAATAATTACATTAATTAGTCAGGATTTAAAACTTGTAAGTGTATATACAATATACAATACTTTAATTGGAGTAATTGAGGGAGTAATTGCAAATGTAAATAATAGCTTAACATTTGCATTTGGACAAATATATGCAGAGAATAAAGAAAAATATAAAAAGTGTTTTGATTGTTATGAAGTAATTTATATGGCAATGTCATTTTCTGTATTTATGGTAACATTTAAATGCATATTGCCTTTTTTAAAACTATATACTAGAGGAATTACAGATATAAATTATTTAGACGATAAATTAGCTATACTGTTCATTATAATGAAATTATTTGCAGTGATGCGTTCTCAATGTTATAATGCAATAGTAATATCTGGAAATTTTAAGCCTACACAAAATAGTTCTATTATAGAGGCAATGATTAATTTAATTGCTTCTATAATTTTGGTGTTTAAATTAGGAATATATGGAACAATTTTAGGAACGATTGTAGGATTATTGTATAGAAATATATATTGTATAGTATTTGCAAATAAAAAAATATTAAAACGTTCACCATTAATTACATTTAAACGATGGGGAATTAATGCAATATTATTCTTTGTATTTTATATATTATCCCCTCAGATATATTTACAGGACGATAATTATATAATTTTGATTTTAGAAGCAGGGATAATGTTAGTAATAATATCAATAATTGTGTTAATGGTTAATTTCATTTTTGAAATTAGGACATTAAAAGATTTTTTGGAATTAACCAGAGCTATATTTCTCAATAAGAAAAAATGAGAGAATTTCTATTTTCTTATAGCCAATATAGGGTAAGTGCTTCCAAAAAAGGTAAGGAGAAGAATAGATGAAAAATCGACAAATAGAAGGATTGAGAGCTATTGGGGTAGTAATGATTGTCCTATTCCATTACATATATCGTTTTAATGAATTGTATGTGAATACAGATAACCTAATACTATTTTCGCAGTGGGGAACGATAGGAGTTGGTTTGTTTTTTATTTTGTCTGGTTATCTTATGTTTATAAATAAGAATATAAAAAATGAATCATTATTTCATTATTATAGAAGGAAAATTCGAAGATTATATATTCCATATTTGCCAGCCATCATTCTTATATTTTTGGTTACAACTTTAATAGGATTACCAGGAAGGACATCTACGGTTACAGATTTGTTTTTAAATATTATCTTGCTCAATGGATTTATTGGTACTAATTATGTAGATGCAGCACATTGGTATTTGACATATCTTATTTTATTTACCTTATTGGCTGGCTTGGCTAAAAAATCAAATCTTCGGATATCATATGTGGTACTAGCATGGATTGTGTTTGCACAGTTGGTTCGGTTTCCAATTGGAAGAGTTATAATGCCATCTAAATTATCATATCTACTTCAAGTTATATCGGGTGGTGGTAATTTATATCTATTTCTATTAGGAGTGATTTTAAGCGCTTTTAAACAACACAAAGAAGAATTGCGTAGAAGTGATTATATTATTATGTACGTTATATTCAATTTTTAACATATTTTTACTTTATAATATTGTGGCTTCAATTTCAATTTTAGTAAGTTATGTTTTGATTATTTTATGTATAGATATGAAATTGCCTTTTCTGACGTCTGGCTGTTTTCAAATGATTGCTGAGATATCCTATCCATGTTATTTAATTCATCAAAATATCGGATATGTAATTCTTTTGAATTTGAAGAATACAACAGGTTACCTATTAGCTCTTGTTATTACTGTGTTGAGTTCTTTTTTGCTTGGGGTATTGATATATTATTATGAAAGAAAACTGGAAAAGAAAAGTAAAAAGAAATGTTTATCAATTTAAAAGTAGCATAGCTACTTTATAATAGAAAACGGTAAGGGCTTCAAAAAAAGGCAGCTATGAAAAATACCACCGAAGTGGTATTATCATAGTAGCTTATTTCTTGAGGCACTTTTGGCACTTTTTATTTCTCTGCGTTAATCTGTATCTTTCGGGCACTTCCTCTGACCAAGGCAGATAAACTTGACGCTGCACTTTCTTCTTCTCAAGAGAGAAATCCTTGATTTTCTTTTCAAGCTGGAAGAGAAGGTCGATATAAGCTTTTCCCTCGGCACCCTTCGAATCTGGAATCTCTTTTCCATTCGAATCGAGAGGGATACTTTCTTTAAAATATTGTCTCAGGTGGGAAAAACAGAGACAGTTCGACTCGATCCATTTTCTCATAACCGCTATAAGCATCGGTAATGAGATAGCCATGAAATCCAGTTAAAAGCTGTTTGGCGACTTCTCCAGAACGGCTTCTTGAGTAATTAGAAGAAGGTTGCTTTGAGGAATTCGCATTTACCGCTTTGTATAACCCACATAGAGGAATCACTACTTGTTCCTTTTTCCAAAGTGTACACAGTTTGAGATTTCATTAGTTATTTCAGACCTGGCAATCATATATTATTTCCTCTAGCGGTAATCAATATTTCAAGCAATCCCTTTAGCTTACTATGTCCACCTTATAGGGTACATTATAAGAAACCCATTAGATAGATTTCCATGTGGCTAATAATTAGCCAGTTAAATCGCTACCTAATGGGTTAAAAATTTGTTTTAGATTATGCTGGAATCAACCCGAGCCATTGCTTAATAAGATCAACACTTACATTTACAGCTTTTGCAATGAAATCCACATTCATTCCCATATTATGTAAATTAAGCGCAGTTTCCTTTTTTTCTTTCATTTTGCCCTGCTCGATTCCTTGCTCGATTCCTTGCTCGATTCCTTGCTCGATTCCTTGCTCGATTCCTTGCTCGATTCCTTGTTGCATTCCTCGTTCGATTCCTTGTTGCATTCCTCGCTCCATTCCTTGTTGCATAGCATAATCCATAAGAGAACTACTTAAATTACACATATCTCGCACCTCGCTTTCAAATTCTGCAGTCATCGCTATATGAAAATCATCGTTTAATCTTTTCTTTTTTTCTTCTGGTGATGTAGATGCCGAAAATAATACGTTCAGCAAATCCAGAATTTCTAACTCGCTCTCTTTATTTGCATCTCCAAGATTCAGAATCACTACTTCCATCAAATCATAACTCTTTGGATTCGTGTAAGAGGTCCCGTATACCGTCTCTTCGACTGTGTGGTATTTAAAAATTCCGTTTCTTCGCTTCTTTGCAGGGTCAGGGCAGACCCATATAGAATAGACTTTTTGCAACTTACCATACTGTTCGCCCGTAAATACGGTACCATACTGCTCAGAAATCATCCTTGCACAGTAATAAAATCCCCTTGTCACCAACGGATAGCCTGGGGTATCATTGGCTTGAATCTCCAAATTAATGATAAGCTGTACGGGATTATCATTCCCTGGAATACATGCTTTAAAACGAATGTCATAATAAACGGTTTGGTCTTTAATGGAACTCGCTTCTACGTTAAGTCCATCTACTCTCTTATCACCATCCAATCGCTTATCCTTATCCAACTGGTCTTGATGCACCGCTTTTTGAGAAATCTCTGGTTTTTCTTTGAGACAGTTTTCTGCAATAAATTTCACACTGTATTGTGAAAATTCTTTTGTACACGATTTCAAAATCCATGCAATAATTGACTCATAAGTCAAAAGTTTCTTCGCACATTCATCATACTTCGCTTTATCAGCAACCATATCTATCGTTTGTGCGATATCAGTCTGCCTAACCATTGGTTGACACCTCCAATCCACAGTAGTATAAAACTCATTTTTTATGTTCTCATCTTACCATAAATGCCCCTGTTAGTCAACGCTATCATAAAGGTGAAATAATGGATAATATAATTGTAATGGAAAGGCATAGAAATATAGTTGTGTATGGAATATTCGAAGATAACTTCGAGACAAATATTGAATATAATTGGAACGGATGATAAAATTTAGTTAGGACAATGAAGAGAAGATAATATTTTGCGAAGAAATAAGAATTGTAGGTGACAGGTGTGAACGTAGAAGCATATGATGTGGATTCATTGAGAAAGATGGTTAGGATACTTGAATATGAGAATAGATTATTAAAAGACAAATTGAAGAAAGCAAGCATTCCATATGATGAGGTAAATCTTTTCGAAGAAAAAATAGAAAATGCAGAAGAATATGACCCAGATCAGGGGGAACGTATTGTGAATCCTTCATATATTACAGAAGAGATGGCAATACGTTTCTTTTCGATGTTTTGGGGAAGAGAAGATGTATATGCCAGACGAGGCAAGAATGGTGGTTATTTTCCCCAATGTGATAATCGTTGGAATGACAGGCTTTGTCCTAAGCAACGTAAAGAGAAGGTATTTTGCGGTGAGTGTGAAAATACCAAATGGACAAGACTGGATGTTAAAAAAATAATTGCTCATTTGTTGGGATTTAAAGAAGATGGTTCAGATGTAATCGGTGTATATCCTCTATTGCCAAATGGTACATGCAGATTTATTGTATTTGATTTTGATAATCACGAAAAAGGAGCGGAAGCTACAGATTTCGCCAATACGGATAGCGAGTGGCATAAAGAAGTAGATGCTCTAAGAAAAATATGTGAACTTAATAATATCAGACCTTTAGTTGAGAGATCACGATCTGGAAAAGGTGCACATGTATGGATTTTCTTTAAAAAGGCAATACCAGCAACAATGGCAAGAAATTTCGGATTTCTATTATTGGATAAAGGTTCGACTTCCATTAATCTGAAATCATTTCATTATTATGACAGAATGTATCCGTCACAGAATGTGACAAGCAGTATAGGTAATTTGATTGCATTGCCGTTACAAGGACAGGCACTTAAGAATGGAAATAGTGCTTTTGTAGATGAAAATTGGAATGCATATCCTGATCAATGGGATATTCTCTTTAACAAAACAAAAAAGCTGGATATAAAAGACATCGAACAATGCATGGTGAAATGGCAGGGAGAATTAATAGAAGCCAAAAGAATGCTTGTTAATATTAATAAGAACGTCAGAACGAAACCATGGAAAAAGAAGTGCGAGTTTTTTAAAGCTGATGTTGTGGGCAAGTTGCATATGGTATTGAGTAATGGAGTTTATATTGATACTTTGAACCTTATGCCAAGAATACAAAATCAGATTCGTAGTCTTGCAGCATTTGATAATCCAGAGTTTTATAAAAATAAAAGACTTGGATATTCAAATTACTATAATTTTAGTGCTGTGTATTTAGGAAAAGACATAGACGGATATATACAGGTTCCAAGGGGATTGAGAGAAAGCATATTACGAGAATGTGAAAAGGCAGGAATTTCTGTTGATGTTTCTGAACAGAGAGAAATAGGACATCCAATCCGAGTATCTTTTAAAGGAAATTTGCGAATACAGCAAGAATTGGCAGCAGAAGAATTGGTGTCACATTCAGATGGTGTTCTGAGTGCGGCGACCGCATTTGGTAAGACGGTAGTATGCAGTTATCTTATTGCGCAGCGAAAAGTAAATACGCTTATCCTGTTACAAAGCAAAGAATTGTTGAATCAGTGGGTTGATGAACTGAATCAGTTTTTGGAAATAAAAGAAGAACCACCGGAATATGTAACAAAAACAGGAAGAAAGAAAAAGAGAGACAGCGTGATAGGAATTTTGCACGGAAGTAAAAATACATTAACGGGTATCATAGATGTTGCAATGGTTGGTTCTATGTATAGCAGGGGAAAGTTTAATGAACGGATTAATTCTTATGGAATGGTAATTATGGATGAATGTCATCACGCAGCTTCCAATACATCTATGGAATTATTGCAGAAAATCAATGCAAAGTATGTGTATGGTGTTTCAGCTACACCAAAACGTGGTGACAACCTTGACAGGATTATTTATATGTTGCTGGGACCACTGAGACATAGATATACTGCATTGGAGAGGGCAAAGGAACAGGGAATAGGACATTATTTTATTCCGAGATATACAAGAGTAGTTGATAATACAGAAAGCAAGGATGATATCAATAAGGCATATAGTTTGATTAGTACTAGCTTTGTACGAAATGAGATGATTGTAAACGATGCGATAACTTGTATTGCAAGAAAACAAACTCCAGTAATTTTAACGAGGTTTAAGGAACATGCAAAACTTTTATATGATACTTTAAAAGACGAAGCAGATCATGTATTTCTTTTATATGGTGATAATTCCGATAAGGAGAATGCAGGTATACGAGTAAGATTAAAGCAGATTCCTGAAAATGAATCATTAATTTTAGTTGCAACTGGTCAGAAAATAGGAGAAGGTTTTGATTTTCCAAGACTGGATGTATTAATGCTTGCAGCTCCTGTGTCTTTTGAAGGGCGCCTTGAGCAGTATGTAGGAAGATTGAATAGAGATTATGCTGGAAAAGAAGCCGTTTATGTGTATGATTATATTGATTCGCATGTCCGTTTCTTTGATAAAATGTATGCAAAAAGGTTAAGAACATATAAAAAAATAGGATTTTCAATATGGACGGGAGAGTTGCAGTCTAAACAGATGATAAATACAATATTCGATTCTGGAAATTACACTGAAAAGTTTGAGCAGGATATTGTGGAGGCAGAAAAAACGGTGGTAATTTCCAGCCCAGATATCAGACAAGATAAGATTGAGCGATTCTTGTTCCTGATGAAGAGAAGACAGGAAGCAGGCGTAAAGGTAACTATTATAACAACAGATCCAGAAGAGATTGTTTATGGAAATTCGGATGTATGCCATGAGTTAATCAGAATAATGCAACTAGTAGGAATGAATGTAGTAACAAAAGCAGAAGTTGAAGAACGGTTCGCTGTCATTGACGATGAATTAGTATGGCATGGTGGTATGAATCTTCTTGGAAAAGTGGATGTTTGGGATAATTTAATGCGTATCAAGAATCATCAGGTCGCAGCGGAATTATTGGAAATTTCACTTGGATTTTTATCAGAAAAATGAGAAGATATTTGTGAAGGAGAACTTCTTTCATTCCCATATGATAGAGATTAGCATAAAGGCTGTTGACAGTCAATGTTTCATTTTATACCTTGATTGGATAGCAATCTATATGTTATGATGATATCGGCATAGCTAATTTCCCCTAGTGTGAAAAACATGCTACGAAAGCTGAGAAAGGAGTGTGAGGATAGAATGGGCATTTATTTAAATAGTCGAAGTGCGTATAGTTTATTTTGCGAGGATTATTCGTCAACCTATTTTGTAGATAAGACAGAGATACTTGCAGAACTTGTGCCGATTGTGGAATGGAAAGAGAATTCATCTGAACCATTAGGTTCTAATCGGGGCAAGAGACCAAAGTATATAGCAATTACTAGACCGCGTCGCTTTGGAAAGACGGTTATGGCGAATATGATTGCTTCTTATTTCGGCAAGGGTGTGGATAGTAGTGGGATTTTTCGCAACCTGAAAGTATCAAAATATGACTGGTATGAGACACATCTGAACAAACATAATGTGATACATATTATGTTTAATGAAATGCCGAGAGAATGTAGCTCTTATCAACAGTATATTGCTCGATTTGAAAAGGGGTTGGTGGCGGATTTACGAAAGGCATATTCTGATGCGGAGATAGAAAAAGACGATGCCCTATGGGATGCATTGACGAAAGTTCACGAATACTGTGATGGCGAGAAATTCATTTTTGTACTCGATGAGTGGGATTATATTTATCATCAGGATTTTGCCACAGGGAAGGATAAGGCAAGTTTCACAAAGTTTCTCAGTAATCTCTTAAAGGACAAAGCTTATGTGGAGATGGCATATATGACGGGAATTTTACCGATAGCAAAATACTCCAGCGGTTCGGAGCTGAATATGTTTTTTGAATTTTCAATGGCGACAACAGCTGCCTACAGTGATTACTTTGGTTTCACTGACGAGGAGGTTGACATTTTGTACCAGAGATATGTAGAGATAGAGAATGAGCCGGTTATAACCCGCGAGGGATTAGAATTATGGTATGATGGCTATCAGACGGCAGGTAATAAAAAATTATATAATCCACGTTCTGTAGTTGGCGCATTAACATACAATCAACTTCGTAGTTATTGGACGAGCTCAGGACCATATGATGAGATTTTTTATTATATTGGTGCCAATACAGATGCTGTCAAAGACGATATCGCTGCAATGGTGGCAGATAATCCCGTTCCATCGAAAGTACAAGAGTATGCCGCTACATCAATGGAGTTGAAAACAAAGGATGAGATTTTCTCTGCAATGGTAGTGTATGGCTTTTTGAATTATAAAGACGGGTATGTTTCTATCCCAAACAAAGAACTAATGGATAAGTTTGCAGAAGTGGTGCAAAGGGAGCCTTCTCTTGGAAATGTGTATAAGCTGACGAAGGAATCTGGCAGGATGCTTGCTGCGACAAAAGCTGGTGATACAAAAACTATGACAGAGCTGATGGAGTATGCCCATAATACTCATAGTCCACTACAAACATACAGCAATGAAGCAGAACTAGCATCGATTCTTCGTTGGGTGTATCTGAAGGCATTGGATTTCTATCGCATTGAACGGGAGGAAAAGGCTGGTGTTGGATATGTGGACTTGATTTTTTATCCGTTTGTAAAAAGCGATGACTGCATTATCATCGAATTAAAAGTAAATCACACCGCAGACGAGGCAATCCAACAGATTAAAGAGCGCCAGTACGCACTTCGCTTTGAGGGAAAGTTCGGAGAAAATCCAGAGTATACAGGACGTATTCTTGCAGTCGGAATTGCCTATAGCAAAGAAAATAAGAGTAAGAGACATGAATGTAAGGTTGAGGTGTTGCGGGAGAGAATAAGGTAAAAATGAGTGTGTGATTGAAAAATTCACACTCTGAAATTATATTATATCAATCAAGAGAGGAGATAAGAAGCATATGAAGATTTTAGTCACAGGAGGAGCAGGTTATATAGGCTCTCACACAGTTATTGAATTACAAAATAATGGCCATGAGGTTGTAGTTGTGGACAACCTGGTCAATTCCAGCGAGATTTCTCTAAAAAGAGTAGAGACTATCACGAAAAAAGAAGTTCCATTTTACAAGGTCGACATCAGAGACAGAGAAGGGTTGGAAAATGTTTTCGACAAATATAGTTTTGACTGCTGTATCCATTTCGCTGGATTAAAAGCAGTCGGTGAGTCAGTTCAGCTCCCATGGGAGTATTATGACAATAATATTAGCGGCACATTAGTTCTTCTTGATGTGATGAGAAAACATCATTGTAAAAACATCATTTTCAGTTCCTCCGCAACTGTCTACGGCAATCCAGCCGTGATTCCTATCACAGAGGAATGCCCAAAAGGTCAGTGTACAAACCCATATGGTCAGACCAAATCGATGCTTGAGCAAATCATGATGGATATGCAAAAGGCGGACCCAGAGTGGAATATCGTTTTACTTCGATATTTTAATCCAATCGGCGCACATAAGAGCGGCTTAATCGGTGAGAATCCAAACGGTATCCCAAATAATTTAATGCCTTATGTCACACAGGTTGCCGTTGGAAAGTTAAAAGAACTAGGCGTCTTCGGCAATGACTACGATACTCCAGACGGAACAGGCGTGAGAGACTATATCCATGTCGTAGATTTGGCAGTCGGTCATGTAAAAGCATTGAAGGCGATTGAAGAAAAATGCGGACTAGAGATATTTAATCTCGGAACAGGACAGGGCTACTCCGTTTTGGATGTTGTCAAGGCATTTGAAGATGCAAATGGAGTGAAAATTCCATATGTAATCAAACCTAGAAGAGCAGGAGATATCGCCACTTGCTATTCTGACCCGACAAAGGCCGAAAAAGTTCTTGGCTGGAAGGCGAAGTATGATATTGTTGATATGTGTAGAGATTCCTGGAACTGGCAGAAAAACAATCCGAATGGATTTGAGGAATAAGGTTATCCATTCATTTGAGATAAAATTCACGATAGAAACTTTGAGATAAAATTCCTGATAAAATATTGGTAACAAAATTTACGATAGAAAATTTTTGCTAATATAAAGCATTTTTTGGAATTTTATTTGAAAATATTCGGGATTTTGAGCAGAAAAAACGGAGAATAGACGATAAATTTAACAAAATTTCAAATCTAAATCTCCGTTTTTTTGTTAAAAAAGAGTACAAAATAATTCTAAAATAGTATAGAATTGTTTTGTGCTTTTCGGGGAAAAAGAGAATTTAGTCTTGACTAGTCGATTGGTGTAATATATAATGAACGAGTTGAATGATTTGGAGGTTCGTTTTATATTTATATAGATATCTCTAGTAAATATTCTAGTAAACATTCTAGTAAACATATCTAATCAATATATTCTAACCTTACAAATGGATAAAAATAAAAAATGAAAAAATATAATTTTCATTGAAAAATCATTGAAAAAGCGGTTTTGAGCAAAGTCATCGAGGATTCGTGGTTTGTAAGTTTCTGCAACATATCGTATTATGAACTGGCGCATTTTTTATGTATGGGATAGATAGCGAAGCTATGTCATTTTCCAAAAAATGGGGTGGATGGCGAAGCCATGCTATAATCATGCACAGTGCAGATTTACTTAGGACAGGAGAAAAAAACTGGAATTATATAAAATTTCTGGTTTTAGAATTCTCTGTCCAATTTTTTTGCGCAAAAATAGGGGCTGGCATAAGCGGTATGGGATGATGTAGTAGAGATTGGAAAATTGCAGATAATACACCGGAATATTAAAGTAATATGTTTTGTTTTATATAGTGATAAGCATTACGATAATTTTTGGTCTGGCTATGGGAGACACTGCTTGTTGAAAGATACTAAGAGAAAATGAAAGAGCTTAAGAATTTAGTTATCAAAAGAGGGAGGAATTTATGAATGGCTCATGAATATAAAAGACGAGTAGATAAATCCCTTATTCCTACATGCAACATAATGGGAGTTAATATTGCAGCTATAAATATGGAATGGTTGCTGAAATACTTAGAAGAGAATATTGCCGATATAAAAGGCGATTATATCTGTGTTTCAAATGTACATACAACTGTTACCAGTTATGAGAATCCTGATTATTGTTCTATTCAAAATGGTGGATTGATGGCAATTCCTGATGGTGGACCGCTATCTACAATGGGACAAAAGCGTGGTTATAAGAAAATGAAAAGAACGACGGGACCAAGCTTGATGGGAGAAATATTTAAAGTCTCAGCTGAAAAAGGATATCGGCATTATTTTTATGGCAGCAAAGAGGAAACATTGGAACTTCTATATCAGAAGCTGATAGATCATTATCCGGGAATTCAGATTGCTGGAATGTACAGTCCGCCTTTTCGACCGCTTACCGAAGAAGAAGATAAGGCTGTGATTAAGCGGATTAATGAAACGAAGCCAGATTTTGTATGGATTGGACTTGGTGCACCTAAGCAGGAGAAATGGATGGCTGCTCATCAGGGCAAGATTGATGGTCTGATGATTGGTGTCGGAGCTGGTTTTGACTATTACGCTGAGAATATCAAGCGTGCTCCTATGTGGATGCAAAAGAGCAATCTGGAGTGGCTGTATCGACTGATGCAAGATCCAAAGAGGTTGTTTAAGAGATACTGGAGTACTAATACTAAGTTCATTTGGAATGCGATGATTAGGGGAAAATAGAGATGAAGAGAGTATGTATGGTTGTTCCAAATAGAATGGTTAAAGGTGGAATAGCAGCTGTAGTCAATGGATATCGGGGGTCTCAACTGGAAAAGGATTATGAGATAACTTATGTGGAATCATATAAAGATGGAAGCAAGTTCGACAAGCTTTTGAAAGGAATTTGTGGATATTTTCATTTTGCAGGTGTTTTGTTATTCCACAAGCCTGATATAGTTCATATTCACTCATCATTTGGTCCATCTTTTTATAGAAAAATGCCGTTTATTTATATGGCATCTTGGCGAAAAGTTCCGATTATCAATCATATTCATGGTGCTGATTTTGACGAGTTCTTTGTTAATGCTTCAGAAAGTAAAAAAGAGAAGATTAGAAAAGTATATAGTAAATGTAATATGTTGATTGCGCTTTCGGAAGAATGGAAAGAACGATTGAGTCAAATCGTTCCAAGTGAAAGGATAACTATTATAGAAAATTATAGCGTTCTTCACGAAGATGCCCTGGTAGAGCGAAATAATAGAAAGTGTAATAATACAGTTTTATTCTTAGGCGAGCTGGGAAAACGAAAAGGTTGCTATGATATACCGGCAGTTATAGAACAGGTGAAAAAAAGCGTTCCCAATGTAAGATTTGTTTTAGCTGGAGCTGGAACAGAGACAGATGAAAAAGCAATTAGGCAGCTAATTGAAGAGAAGAATGTTGCAGAAAATGTTGTCTTTCCTGGCTGGGTTAGAGGGAAAACAAAGGATAAGCTACTCAAAGAGGCGGATGTGTTCTTCTTGCCGTCTTACAACGAGGGAATGCCAATGTCGGTATTGGATGCAATGGGTTATGGTTTGCCAATAGTCAGCACGAATGTTGGAGGAATTCCTAAGATTGTACATGATGGAGAAAACGGGTACTGCTGTGAGCCAGGGGATTTGGCGAGAATGGGCATGGGAATAGAAGATATTCTTTCAAACAAAGAAAAAAGAAACGCATTAGCAGAAGAATCGCTTTCTATTGTAAAGAGAGGCTACTCGTTAGAAGCACATTTGAAGCTCTTGAAGGCTGCTTATGAAAGGATAATAAAGTGAAAAATCCGTTAATATATATGAAAAATGCAATTCTGATTGCGGGAAAAAAAGTAAGATATGGTAATAGACTTACAATCGGCTGGATTCAAACTTTTGAAAAGGTAAAGTTTAATATAGGAAAAACAGCAAAAGTCTTGATGGGGTCGTATAATCAGAATAGAGGTTGTTTGCATATTGTAGTACCTGATGGAAAAATTGATATAGGAAGTCATTGCTTTTTTAATATTAATTCTTCTATCACATGTGTTGATTCAGTTATTATAGGAGATAATTGTAAATTCGGAAATAATCTTGTCATTGTGGATCACGACCATAATTTTAGGTCAAACAATCCTGAATTTATTTCAGCACCGATAAAAATAGGAAATAATGTATGGTGTGGCGCTGATGTTGTTATTTTGAAAGGGTCAATAATTGGTGATAATTGTGTGATTGCTGCTGGTACTGTAGTGAGAGGAGTAGTTCCAGATAATACAATTCTATATCAAAAAAGAGAAAATAATCAACGCATTATCGAAAGGAAAAGGATGTAAAAGATGAATCCATTAGTGACAATAATTGTTCCAGTTTACAATGTAGAAAAGTATTTAGATAAGTGTATTGAAAGTATAATTAAACAGACATACTCAAATCTTGAAATTCTTCTTGTTGATGATGGTTCAACCGATTCGTGTTATCAAAAGTGTGAGAAGTGGAAGGAAAAAGACGGTCGGATCATAGTTGTACACAAAAAAAATGCAGGTTTGGGGTTTGCTAGAAATACTGGTTTAGAATTGGCGTCTGGTGAGTTTGTTATGTATATTGATTCAGATGATTATATTTCGTCTAATATGGTAGAGCGATTATTAACAGTAGCAAAAGAAACAGAATCAGATACAGTTTATTGTGGATTAACAAGAGTTTATACTGATGGAAGTGAAATAGCAGTTCCAGCAGCATATGATAATCAGACGTTTGAGAAGAGTGAAATAATAGATAAAATTCTTCTTGAGATGGTAGGCAGTCGACCAGATGATAAAGAAGATGCAAACTTATTTATGTCGGTCTGGCATGCACTATATTCGATGAAAATTATTAGGAAGTATTCGATTCGCTTTCCGTCCGAACGAGAAATTATGTGTGAAGATATTATGTATCACATTGATTATCTTCGACGAGCAGAAAGAGTTACATATATAGCTGATCCATTGTATTTTTACAGAATGAATCCGAAATCACTATCGCAGGTGTACGACAGTACTAGATTTGAAAGACAGAAAGTTCTTTCAAATGCTATTCGGGAGTCTTTAGGACGCTTTCTTAATGTGGAAATGTATACAGAACGCGAGGACAGACGTTTGTTGGGGGGAGTAAGAACACAAATACTTGCAATTGTGGCATCTAATGAAAAGGATAAGCGTACATTGATAGATAATATATGTAAAGATGAAATGGTTCGGATAATACTGAAACGGTATAATTATAAAAAGAATCCTTTTAAACATAGAATTTTTAACGTGGCATTGAAATACAGATTGGTATTTGTGTTGTATTTATTGTCATATGGAATTAATAAACGAAGAAGCATGGGAAAGTGAGAATAATTTAAATGCAGAATATTGCTATTTTATGCCCGTCAGTTCTTCCAGTTCCTTCAACAAGAGGGGGAGCAATTGAAACTATTATAGAAGGACTAATACGAGAGAATGAGAAAAGACCGATGTTTCATTTTACGGTTTTTTCTGAATATGATTTTTTAGCTGAAAAAGAAAGTACAAAATTTAAATATTCGGATTTTGTATTTGTAAAAACAAACTTAACTTTGGAAAAAGTATATTATTTGTTTTACCGAGGTGTGAAAAAGATATTTAAGATTTCGTTGCCTGATAATTTGGCAAGAAAGAGAATGGTGGAATTAATCAAACCTGAAAAGTATGATTGGATTTTGTTTCAGGCAGGTGAGGTTTTTTCGTTAAAGTATTTTTCAAAAAAATTACCAGCAAATAAAGTGTTGATACATGCTCACGGTATGATAACACCTATTCCAGTCATTGATAGATACTTTTCTTATTATCTGTCCATAAGTGATTTCGTAGGAAAATATTGGGCTCAAAAAAGCCAGAGATCTGCTGAAAGTTATAAGATATGGAAAAATTGTATTAATGTTGGAAATTTCTGTAAAGTAACATCTTTGGCAGAAAAAAAACAATTAATGATGAGCTTAGGGATAGAAGAAGAGGATTTTGTCATAATATTCACAGGCAGGATAATTCCAGAGAAAGGAGTTTTAGAGTTAATTAAATCCTTGAATTATTTAGTAAATAAAAATGTCAAAT
This sequence comes from Blautia sp., assembly GCA_030841965.1. Classification (GTDB taxonomy): domain Bacteria; phylum Bacillota; class Clostridia; order Lachnospirales; family Lachnospiraceae; genus JAUUSJ01. The sequence goes on from JAUUSJ010000003.1 coordinate 29,580, forward strand.
TAATTATTGTTGGCAGTGCAAAATTTGCAGAGAGATCAAAGACAAAATATGAAGATGAAGTTTTACAACAAATTAATAAGTTTCAAGGTAGGATAGCATTCACAGGGTACATTCCAAATCAAGAGCTTTATAAATATTATCAACTTGCTGATGTGGCAGCTGTACCTAGTATTTGGGAAGAACCTGCAGGACTTGTGGTTATAGAAGCTATGGCTGCTGGAAAACCCGTGATTACTACTGGGAGCGGAGGAATTAGGGAATATACGGATAAAAATGCGGCTATTTTTATTGAGCGAGGCGATAATATTTCTATTAATTTAGCGAATGCAGTTACATATCTTATTGAAAATCCTGAAATAAAAGATAGAATGGGAATGTATGCAAAGAAAAAAGCACAGGAATTCGATATGCGTTGTTATTTGGATAGATTAGACGAAATAGTTAAAGAAATAAGTGAAGTCTGAGTTGGGGTGGTATTGTAGATGATGGAATTAGCTTATATAATTAGTATGGCTGTGGCTTTTACATATAAATACGATGGAGTTATGGTGTCGTATTGGGTGAAATATTTTATAGCTGGAGCTTGGATTATAATCTGGCTGTTTGATGTTATAAGAAATGGTGGTCTTTTACAGGGAATACCATTATACTATTTCAAGAAGTTTCTTGCACCTATCGTTTTAATATTAGGATTGTCGTGTTTCCTTTGGATTTTTAATCCTCCTCAGGATTTTAATTATACTTATTTCTCACGGTCTATAAGTCAGATTATAAGTTTAGCTCTTGCGATGCTTTCACCAGTTGCAACTTGCTATTTCTTTGGAAGAAGGACAATTCAATTATCAGTATATGCTATAGCACTTAGTACTGTGTTTAATGTGATAAGAGCAATACAGGTGTTTGGATTGAATATTTTTATTAGTTTTATGAAATCAGCATGGATTGTTGATTTTGATATAACACGACCAACATATAGGATTTCACAAATGCTAGAAGTGCATGATTCAACATTGGCATGTGGATTTTATCTCATATATTATATCTTTTTTTGCTCAAAAGAGCAAAAAGGACGTTGGAAGAATATTCTTCTTATGTTACTTGCAATTTATATTGGGTTCAAACGAGTAGCGTTTGTTGGTGTAGCAATTGTAGCTCTGGTTTTTTTGATTCTGCGGTTTAAAGAAGACGCATTTGAAAAGATAATAAATGTTATCGCAGTAGGGGTTACTATGTTAGCTGTAATTTATCTTGTAGCAATTAAAACTGGGCTACTAGAGATAGTGTCGGCAGCACTTCAGATCGACTTTTCTGGAAGATTTTTAGTATATGAAAAGATGAGTAGCATGATGTCGCTCTTGCCAACATACTTGGGAACAGGATATGGTTATCTTAATAAATTTCTTGGCGATACGACGGGGCTAGCTTCGCATTCGGATATAGTACGAATGTATATTGAACTTGGCTTTGTACCTTATTTTGCGTGGCTTTTCTATTATTTGAAAAAAGTTCCTACTGATGTTTTCAGACGTTTTGGAGCAGATGCTGGACGAGTGATTATGGCTTCGACATTATATGTTTTTGTAACATATTTTGTTGGAAATGCCATGACAATGTTTTGTATTCAGTATTCTTTTGTTTTGTTGCCCATTGCACTGTCGTATGATAGAACAACGGAATACCGTAGGAAAATACGATTTACTTTAGGAGGAAGATAAATGAAGATTGGTATTTTATCCATGCAACGTGTGATAAATTATGGATCTGTTTTGCAAGCATATTCACTAAAGAATATTTTGGAAAATATATCCGAAGAAGAGGTTGAGTTTATCGATATTGATCGAAGTGAAATGGTCTCAATTCATGGAAATGTTACAACGAAAGCTGATTATACAAAGTCTCAGTATAGTATACAGTCAGCTCCGTGGCTTTGTATTAGAAAGATTAAACATAAGTATCTAAGGAAAAAATATGAACGGAGTATAAAAGACTTTCAGAATGATACTTTGAAATTAACATATCAAAATAAAAACAAACAATATGACTTAGTTGTAATAGGAAGTGATGAAGTTTTTATTGCAGTGGATCATATTTGCCTGCAATTATATGGAAAGGTCAATAACGCTAAAAATATAATCACATATGCAGCGGCTTCTGGTGTTGCCGAGTATAAGAATATCGGAAAAGATGTACTTCCTGAAATCCAAAAAGCTTTGGCAAATATCGCTCATATGTCAGTAAGGGATGTACATACTTTTAATTACATAAGTAAAATGTATCAGGGAGTAATACTGGAGCATGTTGATCCAGTTCTTGCGGGTGATTTACGATTCAGAGAGCATAAGAAGGTGTCACTTCAGAAATATATGGTTGTATATGCCTATGCGGAGCGTATATCTAATATTGAGGAAATTAAAGCAATAAAAGATTTTGCTAGAAGAAGAAATTTGAAAATAGTATGTATTGGAGGACAACAATTATGGTGCGATAAGTTTATTGTGGTGGATCCATTAACGATGCTTGATTATTTTTACAATGCAGAGTATGTTGTTACAGATACTTTTCATGGAACTGTATTCTCAATTATTAATCGTTGTAGATTTGCTGTTCTGATGAGAGAAAGTAATAAGTATAAAATACACGATCTTCTGGAAAAAACTGAAACCAATAGGCAGTTGGTGGATCATTTAGATAACTTACCGAATATTTTAGAGCAAGAGATTGATTATAAAAAGGTTGATGCAATTTTGGATAAAGAAAGAAAAAGGTGTATAAGTTATCTTGAAGATTGTGTAAAGGAGTATAAAGAATAAGGAGATAGATATATGTCTACGGGTGACAGAACAAGAAAATCTTTAGAGAATATTGTTTTTGGAATGATTAACCGATTTGTATTAATGTTATTTCCATTTGTAGTAAAAACAGTATTAATCAAAAAGCTGGGAACGGAATATTTAGGATTAAATAATCTGTTTTCATCTATTTTACAAGTTCTTAGTCTTTCTGAATTAGGGGTTGGTACTGCTATGGTTTATAGTATGTATAAACCTATGGCCGAGAAGGATAATTCAACTCTTTGTGCATTATTAAATTTATATAGAAAATTTTATAGATATATAGGATGCGTAATTCTAGTCTTAGGATTGGTTATTATGCCTTTTTTAGATAAGCTAATAAGTGGTTCATATCCATCGGATATAAACATATATGCACTATATGCTATTTATCTGTGTAATACAGTACTGAGTTATTTCCTTTTTGCATATAAGAAATCACTTTTGGAAGCTGATCAGCAAAATAGCGTTGAAAGTAAGCTTAATACTGTTGCAAGTATATTTATGTATGTGGGACAGATGATAGCACTTCTGGTTACGAATAATTATTATGTTTATGCCATTTTTTTGCCACTTAGTACGCTTGTTTTAAACATTTTGAGAAATATTATTGTTAGTAAGAAATATGCTAATATTGTTTGTAGGGGCGAAATGAGTTCGGAGTTTGTTAAAGGGTTATCTAAAAAAATAGGGGCATTAATTGGTCATAGAATAGGAACAACAGTTATCACTTCGGCAGATAGCATAGTGATTTCAGCTTTTCTTGGGCTTCACATTCTTGCTGTTTATAGTAATTACTACTATATATTGAGTTCGTTAATTAGTTTAGTGACGATATTTTATACTGCCACAACCGCTAGTATTGGCAATAGTCTTATTACATCAGATGTGAAAAAAAATTTTAGAGATTTTAAGACGTTTACATTTATGAACAATTGGATAGTAGGCTGGTTTACGATATGTTTAATTTGCTTATATCAGCCTTTTATGGAAATTTGGATGGGAAAAGATTTAATGTTTCCTTTCCATATGGTTATCCTTTTTGCAGTATATTTTTATGCATGGCTTTCAAGGAGGATTGGGCTGACATATAAAGATGCTGCTGGTTTGTGGGCGGAGGATTTTTGGAAACCGTATGTTGGTGCACTGGTTAATGTTGTAACCAATATTCTTTTGGTTAAATTAATTGGAATTGAGGGAGTTGTCATTTCAACTATTGTTGTTATGGTTGGCATATATTTTCCATGGGAAACAAAAGTTCTCTTTACTAACTTGTTTGATTCTGGACTTAAGATGTATTGTTTTAAATATTATAGCTATGCTGCTGTGACTATACTGGGATCTGTGTGTACATATTATCTTTGTGAGCTAATCTCATTAGGTGGCTTTAGTGGATTGATTGTAAAGGGAGTTATATGCGTTATTGTTCCTAATATTTTATTTGCAGTCGTTTATTGCCGAACGGAGGAATTTGAGGAAACTAAACAAAGAGTCCAAGATATTTTGAAAAGGAAGGTACATTAAGCATGAAGAGAAGAAAGGCGGCTATTGTAACACTTACGGTTGCTAATTATGGAAACAGATTACAAAATTTGGCTTCACAATGGGTAATTGAGTCGTTGGGGTTTGAGGTTGAGACCTTACATAATCCGTATGACCCAAATTATTCAGAATGGAAACATCAATTAATCAATAAAGCAAAGTATGTTGTGGGAAATAGTAGACAAAAACTAAATGCCAAAAGAGAAAAGTCGTTTGACTGCTTTGATTCGATGTATATAAAATATGCTCCATATTGGTTGAATAAAAACAGTCATGTTAGAAAATTGAATGAAAGATATGATCTTTTTGTATGTGGAAGTGATCAACTTTGGAATCCAACAACTTTCAATTATGGCTCAAATAATTTTGCTATGTTTGCAGAAAACAGAAAAAAAATAACTCTAGCTCCTTCATTTGGAGTGGATGAAGTACCAGAAGCAAGAAAAATGGAATTTAAGAACTATTTAAATACCTTTAGACGATTAAGTGTTAGAGAAAAATCAGGTCAGGATATAATATATGCGTTGACAGGAAAAGAATCACAAATTGTTATTGATCCTACCCTTATGATAAATACTGTAAAATGGAAAGAGGTTTCAAAAAAACCAGAGTGGTTTAGAAATGACAAGTATATTTTGGTGTACACTCTTGGAAATGCTTATATGATTGAATGTGTACAAAAGATTGCAAAACAATATGGGTATAAAATTATTAATCTTATGGCTCAGGACAATGCAGATTATTATTGTGCAAATCCAGCTCATTTTTTGTATTTGATTCAGCATTGTGAATTGATGGTCACAGATTCGTTTCACGGTTCTGTTTTTTCAATATTGTTTAATAAGCCATTTGTTGTTATGGAGCGTAAAGATGAATTTGTTTCAATGAATACAAGATTAGATAATTTGTTAGAAATGTTTTGCCTTAAAGGAAGACGATTTTCAAAAATTGAAAACGCAGACCTTTTTCACTCTAATTATGAGAAAGCCTATGAGATTTTAGAAGAAAAACGCAAAGAGGCTTATAATTTTGTAAGGAAGGCGGTTGTTGAGATTGATGAATATTAAAAATATTATAACTAAGGGAGTCGACTGTGTATATAGTCTGTGGTTTGATCTTCATTTTTTGCCTTTTAAGGAGGCTATTAGAATTCCTGTATATATATCACACAATACTAAGATTAAAGGCAAAATCGCTAAAGATTCCATCAAGATTAATGCCCCCATTCATTCAAGAATGATTTCACTTGGAATTTCAGATGCAACATTTGGACTGCAAGGAGATAAAAATTCGTATCTTATGATGGATAAGGGAAGCAAAATAATTTTTAATGGACCGTGTGTATTTTCAAAAGGTTTTTCTTTTCGTATCTTTCAAAATGGAGTGCTAGATGTAGGTAATAATGTCTATTTTAACGCATATAGTAATATTTCTGTGCATACTAGAATCCATCTTGGGGATAATGTGCTGGGAGGGTGGAATATTTCAATACGAGATTCCGATGTGCACTCGTTGAGCAATCTTGCTTTTCCGAATAAGAAAACTAATGAAGACTCAGAAGTTTTTATAGGTGACCATGTTTGGTTATCGTCGTATACAGATATATTAAAAGGAACGTATATTTCAAATAACTCAGTAACAGCGTATCGTGCTTGTGTTGGGAAAAGATTTAAAGAGGAAAATGTTTTGTTAGGTGGACTTCCAGCGAAAATCATTAAAAGAGAAGTAAACTGGCATATTTAGGAGAGGATTATGAGCATAGATATAGTGTCAAATAAATGCTGTGGATGTGGTGTATGTAAATTTGTTTGTCCGCAGCAGTGTATTTCTATGAAGGTTAATAAAGATGGTTTCTTATATCCCGTTATAAATAAAAATGAGTGTATTAATTGTGGACTTTGTGAAAAAAAATGCCCAGTTTTAATACAAAAAAATGCTACAAATGATTCCTCTACAAAGTGCTTTGCCGTGAAAGCCTTAGATGAAAGTATTATTAAAAATAGTTCATCGGGAGGTGTTTTTTCTGTAGTGGCAAATTGGATTATTGATAATAAAGGTGTCGTTGTTGGTGCGGCGTTTGACGAGAAAAATCAGGTAGTACATAGTATTGCCGATAGTAAAAATGAGTTAATCAAGCTTAGGGGGAGCAAATATGTACAGAGTGATTTAAGAGACGTTATTTTAAAAATGAAAGAATTTCTTGAACAAGACAGGTATGTTTTTTTTACAGGCACATCCTGTCAAGTCCAAGCTGTAATTAATTACTTTAATGGTAAATATGATAAATTATTAACAGCTGACATGGTTTGCCATGGTGTTCCCACTCCGAAGTTGTGGAGGGAATACATGAAATATCAGGAAAACAAATATCATTCTAAGATTGTTGCTGCTAATTTTAGGGATAAAAGTTTTGGATGGGAGAAGTATTCTTTATGTCTTAAATTTGAGAATGGTAGAGAGTATCGAAAAAAGAATCAATATGATCCTTATATGAGAATGTTTTTGCAAAATTCTTTTTTGCGTGAATCCTGTTTTCAATGTGAATTTAAGAATATAAATAGAAACTGCGATTTTACATTTTCAGATTTTTGGAGGGTTTCTCATTCTTGTCAATACATGGATGATGACAAGGGAACTTCGTTAGTATTTATACATTCGAAAAGAGGAAATGAATTATTTAATCTTTTGAAAACACAGGTTATTTCATCGGAAGTTACAATGGAACAGGCATTATTTGAAAACTCTGCTGTTAATCAATCATCCCAGTGTCCTTCAAATCGTGTGGAGGCCATTAGAAAGCTGGGGGTAGAGCCATTTAAAAAGGTTTATAAGGAGACATGTATACCTTTGTGGAGAGATATGTATCGGAGAATGAAGTATAAAATTAGACAGGAATGGATCAAATGAGAAAATACAGTTATTTAGTAAGAAAAATATTTTTAATTATAATCATCATCATGGAATTGCTTGTTATTTTTTGTTTTTCTGCTCAACCGGCAAACGATTCGTATGAACTCACTGGAGAAGCAATTTCTATGATCTCTAGTCCTCTTAAAACGCAGGAAGATTGGAATTTAAGAAGTGCAATAATTCCTGTTGTTAGAAAACTGGCTCATGTTTTTCTTTACTTTGTTCTAGGGGCAACGATTATTGTAATAGAAAATATAGAGAAAAAAATGTCAGCAGTTAATACAAGAAGAAAAATTTTATACGCTCTGTGTGTGGCAACATTAGTAGGTGCATTAGATGAAATTCATCAGATATTCATACCAGGTAGAGGTGCTGCATTTACAGATGTATTTATTGACTTAACAGGTGCTATATTAGGTGTCTTTTTTGTTATATTAATTCAAATACTGTGGAAGAGGAGGAAAAAACATGAATACCGTTTGTGAGAAGAATAAGTGTACTGGTTGCATGGCATGCATTGACAAATGCCCAAAGAAAGCCATTTTTATTTTGGATTCAATTGATACATATAATGCTGTAATAAATGAGAATAGTTGTGTGAATTGTGATGCCTGTCATAAAGTATGTAATGTTAATAATCCTCCTGAATTTTTTGAGACCGAAGAATGGTTACAAGGCTGGATAGAAGATAATAGTCTGAGAAAAAATTCATCTTCGGGCGGTGCAGCAACTGCATTGATGCGACGTTTTGTTGAACAGAATGGTATCGTTTGTTCGTGCAGATTTAAAAATGGGAGTTTTAGTTTTGAATTTGCTGATAGTTTAGAAAAAATTGAGTTGTTTTCTGGATCAAAATATGTGAAAAGTAATCCTCATGGGATTTATAAAGATATTCAGGATTATTTGAGGGCTGGAAGAAAGGTCTTGTTTTTGGGATTGCCGTGTCAGGTCGCAGCTGTAAAAAAAGTTGTTAATCCTAAATTTTATTCTCAGCTTATGCTTATTGAATTAATATGTCATGGGACACCGTCACCAAAGGTGTTAGAGTTGTTTTTAGAGGGCTATCATTTATCTATAAGAGAACTGGAAGACATTAGATTTCGACAAAAAGATAATTTTGACATAAGCCCTTGTACGGATGAGATATTGTTTTTTTCATCACATGGAATCCAGGACTTATATTCATATACTTTTTTAAATTGTATAACATACACGGAGAACTGTTATAATTGTGCATATGCACAAGAAAAAAGAATTGCAGATATTACTTTGGGGGATTCATGGGGATCGGCTCTTTCAATTGAAGAAAAGAAGAAGGGAATAAGTCTGATTATGTGTCAGACCAAGAAAGGTCTTGAGTTGGTTAATGGCGCAAACCTTCATCTTGAAGCGGTTGATAAGGAAAAATCAATAAAAGCCAATCGTCAACTACAAATGCCGTCAAGACCTCCGAAAGAAAGGAAAATTTTTTTTGAGACTTTAAAAAATAAGAATTCTTTTATGAAAGCTATGGCATATGCTTATCCTAAAAAGTTTATAAAATATAAAATTAAGAATGAGTTAGTAAATATGAAATTGATACGGGAAACAAAATCTGAAATAAACTATGTTTTGTCAGTTAAAAAAGGCTTAAATGAGTCTTGAATTATCTTGAAAAGAATGTTTCCCACTTCCAACTGGATGAGAAGTATCGGACGGAAGTGGCACTTCCACAAAGACAGGCTCTGGTTCCTTCTCTAAGTGTCGTTTCTTCGCTTGATTAAATTGATTCATAGGTATAAACTCCTCATTTATTATGTTGATAAAAGTATAGCATTCGGAGTAGCGTTATTCCAGACACCCTCTTTTGAAGTGCTTACACTTTGTCGGTGAGATACCGAACATGACAGAATAGATGTGTGATAGCCTCTCCCTTTGCCAGGAGGGGCTGTTTTGTATATTAAATAAAGGATAAATCATTAACATCACTGATAAGGGTAGTTCCAAATATTTCATTTAAATGTATCTGCTTGGCAATATTAACCCATTTCTTTTCCGTAACAACAACATCACAATAAGGAATCATGTATGATAAATATAACATATCTCTAAAATCATTTTCGTTTACTTTTTGATCTTTATTTTGTATCCGCATATTTTTATATATAAGCATACAATTAGAATAATATGTTGGTAACTTATAGAATATTTTTTGCAATAATTCTTCATTTGGTTTTTCTGTTTTTTTTACCTCATCGTCTATATAAGATAGGCTCGTTTTTGTTTGTTCCAATGAATAATATTGTTCAAGCGTATACATTAAAAATTGTGTCTCTGAAAAGGGATGAGTAATAAATTTTTGTTTAAGGTTGTCAAGGATTGCACCATACATTTTCTTTGTTTGTTCTGGTATAATTCGAGGATTTGACATTGACATAGATAATGTATGGGAGACATGTGAAGAAATAAAGTTTATTTTATCGTATAAATCTCTGGAGCTTTCGAGAGGCTGTTTCACGTTTTGTGTAAAGTAAAAAACTGACATAAGATATATGAATCATGATAAGGGCAGATTTTATATTCTGCTCTTACCTGCATTATACCGCAGGATTTTAGTGTGTCAAGGACAATTCAGGATATTTCCTAGAATTCTCCTTATTCTATTTTAGAAGGGGAAATCAATGGATTTCCCTCTAAAATATCTTAATAATGAAGCCCTTCTAAACGTTCTTCAAAATAGATTTCCAATTGAGAATAAATTCGTCCCCAATCTTTTCGATGTCCTGTCCATTTTTTGGTAATGTCCATCATCGCCAAGTATAACATCTTTAAAAGGCTGTCGTCCGAAGGAAAAACAGATTTTGATTTTGTCACTTTTTGTAACTGGCGGTGAAATCCTTCGATGGTATTTGTAGTATAAATGTAAGCGCCAAACCACACGTGTATTATCAGTTTTCCTAATTGTATGTATAATAAACTTTATAAAGTTTATGAAGTTTTTGAACACAGTTCAAAAACTTCAAGTATAAGGAGGGAAAAAGTTGAATTTATCACAAACAAAACGGAATATTCGCCTACAAGAATGGTCAAAGTTAATTCAAACACAAAAAAGCAGTGGTCTTCCTGTCAGAGGTTGGTGTAAGCAAAATAATATAAAAACCTCTACCTATTATTATTGGTTAAGAGAACTGAGAAAAGAAATGCTAAAAGAGTTGCCAGAACCTGCAAAATCAGAATCCTTTCCTACTTCTTTTGTAGAGGTAAACCCAGTTCTTATTTCGCAAGAAAATAACTCTTCTTCTATGCTAGAGTTTACAAGGGCAGATGCCTTTCTACAAATCGAAGGGATTTCTATTGGTTTAACCAATCAAGCAACGGAAGAATTGATTACCAATCTCATTCGAGGAATTCGCCATGTTTCACGATGCAACAGGCTTCGACCATGTATACGTAGCCGTTTTATACTGATTTACGAAGAGGTATTGATGGTCTGGTGTCTATCATAGAAACCATTTTTGAGCTGGATCCTTATCAGAATTGTCTTTTTCTATTTTGTGGTCGAAGAACAGACCGAATCAAGGCCATTCTATGGGAAGGAGATGGATTTGTTCTACTTTATAAAAGATTAGAAACGGGAAAGTATAAATGACCAAGAAATGAGCAAGAGGTGAAGGAAATTTCCCCACAACAATACCGTTGGTTGATGGAAGGATTAGCTATTCAACAAAGAAAAAGTATAAAAAAGTGTATCCTTTGTCATGATTTTTCTGTACAAACCATTCTATCAGTGATAAAGTAGGAGTATGAGAAAAACAGAGTTTACCGAGGAAGAATGGAATCAGTTTAGTAAAAAGATGTTAATCAAGCTTTTGCTTACCACAACCAAGCAGCTAAATGAAGTACAAGAACAATGAAAACTTCTAACAGAGCAGGTGAATGTTTTGAATCAAAATCGTTTTGGCAGACATAGTGAAAAGAAGGAGGAATATCAAGAGGAGAGTCAAGAGAAGAAACTGTACTTTAATGAGCTAGAAGTGATTGTGGATGGAGCCACAAAAGAAAAACTTGTGGAGCCAACGATGGAGGAAATCGAAGAAAAGCGCAAAAAGAGAGTTTCCCATAAGAAAAAAGGGAAACGAGAGGAGGATTTAAAAGATTTTCTTACACTTCCCGTTTTCCATACTTTAGCAGAGGAAGAGTATCATTGTGATTGTGGAGGGACTTATTAGGAAGTAGGAGAAGATATTTATAAAAAGCTTCTCTTTTTTCCAGCTCATTTTGAGGTACAGGAAAATCATGTAAAAAGCTATAGCTGTGATCGATGCCATAGGATGAAAAGAGCGAAGCATCCTGTTGAATTATTTCAAAACAGCATTGCCAGTGCTTCTTTAGTGGCAGGACTTTTGAATGCGAAATATATCAATGCTGCTCCTTATTATCGAATGGAGCAAGAGTTTCAACGGTATGGTGTAGAGATTTCTAGACAAACTATGGCAAACTGGACAATCAAAGCGGCAGAGCGATATTTTAGCTTGATTTATGATAAGATGAAAGAAGAGTTGTTAAGGAGTCGAATCATTCATGCAGATAAAACCCCAGTAAAAGTATCCAAAGATGGACGAAAAGCAGGAACGAAAAGCTATATGTGGGTCTACCAAAAAGGAGAAGAAACAGAGCAACCTGTAGTGATATATGAATATCAAAAGACACGAAAAAAAGAGCATCCACAAAATTTCTTAAAAGGATATCAGGGAGTCTTATGTTGTGATGGATATCAGGTATATCATAGCTTACCAGAGGAAATCATCATTTGTGGTTGTTGGGCTCATGCTCGAAGACATTACATAAATGCAGCAAAGGCACTCAAAGGAAAGGAAGCAAGAAAGTTGGAAATGACAGTATCAGAAGAAGCATTATTTCGGATTGCCCAATTCTTTCATTATGAAAAAGAGTGGAAAGACTTATCAAAGGAAGAGCATTTAAAAAAGAGACAACAAGTGTTAAAACCATTGGTGCTAGAATATTTTTCTTGGGTAAAAAAACAAAAAGAAAATCCTCTGATTCCTCCAAAATCAGAAACAGCAAAAGGGCTAAACTATTCGATTTATCAAGAGAAATATTTAATGGCATTTTTAGAGACTCCAGATGTACCATTAGATAACTCTGCTGCTGAGAGAGCTATCCGAAGCTTCACGATAGGACGAAAGAACTTTGTACTCATTGATACGATACAGGGGGCTCAGGCAAGTGCGATTCTTTATTCCATTGCAGAAACGGCAAAAGCCAATCAGCTAAAACCATATCTGTATTTTAAATATTTATTGGAAGAGTTGCCAAAGTATTGGAATGGATATGAGAAAGAGTTTGAGAAGGATTTCCTTAAGAACTTATTGCCATGGTCAGAACAACTTCCGTCGGAGATACGAAAAACAGAAAAGTAGAAAGTACCGCCATCCTCATTCTGGAGGATGGCTTATTGAGGTTGTACACGTGTGGTTTGGCGCTTACGTAGGACAGACGACTTACCCGGTGGAGAAGCATTTCAAGGGTACGGATGTGGTGTATGATGATGGGCGTTATATCTTGTATGTGAATGCGGAGGTAGATGACGGTAGCGACACAGCGAGGCTGATGGAGTATTTTAAGACAACAGACCCAGAGGATGCAAGCCAAGGGGATTTGTCAAAACGTGTCCACTTGCTGAAATGAGAAAAAGGAGGTTAGGACGAGATGTGTGAAGTCAGCGAAAAATGGTATAAAGAAGGCGAAAAGAAAGGCATATTGGAGACGCTCTTCGGTCTTGTAAAGGATGGAATCCTTTCCGTCGCAGATGCCGCAAAACGCGCTAACATGAATGTGGCGGATTTTGAGAAAGCGTATAAAACATTTTTATTGTAAAATGAGGCTCCTGTGGAGAGTGAATTTTTCCATAGGGGCTTTCTTTTATTCATAGGTTAGTGACAACTAATGCGGTAGGTGTGAGAATCAATAAGAAGCGCTTCAAAAGAGGGTGTCTGGAATAACGCTGCTCGGAATGCTATACTTTTATCAACATAATCTAAAGCACCCCCTGTGGTCGATGTGCTTAGGATGTGACAGTGAGCCGCAGGGGGCATTTTTGTCTAATTGAGTTAGTTTAGTATAATTTCATTTCTCGCCTCACGCTTTAAAAGTCACCATCAAGAAATTCTGTGACGCTTATTCCAGAATTTTCTGTGCAGTTCCTCCACAATATAATCACAGATTATCGGTTAATACGGCGGAGTGATCACTTTCATGAAAGCCTGTGCCGATCTGCCGGAGGGGCTAAGCGCCGCCGAAATGATGATGTTGGTATCGATCATTATCTTCATACGCTTGCTTCGTCCTCCGTGTTTCGGCTGTCAGAACGGCTGTTGATAATTTCAAGATTCTCTTCGCGGCGGGATTGTGTTATCCAATCAGCGATGGCTTCATCGGAGTCAAGACCGACCTTCGCACCTTCGCCGGTCATCTGCTTTTGGAACTTCTGCATGGCATAGACGGCGGAGTTGATAACGCGGACGAAACCGTCCTCTACGATGAACGTTACCCGGTCGCCAGTGGTGACGCCCAATGCAGCGCGAATATTTTTTGGAATGGTTACTTGACCGTTTGACATAACTTTTGCGTCATTTACTAAAATTTCAGACATTTATTCATACCTCCTGTTCTAACGACTTATTTGATCAACTTGTTGTATCCGTGTAGGCTGTACCGATATTTTTTCTAGCACTGCCTTGTATTTATGGTGTGGCTGTTTTGCATGTAAAGTAGGGAAGTAGGGTTTCCCTACTAATGTTATATGTGTCTGAAAGGAAAAAGTCAAGGGATGTAGACTTCCTTCTTGCAACGAAGAAAGTTTTATGGTACCATGAGCATAATATAGCTATTATACCATTTTAAAAAGTAGACGTGTGATTTGAGGAGGTTATCAAGGGGGATTGAGATTATGAAGCAAAATAAAAGCAACAGATTTACATCATTGGGTTTAGGGAATATACTAAGGCAGAGGTATGAAATAAAAATATGTATAATGACTCTCTAAGAGTGTGATAGGATGAAAAACAGATAAATAGATGATTTCGCATTATGGTAAAGGACAAGAAAAATGAAGATAGAAACAAGAAGAAAATGTATAAAAAGTTTTTGGAGGATATCGATTGTTGCCTATATAATCGCATTTTTGATTAAAATAATTGGAGGATATCTGAAAATAGAGCAGGATATTGTAATGAATGGTCTTTTTCTCTTTATTGCTATCGGCGCATTAAGTTCAGGGGCGGTTGGAATATTCATGAGTGGCTTTAGCTTAAGACAATTGATTCATGATTTATCTCCGAAAGAGATTGCAAGAAGAAGGCGAAGAAGAAAAGAACTGCGAGAAAAAAGAAAAAGTCAAATGTATACCATAAAAAAGAAAAGAAAGAAAAGAAAGTAGCGTGTTATGGTAAGTATATTTAGAGCATTTTTGGGAAAGGAAGGTGAGCCATATGCAGAAAAAGAAGTTGCCAGTTGGAATAGAGGACTTTGAGGAGATTCGAAGAGAAGGTTTCTATTATATAGATAAGACAGGTCTTATTTGCGATTTGTTGAACAATTGGGGGAAGGTCAACCTGTTTACCCGTCCACGGCGTTTTGGAAAGACGTTAAATATGAGTATGCTGAAATGTTTTTTCGAGATTGGAACGGATAAGAAGTTGTTTGATGGCCTGGTAATAACACAGGATACAACGCTGTGCGAACAATACATGGGAAGGTATCCTGTTATATTTATTTCGCTAAAAGGTGTAGATGGTTTGAGTTTTGAAGAAGCGTATGGAGCTTTGCGTCAGATTTTACGCTCTGAAATGTATCGTTTGAAATTTTTAGTTGACAGTGACAAAATTTTTGACAAAGAAAAAAATGCACTCAAACGGTTTCTGAATGAAGAAGAAACAAAAGAAGATGTGAGGGGAAGTCTTAAGATGTTGTCTTCATTGCTTTATCAGCACTACAGACAAAAAGTAATCCTGCTGATCGATGAGTATGATGTTCCACTGGATAAGGCATTCCAGCATGGCTATTATGAAGAAATGGTATCGTTGATCCGTGGATTGTTTGGGCAGGTGTTGAAGACAAATGAATTTTTACAATTCGCAGTTTTGACTGGCTGTCTAAGAGTATCGAAAGAGAGCATTTTCACAGGGATGAATAATTTTAAAGTACTTTCTATTACAGACACTAGATTTGATGAGCATTTTGGTTTTAATGAAGAAGAAGTGACTCAGCTTCTGGCAGATTACCAATTAGAGAACCATTTGGCAGAAATGAAAGAGTGGTATGACGGATATCGTTTTGGAGATGTGAATATTTATTGTCCGTGGGATGTGGTCAGCTATGTGGATCATCTTGTGGCAGACCCTTATGCGGAGCCAGAAGCCTTCTGGATTAACACTAGCGGAAATGATTTGGTGAAGCGTTTTATTGATAAGGCGGATAAAACTACGCAGAGTGAGATAGAGCGTCTGATTGCGGGAGAAGCAATCGAAAAGGCAATTCGTTTGGACCTGACTTATAACGAATTAGACGCTAGCATTGCAAATTTGTGGAGTGTTCTCTTTACTACAGGCTATTTGACACAGACAGGCAGAGCGGTAAGGGGGGGCTATAAACTGGTGATTCCCAACCGGGAAGTGAGGGAAGTTTTTGTTTTGCAGATACAGGAGTGGTTCAAAGAGACTACTCTTGCAGATTCTACGAGAATCAATCGATTCTGCTCAGCTTTTCCTGCTGGAGACGTATCGACCATTCAGAATATGTTGTATGATTATTTATGGGATTCTATCAGTGTGAGGGATACAGCAGTGCGAACGAGTATGAAGGAGAACTTGCTCGAAGAGAAAGCGAGCGCTAAGAGTTCTAAAATACAGAACTCAGGCGCCTGCTTTTATCATGGGCTGGTATTAGGCTTGTTGCGAAGCCAGGGAAACTGGCTGATTCAGTCCAATGCGGAGACTGGGGAAGGATATAGCGATATATCTGTAAGTACACCTACACGCATAGGAATTGTGATTGAATTGAAATATGCAAACGATGGTAATCTGGAAGCAGCCTGTATGGAGGCGTTAAGGCAGATTGAGGAAAAGAAATATGCCGTGGGATTGCAGCGCCAGGGAATGAAGAAAATCATTCGATATGGTATAGCATTCTGGGAAAAAGAATGTATGGTAGTTATGTCGTAAAGAATGTTGTATAAGAGTTTCAAAAAGGGGGTTATGATGATGCCACATCATTGGTATTTTTCATAGCCTCTTTTTTGAAGCTCTTACTAGAGAATTGATAGACCTCCTTCTTGCAACGAAGAAAGTTTTATGGTACCATGAGCATAATATAGTCATTATACATTTTTAACTTAACAGAGTGATTCTGAAAGCACTCGCATTGAGACCAGAGGAACGCTTTCAAACAGCAGAAGAATTTAGAAATTGTCTGTTAGGCAGATGACTTCTAGAAGCATTGTTTAAAGGAGGGGCAAAATGATTGATATATATACAGAGAAAAAGAGGCAAAAAATTGGATTCTTCAGAATGATTTGTATTTCAATTTGAATACAGGTAATGAAGAAATGTTCGAAAATGAAATAAATCTTATTTGGCAGGTGGATGAGGCAAAATTGACACCAGATAAGCATATTGAAACAAAATATGGATTAGGTACAATCCGTAATTTGTCATCTGGATGTAAGACATTACTCAATATTGTAAAACATCCTGATAAAGTGGTGAGTGTAGAAGAATGTGGTCCGAATGTGCTTAAAATTATATTTGCAATGGACAATATAAAGATTTATATGTCAAGACCATCCTTTGTGGATATTCCAGATAATGTGAAAATCAGATTTAATGATTCAGAGGTAGTAACTGGAAGTGCAGGATATAATACTTGGTGGAGTAAGGAGTATGAAAGGAGAGAAGCAGATGATTTATAAGAATATTGTGTTTAAGGCAGATCCCTTTTTATACGATTTGGTGTTTGATGATAGAATAACTCTTGTTGGTGGAGATAGTGGTACGGGCAAAACAGTTCTTTATGAAATGTTAGAAGACTTAAGATTCACTGATGAATATAACGCGATTAAATTGTTTAATTACAAATCAGATAATCTTTTAGAAACGATGAAACAGTGTAAGAATAGTTTTATTGTAGTTGATAATACGGATATTTTAATTAATGATGATATCAGAAGATTTATCAATTTCGAATTTTCCAATCAGTATATGCTTTTTTCGAGAAATTGTGATGGACTCAACGTATCTGATAAGAGTTTTAAAGTGTTAACTCTTGACAATAATAGGATAACACTGGAAAAGGAGTTGTGATATGAAATATTTATGGACAGAAGATACGGGCGCAGGACTTCACTTCTGGAAATTATAATTTGTTTTGAACATTTAATTCTTGCCTTTGATAAGCTGGTACTATGGACGGGAACTGGCAAGGCAGATAAAATCAAAATTCGTGAAGATGTTTTATCAGCTATTGAAGACCATAGAATCAATTTGGCAAAGATTGATGATAAGAAGACATTACAGTATTTAGCCGGTTTTAAGAGGTATTCTACAGAGCGAGTGATGAAATCATTGGTAGGTGAACTTACGGAAAATGAAAAGTGGTCTGTTAAAGGTTCTCTTATGGGAGAATGTTGGTATAAAGATTGTTGCGTATCTGAGCATCCAGATAATTCTAGGTGTGGTAAGCCAGAGGTGGAGAGTGGAAGTGAGAAAATGAATATGTTGATACATTCAGATGTTATATGTAAAATCATATCAACTATTATAGGATAAAAAAAGAGAAAGAATTTCGCTTTGTGATATGATGAAAAACAGATAAATAGATGATTTTGCATTATGGTAAAGGACAAGAAAAATGAAGATAGAAACAAGAAGAAAATGTATAAAAAGTTTTTGGAGGATATCGATTGTTGCCTATATAATCGCATTTTTGATTAAAATAATTGGAGGATATCTGAAAATAGAGCAGGATATTGTAATGAATGGTCTTTTTCTCTTTATTGCTATCGGCGCATTAAGTTCAGGGGCGGTTGGAATATTCATGAGTGGCTTTAGCTTAAGACAATTGATTCATGATTTATCTCCGAAAGAGATTGCAAGAAGAAGGCGAAGAAGAAAAGAACTGCGAGAAAAAAGAAAAAGTCAAATGTATACCATAAAAAAGAAAAGAAAGAGAAGAAAGTAGCGTGTAATAACAAGTATACTTAGGGTATTTTTGGGAAAGGAGTATGGATAGAATGGGCATTTATTTGAACAGCCGAAGCGCATATAGTTTATTCCGCAGAGATTATGCGTCCACTTATTTTGTGGATAAGACGGATATACTTGCTGAACTTGTGCCATTGGTAGAATTGGAAGGAAATGAGATTGAAGAATCTGGTCCTAGTCAGGGAAAGGGTCAAAAATATGTGGCAATTACCAGACCGCGCCGGTTTGGTAAGACGGTTATGGCAAATATGATTGCTTCCTATTTTGGAAAAGGTGTGGATAGTAGCAAGCTTTTCCAAAATTTGAAAGTTTCAAAGTATAACTGGTACGAGGGACATTTGAATAAGCACAATGTTATCCATATTATGTTTAATAAAATGCCGAAAGAATGCAAGTCCTATGACCAGTATATTGAGCGGTTTGAAAAAGGGATATTGACAGATTTGCGTAAAGCATATCCAGATGCGGAAATAGAAAAAGACGATGCTGTTTGGGATGCTCTGATGAAGGTTCATGAATACTGTGATGGTGAGAAGTTTATTTTTGTACTGGATGAATGGGATTTCATTTTCCACAAGAGCTTTGTAACAGATGCAGATAAGGAAGCATACATAGACTTTCTCAGCAATTTGTTGAAGGATAATGCCTATGTGGAAATGGCATACATGACGGGGATCCTGCCAATTGCCAAGTATTCTAGTGGTTCGGAATTGAATATGTTTTTTGAGTATTCTATGGCTACTAAGGTAAAATACAGTGAATATTTCGGGTTTACCGATGAGGAAGTGGATGAGCTGTATCAGAGGTATCTGGAGATAGAGAAAGACTCAGATATAACCCGTGAGGGGTTGGAACTGTGGTATGATGGATATCAGACAGCAGGTGGACAGAAACTGTATAACCCAAGGTCTGTAGTCGGTGCGTTGAGTGATAACCAGTTGGGTAGCTATTGGACGAGTTCAGGTCCTTATGATGAGATTTTCTATTATATAGGGGCAAATACGGATGCAGTTAAAGATGATATTGCTGCCATGGTAGCGGATAATCCGATTCCGGCCAGAGTACAGGAATATGCCGCCACATCAATGGAGCTGAAAACAAAGGATGAGATATTTTCTGCGATGGTAGTGTACGGTTTTCTGAATTTTAAAGATGGATATGTTTCCATTCCGAATAAAGAATTGATGGATAAATTTGCAGAAGTGGTACAGCGGGAGCCTTCTCTTGGAAATGTGTATAAGCTGACGAAGGAATCTGGAAGGATGCTGGTTGCGACAAAAGTCGGCGATACAAAGACGATGACGGAGCTGATGGAATATGCTCACAATACACATAGCCCACTGCAAACATACAGCAATGAGGCGGAGCTGGCGTCAATTATCCGGTGGGTATATCTGAAAGCACTGGATTTCTATCGTATCGAACGTGAAGATAAAGCGGGTGTTGGCTATGTTGATTTTATCTTTTATCCGTTTGTAAAAAATGACGACTGTATTATTATTGAATTGAAGGTGAATCACACGGCGGACGAAGCAATACAGCAGATTAAGAATCGTCAGTATGCGCTTCGTTTTGAAGGAAAATTTGGTGAGAATTCAGAGTATACGGGACGTATTCTTGCAGTTGGTATCGCCTATAGCAAGGAAGATGAGAATAAGCGGCATGAGTGCAAAGTAGAGGTATTGCGGGAGAAATTAAAGTAAGGCAGGTGAACACAGTTGGAATTATACATTGATATTGGATGTATATCTACATTGTTTAGAGGAACTACCTGAAAGATATAGATTAACGTAAAGAAATAAAAAATGCCTCAAGAAATAAGTTAACTTGTTGTGCTAGATAAAAAATAAAGAAACTTCAACAAAATATGCTATTCTAAAGATAATGGTATGAACTTAACCACAGAGGGTAGTTTTCATAGACGCCTTTTTTTTGAAACGTTTACAGTTTTTCTTGCTATTCACTAGTCCTAGAAGTACAATAAAATAGGAATAATGTAAGAAGAAGTGTGTCAGCTAGGAAAGGAGAGGGAGCCATATGCTAAGAAAGAAACTGCCAGTTGGAATTGACGATTTTGAGAAACTTCGAAGAGAAGATTTCTACTATATAGATAAAACAGGCTTAAACCGTGATTTGTTAAATAATTGGGGTGAGGTTAATCTGTTTACCCGTCCGCGCCGATTTGGCAAAACTCTGAACATGAGTATGCTGAAATGTTTTTTCGAGATTGGAACGGATAAGAAGTTGTTTGATGGCCTGGTAATAACACAGGATACAACGCTGTGCGAACAATACATGGGAAGGTATCCTGTTATATTTATTTCGCTAAAAGGTGTAGATGGTTTGAGTTTTGAAGAAGCGTATGGAGCTTTGCGTCAGATTTTACGCTCTGAAATGTATCGTTTGAAATTTTTAGTTGACAGTGACAAAATTTTTGACAAAGAAAAAAATGCACTCAAACGGTTTCTGAATGAAGAAGAAACAAAAGAAGATGTGAGGGGAAGTCTTAAGATGTTGTCTTCATTGCTTTATCAGCACTACAGACAAAAAGTAATCCTGCTGATCGATGAGTATGATGTTCCACTGGATAAGGCATTCCAGCATGGCTATTATGAAGAAATGGTATCGTTGATCCGTGGATTGTTTGGGCAGGTGTTGAAGACAAATGAATTTTTACAATTCGCAGTTTTGACTGGCTGTCTAAGAGTATCGAAAGAGAGCATTTTCACAGGGATGAATAATTTTAAAGTACTTTCTATTACAGACACTAGATTTGATGAGCATTTTGGTTTTACTGAAAAAGAAGTGACTCAGCTTCTGATAGATTACCAATTAGAGAATCATTTCGCAGAAATAAAAGAGTGGTATGATGGATACCGCTTTGGGAATGAGAATATTTACTGTCCGTGGGATGTGATTAGCTATGTGGATCACCTTTTGGCTGATCCTCAGGCAGAACCAGAAGCCTTTTGGATCAACACTAGTGGAAATGATTTGGTGAAGCGTTTCATTGACAAGGCGGATAAAACAACACAGAATGAAATTGAGCGTCTGATTGCGGGAGAGGTAATTGAAAAAGCGGTTCGTTTGGACCTGACGTATAATGAGCTGGACACTAGCATTGCCAATCTTTGGAGCGTACTCTTTACCACTGGTTATTTGACTCAGATGGGCAGGGCGGTAAACGGTATCTATAAGTTGGTGATTCCAAACCGAGAAGTGCGTGAAGTCTTTGTATTGCAAATACAGGAGTGGTTTACGGAGACAACTTTAGCGGATTCCACAAGGATTAATCGTTTCTGCGCTGCTTTTTTGTCAGAAGATGTATCGACTATCCAAGACATGCTGTATGACTATCTGTGGGATTCCATCAGTGTAAGGGATACAGCAGTTCAAATGAATAGGAAGGAGAACTTCTACCATGGTATGGTACTGGGATTGTTGCAAAGTCAGGGAAATTGGTTAATCCAGTCCAATGCAGAGACTGGGGAAGGTTACAGTGATATATCTGTAAGCACACCTAAACGTATAGGAATTGTGATTGAACTGAAATACGCCAATGATGGAAACTTGGAAGCAGCTTGTACAGAAGCGTTAAAACAGATCGAGGAAAAGAAGTACACTGTCAGTTTGCAACGTCAGGGAATGAAGAAAGTCATTAAGTATGGTATAGCATTTTGGAAAAAAGAATGTAAGGTGGTTATGGCTTAACGGAGGTGATGTGGTATAAAAAAGGTAAGCGCTTCAAAGGAGGATGTCTGGAATAACGTTGCAAGTTTTATGGTACCATAAGTATAATGAATATATTAACTGTTTTGAAGAATAGACGTGTGATTTGAGGTTGAGGAGATTATCAAGGGGGATTGAGATTATGGAGCAAAATAAAAGCAGCAAAGTTACACCATTGGCTTTAGGGAGTATACTACATCAAAGATATGAAATAAAGAAGATGATTGTGAGAGGGGGAGATAGTATTATCTATTTGGCTCAAGATTATGTGCTGGAAAAAGATGTTATGATAAAAGAACTTTTTCCAGAAACTTATTGTTATCGTGAACCAAATGAATCAATGATTCGTTGTTACTCTACTGATTCTGAGCTTCAGTATCAACATTTTAAAAACCATTTTTACGACCAAATCAAAACATTATCTTTACTTCAAGAAAGCCCGAATTTCACCAGAATATATGCTAAATTTAGCGAAAATAATACCTGTTATTACGCTATGGAATTATTGGAAGGAATGACTTTAGAGGATCGGATAAGAGGACAAAAAAGGCGGTTATCAGAAGAGTTTATAATAAATGTTACTTTGGAAGTATTAAATGCACTAGAGGTTATGCATGGAAAAGGTATTATTCATTGTGATATATGTAGTTCTAATATTTTTCTCACAAATACTGGAGGTATTAAGGTGATTGGTTTTGGTGCGGAAATTTTTGTATCGAATAATCAGGCGAGCAAAGGTAGCTCTGTTGTGGTTTTGCATTCAGCATATGCTCCATTAGAGCAATATCAATTTAGTCGGAAATCTAGTATGGGACCATGGTCAGATTTTTATGCATTAGGAGCTGCTATGTATGAAGCAGTTACTAGAAGAAGGGTAATTGAGTCTATAGATCGTATTATCAAAGATAAATTAATTTCTCCACGGAAACTTAATAGACGATTGTCTCAAAAACTTGATAGAGTGATTATGAAAGCACTCGCATTGAGACCAGAGGAACGCTTTCAAACAGCAGAAGAATTTAGAAATTGTCTGTTAGGCAGATGATTTCTAAAATGATAGAAGTTTGAAATAAAAATATATACGATAATTTTTTAAGAGTGTGATACGATGAAAAACAGATAAATGGATGATTGACTACGCTATCCTATTTAAAGTATAGTGGAATGATGAGCCAGAGAAAAGAGATGATTTTTTGAGAGTAATAGAGCATTTTTTATGTGGAAAAGAAAACAACCCAGATACTTGCGAGGATGGTCTAGTGATTGGCAAACATCTAATCGCAGTGATAGATGGTGTCACGTCAAAGGGAACTCGTTTATGGGACGGAAAAGCAAGTGGCTGTTATGCGAAAGATATTTTGGCAGAGTATTTACAGCAGGGGCAGGAGATAGAAAGACAGAATGCCGTCTGGCTATTGACAAATCTTGACCGTATTTTGAGTGAAAAAGTTGAAGATAATGTAAAATCTGTACAATCTCTTCCATGCGAAGAATACCCTAGAGCATCTATAATCATTTATAATGATATCTATAAAGAAATTTGGTCATACGGGGACTGCCAGTGTAGAATTAACGAGAGAGTTTATACACATTCAAAGAAAATAGATGAATTGAATGCGAAATTGCGTGCTTTTTATCTGGAATATCAAATTTTGCAGGGAGTGAGTAGAGAAGAGCTTGAGCAAAATGACTTAGGGAGAAAGGCGATTGAACAAAATTTGATGATGCAATTTGCATTTGAAAATAAACAGGGATATTTTGGTTATCCTGTTTTAAATGGAATGGGAATTGAGGAATCTATGATAAGACGTTATCCTGTTGCGAGAGGAGATAGGGTCATATTGGCTAGCGATGGATATCCGGTTTTAAGAGAAAATTTAAATGAGTCTGAGAAAGAGTTGGATGATATTAGGAAAAATGACCCGATGTGTTTTCGATTATATCGTTCTACAAAGGGAATAAAAAAGGGAAATATAAGTTTTGACGATAGAGTTTTTTGCAGATTTGTTGTATGATGATGAATGTTTTTGAGAATTGCGGGAGCATATTATGCGGAGCAATTCGGTATCATAGGGTCAAAAGGTATGGAGTAATCTTGTATATTTAGGGTGTTTTTGGGGAAAGGAGTGTGGATAGGATGGCAAAAGTGAATCTGCCATATGGCATTGACAATTTTGCAAAGGTGAGGGAAAGCAATTGCTATTATATTGATAAGACTGGATTTATTAAGGAGTTATTGAGTGAGACGTTTGATGTGAATTTAATTACCAGGCCGCGCCGTTTTGGAAAGACTCTTACGATGAGTATGATTGCAGAGTTTTTTGATATCCGCAAGGATAGTAAGAAGCTATTTGAAGGGCTTGAAATTGCAAAGGACGCAGAATTTTGTTCGGAATGGATGAACGAATGGCCAGTGTTATTCTTGACTCTGAAAGATGTGGATGGGGATAGTTTTGAAGATGCGTATGGTTTATTGAAACAGACAGTTGCAAAGCTATGTATAGAGCATGATTATCTTTCTAATAGCGAAAAGATTACTCGAGCCGATAAGGAAACTTTTTCACTATTAGAATTTAAAAAAGGCAGTATCACAGATATTCAGTGTGCTCTGGACACGTTACTTCGTATGATGAAATCGCACTATGGAAAAGAAGTAATTTTGCTGATTGATGAATATGATGTTCCGCTCGCAAAAGCTAGTGACAATGGGTACTATAAAAATATGCTAAACATTATTAAAATATTGCTCGGCATGGCATGGAAGTCGAATCCCAATTTGAAGTTTGCTGTGGTAACTGGATGTCTTCGGATTGCAAAGGAAAGTATTTTCACAGGAGCGAACAATTTTATTTCTAATTCGATATCAGGGGAAAGCTATCAGGACTATTTTGGTTTTAAAGAATCGGAAGTAAGAAAATTGCTGGAAGTGGCGGAATTACAGAGTGCTTTGCCTGAAATGAAAAAGTGGTATGACGGGTATATCTTTGGTGGAAAAGAAATCTATTGTCCATGGGATGTGATTAATCATGTAAGAGCTTTAATGAAGAAACCAACTGCGAAGCCTGGAAATTATTGGCTGGACACGAGCCACAACAATATCATCCGGCGATTTATCGATAAGCCGCAGCTTAATGTGAACGATAAGTTTGAAATATTGCTGGCGGGCGGCGTAATTCAGGAGTCAATCCGGGAGGATTTGACCTACGATATCGCTCATTCTACAGAGGATAATTTGTGGAGCATCCTTTACCTCACGGGCTATCTGACACAGGTTTTGCCCGAAGAATTGCCAGAGGAAATGAAACTAGAAGAGGGAAAAATGGCGCTACGTATTCCGAATGAAGAAGTGAAATCTGTGTTTGGCGACACAGTGAAAAAGTGGTTTGAAGAAAGAATCGTTGCAAAAGACCGCACCGCCCTGTTTAAAGCATGGTGGGATGGTGAGCCAGAGAAATTGACGCAGGAGATCACGGATATCTTATTTGATACGATTAGTTATTTTGACTATAGGGAAGATTATTACCATGCGTTTGTCACGGGTATGTTCATAGGTGCGGGTTATGCAGTAAAATCTAATTACGAGCAGGGAACTGGTCGAGTGGATATTATTGTAAAGGAGCAGCGGCGCAGGCGGGCGCTTGTAATCGAGGCAAAATGGTCTGGACGGAAAGGAAAGAAGTATAGCCTGGAAAAAGAATGCGCAAATGCACTAGAACAGATTGAGAGGGAGCAGTATAAGAAAAACCTTGAGCTTGAAGGATATAAGAAAGTACTATGTTATGGAGCAGCGTTCCTCGGAAAGACGTGTTTAATAAAGATGGCGGATTAAAAATGAATAGAATGCCCTCTGGGAATTAGATATGCCAGTGAGAAACTGGATATTTGGTTTACAGGGGGTATTTTTTTATAGATACCTTAAGAGAAAAGAGATGAATTTTTGAGAGTAATAGAGTATTTTAAACTTTCCAATATAAAAAATACGATTAACTAAAAGTCAATATTGTGCAATAATAGTTCAAGATTAGGAATTTATATGAGCTGTAATTATCGCTAAAATGAACTTGTTTCTTGCTAAGATAGATTTTTACTTAGCAAAAAAAGAGAAATTTGGACTCGATGAGAAAATCAATTTTGTTAAGAGAATAAGTATAGAGTAGAAAGTGAGGAAATATAAAATGGCTAAAGTTGCGTTAATTACAGGGATTACAGGGCAGGATGGCTCATATTTGGCGGAGTTTTTATTGGAGAAGGGATATGAGGTTCACGGTATTACTCGTCGTGCTTCTATCTCGAATACGGCTCGTATTGACCATTTGATGGGGAAGATTACACTTCATGATGGAGATTTATCGGATTCTTCTTCTTTGATACGTATTATCAATATCGTCCAACCGGATGAGATTTACAATTTGGCGGCACAGAGTCATGTGCAGGTATCTTTTGATGTTCCAGAGTATTCTGGTGATGTGGATGCCATCGGTGTGCTTCGTATTTTGGAGGCGGTTCGAGTTTTAAATCTCACGAAGAAGACGAAGGTTTATCAGGCATCTACTTCTGAACTATATGGAAAGGTGGAGGAAGTTCCACAAAGAGAGACGACACCATTTCATCCATATAGCCCTTATGCTGTCGCAAAGCAGTATGGTTTTTGGATTACAAAGGAGTATCGAGAGGCGTATGGTATGTTTGCGGTGAACGGTATTTTGTTCAATCATGAGTCGGAGCGCCGCGGTGAAAATTTTGTTACAAGAAAGATTACTCTCGCAGCGGGAAGAATTGCCGAGGGCTTGCAAGACCATTTAGAGCTTGGAAATATGGATTCTCTTCGTGACTGGGGATATGCCAAGGATTATGTGGAATGTATGTGGCTGATTATGCAGCAAGACGAGCCGGATGATTTTGTCATTGCCACGGGCGTACAGCATACTGTCCGTGATTTTACAGAGAAGGCTTTCCAAGCTAATGGTATTACGATTCGCTGGGAGGGCGAAGGCTTGGATGAGAAGGGTTATGATGTGGAGACAGGAAAAATGCTTGTCTGTGTAAATCCTGCATGGTTTAGACCTACGGATGTAGATAATCTATGGGGTGACCCAACGAAGGCAAAGACTGTGCTTGGATGGAATCCACAAAAAACAAGTTATGAGGAGCTCGTGCGTATTATGGCAGAGCATGACCGTGCATTGGCAAAGCAAGAGAAGGCTATGAGAAAAGTACAATAGCAGAAAATATTAGATACTTTTAAATATTAGATGCTTTTATCTGTATAGAAAAGTTTTATGAGAGTTTATACCTGATGAAGGGAAAGGAAGGAATAAATCATGATGGAAAAAGATGCAAAGATTTATGTCGCTGGACATCGCGGCATGGTAGGTTCTGCGATTGTCCGTGAGCTTGAGAGACAGGGATATACGAATATTATTACTAGGACACATAAGGAGCTTGATTTGACAAGACAAGATAAAGTGGAGGAGTTTTTTGCCGCTGAGAAGCCAGAGTATGTCTTTCTTGCCGCTGCTAAGGTGGGAGGAATTGTCGCTAATCAGAGTGCTTTGGCGGATTTTATGTATGAAAATATGATTCTTGAGATGAATGTAATTCACTCCGCATGGCAAAATGGCTGTAAAAAGCTTGAGTTTCTCGGCTCGTCTTGTATTTATCCTCGCATGGCTCCACAGCCTATGAAGGAGGATTGTCTATTGACAAGTGAGCTTGAGAAGACGAATGAGGCATATGCGCTCGCCAAAATCAGTGGATTAAAATACTGTGAGTTTTTAAATAAGCAGTATGGAACGGATTATATCAGTGTTATGCCAACGAATTTATACGGTCCAAATGATAATTACCATCCGACACATTCTCATGTACTTCCAGCGTTAATTCGTCGTTTTCATGAGGCGAAAGAAAGCGGCGCCAAGTTTGTGACATGTTGGGGAGATGGCTCTCCGCTTCGTGAGTTTTTGTATGTGGATGACCTTGCAAATCTCTGTGTATTTTTGATGAATCATTATTCTGGAGATGAGACAGTCAATGCAGGTACTGGAAAGGAATTGACAATCAAGGAGTTGACAGAGTTGGTGGCGAAGGTAGTTGGATATACAGGAGAGATTCGTTGGGATACAAGTAAGCCAAATGGAACTCCAAGAAAGCTTCTCGATGTTTCTAAGGCGACGAAACTTGGATGGACATATAAGACAGAGCTTGAGGAGGGAATTCGCCTATCCTACGAGGATTTCCTTCATAATCCGATGAGAGCAGAGAGATAAGAGACGGGAGAAAAGAGTATGAATATTGTATTATTATCTGGAGGCTCTGGAAAACGATTATGGCCGCTTTCCAACGATATCCGCTCCAAGCAATTTATTAAGATTTTTAAGACAGAAGATGGAGAGTATGAGTCTATGGTACAGCGCGTCTACCATCAGATTAAGAAGGTGGACAGTGATGCGACTGTGACGATTGCGACTAGCAAGACGCAGGTATCTGCAATTCACAATCAGCTTGGAGAAGAAGTGGGAATTTCGATTGAGCCATGTCGCCGTGATACATTTCCAGCGATTGCCTTGGCCTGTGCGTATCTTGTAGATGTACAAAAGGTTGATCCTGAGGAGTCGGTCGTTATCTGTCCAGTCGACCCGTATGTCGAGGATGATTATTTTGAAATGTTAAAAAAGCTCGGCGAACAGGCGCAAAAAGGCGAAGCAAATCTCGTCCTTATGGGGATTGAGCCGACTTATCCGTCTGAAAAATATGGCTATATTATTCCTGATAGTACAGATGAGGTTAGCAAAGTCTCTACCTTTAAGGAAAAGCCAACGCAAGATATCGCCAAGCAGTATATCGAGCATGGGGCATTGTGGAATGGCGGTGTGTTTGCCTATAAGCTCAAATATATATTAAAAAAGGCTCATGAGCTAATTGATTTTACCGATTATCAAGATTTATTTGATAAATATGAGACATTACAAAAGATTAGCTTTGACTATGCCGTTGTTGAGAAGGAAGAAAAGATTCAGGTTATGCGTTTTAAAGGTCAGTGGAAGGACCTTGGTACATGGAATACATTGACAGAGGCGATGGAAGAAAATAGCATTGGCGATGCCAGGATGAATGAGGAATGCCGTAATGTCCATATCATAAATGAGTTGGGGATTCCTATCTTGGCGATGGGAATGCAGGATGTTGTTATTTCTGCCAGCCCGGAGGGAATTCTTGTCTCAGACAAACATCAGTCAAGCTATATTAAACCGTATGTGGACGAGATTGACCAGCAGATTATGTTTGCTGAGAAGTCATGGGGAAGCTTTCGCGTATTGGATGTAGGGGAGCAAAGCTTGACGATTAAGGTGACTTTAAATCCTGGTCATAGCATGAATTATCACAGTCATAAGCATCGTGATGAAGCCTGGGTCGTTGTTGTTGGAAATGGACGTACGATTGTGGACGGTATAGAAAGGAAAGTGCAGGTCGGTGATGTGATTACAATGCCAGTGGGGTGTCGCCATACGGTAGTTGCAGATACAGAGCTGCAGATGATTGAGGTGCAGATTGGTAAGGAGATAAATGTCTATGATAAACAAAAATACTCTCTCTAATAGAAATTTCTGCCTGTCCAATCCGGAGAGAGTGAAGAGATGGAAGACATTTAAGAAGACAGAAAATCATAGTAAATACTGCGTTGAGACAGGCAAGATGACAGCGGAGGAAGAACAAATGAGACAAAAATTAATAAAGCAATATCAGCGCTGGAAAAAAGAGGCGAGAGCGGATGTCGATATAGTAGAGGAATTAAGAGAGATGATGGATGATGAGACGAAGCTTGAGGATGCTTTTTACTGCAATTTGACCTTTGGAACTGGCGGATTGCGCGGTGTCATCGGAGCAGGTACAAACCGTATGAATATCTATACGGTTGCGAGAGCGTCTCAGGGAGTGGCGGATTATGTGATAAAACATTTTGAGCCAGAAAGACGGAAAATAGCAATCTCCTATGACAGTCGTATTAAGTCAGATTTATTTGCGAAAGTGGCGGCAGGCGTATTTGTTGCAAATGGTATTTTTGTTTTTCTTTATCCGCAGATAATGCCGACACCTTGTTTATCTTTTGCCGTGAGAAGTCTAGGCTGTGCAGCTGGAATTATGGTGACAGCATCGCATAATCCAAGTAAGTATAATGGCTATAAAGTTTACGGAGAAGACGGATGTCAGATTACGACAGAGGCGGCGAGAGAGATATTGGGAGAGATTGAAAAACTGGATATGTTTTCGGATGTGAAGAATTCTGATTTTGAGGATGGTTTGGCTACGGGAAGGATTTCGTACATAGAAGAAAAGATATATACGGATTTTATTGAGGCGGTTAAGAGAGAATCCGTTTTATTTGGTGAAGAGGTAGATAAAAATATCTCCATTGTATATAGTCCGTTAAATGGAACGGGATTAAATCCAGTGACGAGAACTCTGCGAGAAATGGGATATACGAATATTACTGTGGTGGATGAGCAAAGAGAGCCAGATGGAAATTTCCCGACCTGCCCACGTCCGAATCCAGAAGAAAAAGAGGCGATGGCTCTTGGTATAGAATATGCCAAGAGATATCATGCGGATTTATTGCTTGCCACTGACCCAGACTGTGACCGTGTCGGTATTGCAGTAAAGGGTAGAGATGGAGAGTATGTTTTACTTTCTGCGAATGAGACAGGAGTATTATTATTTGATTATATTTGTAGTCAGCGAGTAAAGCATGGCAATCTGCCAGATGAGCCGGTTATGATGAAGACGATTGTAACGACGGATATGGGAGAGCAGATAGCGAGGCATTATGGTGTAAAGACAGTGAATGTCTTAACTGGATTTAAGTTTATCGGGGAACAGATTGGAGTTTTAGAAAAACAAGGAAGAGAAGAGAGTTATATTTTTGGTTTTGAGGAGAGCTATGGATATTTGTCTGGTACATATGTTCGAGATAAAGACGGGGTGAATGCCGCCTATTTGATATGTGAGATGTTTAGTTATTATGCGACGCGGGGGATTTCTCTGCTCGATAAACTGGATGAACTATATGATAGATATGGATTTTATTTGAATACTTTGCATTGCTATGAGTTTGAGGGAGCGACTGGTTTTGATAAAATGCAAAGGATTATGGGAAGCTTTCGAGAGGGGATAGAGAGCTTTGGAGGAAGGAAAGTCATTGAAATATTGGATTATAGTAAGGGAATAGAGCATTTGCCAAAATCAAATGTAGTGAAGTTTTTGTTGGAGCAAAACTGCTCTGTAGTCGTTCGACCTTCGGGTACGGAGCCG
Source organism: Blautia sp. (assembly GCA_030841965.1). Classification (GTDB taxonomy): domain Bacteria; phylum Bacillota; class Clostridia; order Lachnospirales; family Lachnospiraceae; genus JAUUSJ01. Next base: position 61,156 of record JAUUSJ010000003.1, read on the forward strand.
AAATTGAAGATATATGTTTCGGTTAATGCTAAGAATAGAAAGAAGGCTTTGGAGTTGGAGACGGAGGTTATGGCAGAAGTTGAGAGGATGTTAGAAGCTTAGCTTTGACAGGCAGAAGCGGAAAGTGTTTATAATCTGTGATTGAAAAATATTGAAAAAGGTATTAAAAGCATCTATTAGATTCGTCTGTATGGATGCTTTTTTTCTTTTTATATTGTTTGTATACAGTATGATGCTTTGCCGAGGATATTTTTCGGAAGTATTCAAAAGATGGTTTAGTTGAAATATTTGTAGTAAATAGTTAAAATAGCTTGTATGAGTTATCCTATATATGATATGATGAAAGAAAAAATTGGAAATATTAACGAGAAAATGTCGTTTTCTTGATGATAGTTCATTTTATAGGATAAAAAGGAGATATAAAATAATATGCTAGGATATCAATTAAAAATAACAATTAAGAATAGTCATCCACCTATCTGGCGAAGGGTTATTGTTCCAGGTCGTATTACATTTTTTGATCTGGATGATATTATAGAAGCTTTATTTGGATGGACACATTCCCATATGTTTGCTTTTTATTTCAGAGATTATGACATGGAGTTTACTGGAGCGCCGATAAAAGATGATGAGAGTAATGCATATGAATGCATTGATGATTGGATGGAAGAGGGAGAGCGCTTTTCCTATACATACGATTTTGGCGATGATTGGGAACATATAGTTGAGGTGGAGAAGATTCTTGATTATGATGAACGTTATCCAAAAGTAATCAAGTCAAAAGGTCCTAATATGATTGAAGACTGTGGCGGTTTATGGGGATTTTATGAGATTGCAAATGAAGCGGATTCTTTTGATATAAAGAAGATGAATGAGGAGTTTGAAACTTGGAATTTACCGGAAACAGATGAAGATAATATATTGATGGATGATATGCTGATGGGAGATCTTTCGATGGATGTTGAGTTACCAGAAAAATGGAGTTCTCTAATGGATGATATGATGGATGATATAATGAGTGGTAATCTCGAGCCGGTTTTAGAGAAAATGAAAATGTTTGAGGATGAAATTCGAGAGCAGCTTCCTGTCAGTGAGAGTCTGGAAGATGTCTTTTATAAGTATAAAAAAGATGAATTAAAGGAACTTGCAAAAATTATTGGTTTGGTTGGATATAGCAGGTGGAATAAAAGAGAACTGGCACAACATATAAAAAACAGTCTTCTTTCGGATGATGTTATGAAAAGGGTTTTCAGAAAATCCACAGAGAATGAAATCCGTACATTTTGGAATGCGATAGAAAAAAATGGAGCGACAGTTCCAGAAAATGTGGTAGTGGATTCTGCATTGCTTATTAATTATGGAGAATATAATGAAGAACATTGGTTTTATCAAGTTCCAATCGATGTTCAAGAAAAATGTAGAGAAATCTTTACTCCAGAATTTCAACAGGAATTAAATGAGAAATATGATTTCGTGAAATGTTTTGATGCAGCGATTTATTTATACGGTGTGATTTCAATTGATAAATTTACAGAGATATATAATCATTATGAGCAGAAAGATATGACAAAGAGCCAGATAAAAGAATGGATAAATAAGTATATCGAAGAGGCACCATATATTATCAAGGGCGATTTGATGATGGATGAAGAGCTTGTAGAGAGAGAGTTATATAAAGAAGCGATGAAACGACAGGAGAAATATACATACTATATTCCAGAAGATATAGAAGAATTTTTAGGATATGGTATGTATCAGTGCCAAGAACCAGATGAGAATCTAGAGTTTCTTATTCCATATTTTCAAGAAAAGTATCATAAGACAGAGGCTGATGCAGTTAGGATATTTTTTATGCTCCAAGATGGAATTCGTATGAATGCTACGGATGAGGAATTGGTTGCGGCGTTAATGGAAATGGGATGTGAGATTTCATCACAAAAGAAGGCAAGAGAAGTATTGAACCATATCCATAAAATGAGAAAATATACGAGAGTATGGGATTTCAAAGGTCATACTTGGCAGGAAGTGCAAGGCGAGACGAATAAGAGAGGGGCAGGATTCGGTGGCGAGAATAATAAGATTATTCCATTTCCTTCCAATCCATCTAAGAAATTATATCCAAATGACCCATGTCCCTGCGGAAGTGGAAAAAAATACAAACATTGTTGTGGAAGAAATAAAAAGAAGTAATGGGAGGAGTTTTTGAGAGTAAAGAATAATCTAATGCCAAATCATTTTTAGAAGATGTCGGGAAATAAAAATCTCAGATCAGATATAGATAGTCTAAAAAGTTTGATACTATATCTGATTGAGATTTTATATTTTCTGATATTTTTTTGCTTTATTTATCTTAATCCGTTTTATTTAATGATAATGTCGGATAAGTCCCAAAGCTTTGGATAACTCCATAATCACAACTGGTGTTAAAATCAATCCCAGACCGATTAGGTAGAGAGTGAGAGGAAGGCGAATTAAGCCAAATAATGTGGATAATGGAGTAAACAGTACTAGCAATACAAGGAGTGTGGAGATAAGGGCAGCTCCGTTAAGCTTGGAATTGGTGAAAATTCCAATTTGGAATAGGGAATGTATAGAGCGCATATTAAACGCCTGAACAACCTGGGATAATGCCAATACCATAAAAGTCAGAGTTTGCCCGCCCTTTAATTGTCCGGTCATATTTTCACCGATATAAAAAGCAAGTAAGGATAATGCACCAAACATAAAGCCCTGTAAAATAATTTGAACGCCAAAGCCGTGAGCGAATATGCTTTCGTCTTTGGCTTTTGGTTTTTGGTCCATGATGTCTTTCTCCACTGGCTCCATGCCAAGAGCGATAGCAGGCAGACTGTCGGTCACTAGGTTAATCCATAAAAGTTGCATGGATAGTAATGGGGATTTATGCCATAAAAGCATTGCCACAAATACGGTGATGACCTCACCGATATTGGTGCCTAGCAGAAAGCCCACTACTTTTTTGATATTTGCGTAGATGCCTCGCCCTTCCCTGACTGCGTCCACGATTGTGGCAAAATTATCGTCTGTCAATGTCATATCAGCTGCGCCCTTTGCGACATCAGTGCCTGTAATGCCCATGGCACAGCCGATATCGGCGGCTTTTAGAGCTGGCGCATCGTTTACTCCGTCTCCAGTCATGGAGACTACCTGCCCTTTGCGCTGCCAAGCCTTGACAATGCGGATTTTATTTTCTGGAGATACACGGGCGTAGACATGAATATTTTCAATTTGTTCGTCTAGCTCGGAGTCGGTCATAGCATCCAACTCGGCGCCGGTAATGGCCTTTCCGCCGTCTGGCAAAATACCGAGCTGACTTGCGATGGCTGAGGCGGTGACGATATGGTCTCCGGTAATCATGATAGGTCGAATTCCCGCCCTGCGGCAAGTGGCAACAGCAGCCTTCGCCTCTGGTCTAGGTGGGTCAATCATACCCATAAGTCCCATAAATATCAGATTATTTTCTAATTCATCTGGGGTTGGACTTTCAGGGATAAGGTCTATTTCTTTGTATGCCACAGCTAGAACTCGAAGAGCATCCTCACTCATCGTCTGATTCATCTGTTTGGCAGTTTCTAAGTTGCCTGCGATACAAAGAGGAGCCATCACATCGAAGGCACCTTTTACGATAACGATGTTTTTACCGTGGATGCGATTGATCGTAGTCATTCGCTTGCGGTCGGAGTCAAATGGGATTTCTGCCAGACGAGGATATTTTTTATTTAGTTCATCTTTTTGTAATCCATTTTTATGGGCAGCTAATATAATCGAGGTTTCAGTAGGGTCTCCGATATGTTGTTCTTCTTCGCCGTCAAAGATAATATTGCCGTCGCTGCAGAGAACACCAAAGGTAAGTAGCTTCTTGATATCTTCGGAGTTCTTCGTGGTGATATCTTCTATCTTATCTACGCCGTCTAAATATGCTTTTATTAATGTCATGCGATTTTGGGTGAGCGTCCCTGTTTTATCAGAACAGATGATGGATGCGCTGCCCAGAGTCTCGACGGCGGGAAGGCGACGGATGATGGCATTTTTCTTGACCATTCGCTGTACACCGATAGAAAGCACGATCGTTACGATGGCAGGTAAGCCTTCTGGGATGGCGGATACGGCCAAGGAGACGGCAGTCATAAAGATTTCGAGAGCAGGAATACCGTTTAGAATACCTACTACGAAAATAATAGCGCAAGCTGCCAATGCTAAGAGACCTAAGTATTTTCCAAGGTCTGCCAGTTTCTTTTGTAGGGGTGTCTGTCCGTCCTCCTCATTTTCTAGGAGATTTGCAATTTTTCCCATCTCTGTATTCATACCAGTATCGGTGATTATGGCGGTAGCAGTTCCGTAGGTAATGGAACAACCAGAAAAGACCATATTATTGCGGTCGCCTAGGGAAGCTTTCTCATCGACGATACTATCTGCGTCCTTCTCAGACGGAACGGACTCTCCTGTCAATGCGGATTCCTCGCTTTTTAGGTTGGCGCTATGCAGTAATCTCGCATCAGCAGGGATGAAATCGCCCGCCTCTAAGTGAATGATATCGCCGGGAACTAGATTTTCGGCGTCAATTATCTCTTCTTTGCCGTCTCGAAGAACTCTTGCGTGAGGGGCAGATAGGGTCTTTAATGCGTCTAATGCTTTCTCTGCCTTACTTTCTTGCATAACACCCATGATGGCGTTTAAGATAATAATAAGTAAAATTAAAATTGGCTCAAAGAAATCCTTTGCGTTTCCCTCCATGCAGGCGATGGCGAAGGAGATGACTGCGGCTATGATTAGGATTAAAATCATGACATCCTTAAATTGTTCACAAAATCTCTGAAAATTTGTTTTCTTCTTTTTTTCCCGCAACTTGTTTTTTCCGTACTGTTTTTGGATTTCTTCGACCTGCTTTTCGGTTAGACCGGTAGTGATATTGGAATTTAATTCCTGCACAGCGGTCTCCTTAGATAAACTGTAAAATTTCAAAAGCGATACCTCCAGTCTGCTATGAAATATAATGATGTTGGGGTCAAAATGTCTTTTGCCCCCCTTTGATACCAGATTGCTCCGCACAATGTGCTCTCGCAATCCTCGAGTTCAAAAATCCTCTTGCAAGCAAGCTCGCATTGGATTTTAGACCTTTTGAACCTGGTATTATATAATTAGTTTTGTATCATTAAGAATATCTTATAATTGCCAAAAAAACAAGGGAAATGGACAGATTCATTTAAGTGGTGATGAAAAATTCACAAATTTATCAAAATTTTATCATATCTTATCGGTATAATTTATGCGAATATAGATGGCGATGATAGAGAGGATGGGGATGATGGAGTAAAGCAATCGGATTTTTCTTATCATTGCCAGTAGATAAGTTAGTTTAGGGAGATAAATAAGTAATGGAACAAAATGATTTAAAATATTATGGGGAGTATGAGGCGATTCTCGTAGATGGACAAAATAAGATTCTCTCAGAGATAAATAAAGTATTAGATGGGATAACGAAAGACTCTGAGCAGTTTCCAGTGGAGCATATTCGCAGCAGAATAAAAAGCTATGAGAGTATGAAGGAGAAACTTAGAAAGAAGGGGCTTTCTACTGATGTAAAAACAGGACTTCAATCCCTGTCCGATATCATTGGAGTGCGTATTATCACTCATTTTATCGGAGATGTGTATCAGATTTTAGAATTATTAAGAAAATCGGATTATTGGGAGATTATCAAGATAAAAGATTATATATCGTATCCAAAACCGAACGGATATAGGAGCCTACATATTATTATGCGAATTCCTTTGGAATGTTTGGAGTTTGAGTCTATCATGGCTGAGATTCAGATTAGAACAGTTGCGATGGATTGCTGGGCAAGCTTAGAGCATCAAATGAAGTACAAAAAAAATATTAAAAATACAGAGTTAATCGTGAGTGAATTAAAAAGATGCGCGGATGAGATGGCATCAACGGATCTTTCGATGCAGACAATAAGGGAAATGCTACAGATGCAATAGAGGAGGAAAAGATGAAGATATTATATGCGGAGGACGAGAGACAGCTATCTATGGCGGTTGCTGAGATATTGAAGATGGAAGGATTTGAGGTTACTAAAGTTTATGACGGCGAGGAGGCGTGGGAAAGTCTTCAATCAGAATACTATGATGCAGTTATACTTGATATTATGATGCCTAAAATGAGTGGCATTCAAGTACTTGAGCTTATGCGCCGACATGAAATGTACACTCCTGTTCTTATGTTGACTGCAAAATCTACCATTGAGGATAGAGTGGAGGGATTGGCAGTGGGTGCGGATGATTATCTTGGAAAACCTTTTGCAGTCAAGGAGCTTATCGCCCGCCTTCAATCTATCATAAGACGAAATATAGAATATAAAAATGTAGTATTAAGATATAGTAATATTTCGCTTGACTGTGATACAAATGAGTTAAAATCAGATAAGGGGAGTCTTCGACTAAGCGGGAAAGAGAGTGAATTACTCGCATTGTTTATGAAGCAAGAAAAATCAGTATTTACTATTGATGAAATAAACGATTTACTTTGGAAACGTGAGCAGGATGAAAGTACAGTGATATTATATATCTCTTATTTGAAAAATAAGCTTAGTCAGATACATGCGAAGATAGGAATTCAACAAAACGAAAAGGGCTATTTTTTGGAGGAAGAGCAGTAGGATAAAAATGACTTTAAAAAGAGATATTTGGTGTTTATGGAAGAGATGCTTTTTGAGAAAAGAGTGATAGGATGAAAAAACTTAGAATAAAAATAGTTTTTACTGTTTTTTTATGTGTCGTATCGGTTTTTATGTTGACTTGGTTTATCGTATATCTTTCACTTATTAGACATAATACAAGTGAGGCTGACGGCATGACGAAGATTATAAGTATATATAATGGAGTTGTGCCTAAAATGCAGGAGTACGAGAAGGGAAATTTGGAAGATGAGCAAAATTCAGTGAATTTTAATGAGGAGTCAGCTTTTCAAACAAGATATTTCGTTGTATATTTTAATGATAGAATGCAGATAGAAAAGATAGATATTGAACATATCGCTGCCATAGACGAGGATACCGCTCGAATCATGGCGGAAAATACGGTCGGCGGGAAAACGAAAGTCGGATATATCGATGAATATCGTTTTCGCATTGTGAGAAATAATGAGGGAAAAAACTTTGTGATTTTTCTTGACTGCCGAGATAACTTTGCTTCACAGCGAGTCATGATTATTATTTTAGCGGCAATTTTAATTTTGTTCACTGGTTTAATTACTCTTTTATTTGCCGTATTTTCAAAACGAATTTTTAAGCCTTTTGAGGAAAATTCTCGAAGACAAAGACAGTTTATTACAGACGCAAGTCATGAGCTAAAAACACCGCTTGCCATTATTTCTGCCAATGCTGAAGTACTTATGTATAAGAACGGAGAAAATGAATGGATTGACAATATTACTGACCAGGTTAATCGTATGGGTGATTTGATTAGTGAATTATTGACCTTGTCTAAAATGGAGGAACTTGGAGAAGAGCTTGAGATTGAGCCTGTAAATTTTAGTACTATCGTGAATGAGACGATGAACAGCTTCTCAGAAGTGTTGAGACAAAAAAAGATTACGGTGCAGATGAATATAGAACCCGATATTATTTTAAACGGGAATAAAAAGCAGCTTGATATGCTAGTTTCTATTCTTGTTCAAAATGCGTCAAAATATATTACGGAGTCTGGTGTCTTAAAGGTTTCCCTAAAGAGAACAGGGAAATATACGATTTTTCAAATCTTTAATACGGCAAAATTAAAGGCGGATATGAAGTTTAAATATTTATTTGATCGATTTTATAGACCAGACGATTCTCGCACATCGGTTACAGGAGGATATGGAATAGGATTGTCCATTGCAAAGAAGATAGTAAGTTTGCATAATGGTTTTATCTCCGCCAAAAAAGTGGATGGGGGCATTTGTTTTACAGCTGAGATTTCCAATCAGTTGAAGACGAAGTCTTCATAGTGCACAGTAGGATACTAAGCTCGAAAAGACCTCGCTAAGTATCCCTTGTGTACATGAAACGTACCAATCGTTCTTCGGCTTATGCCTCGAACTCTTGGAGTTTCATAGTAAAAATAGAGAAACGCAGCCGTTGTCTTTGCTAAGCGTATATGTTATATTTTAGAAAATTGACGGATAAGAAATATATCATATAGTGGGAGGGAAGAAAATGGGATGTTTAGGAAATTTATTATGGTTAATTTTTGGCGGTCTTGTCAGCGCATTAAGTTGGGCGGTGGCGGGATGCCTATGGTGTATTACGATTATTGGAATTCCAGTTGGGATGCAATGCTTCAAATTTGCCTCTCTTAGTCTTTGTCCATTTGGAAAAGAGGTAAGATATGGAGGAGGGGCAGTTTCTCTTATTTTAAATATTATCTGGCTGATTGTATCAGGAATTCCTTTAGCACTAGAACATGCGGTGATGGGATGTCTGCTTTGCGTTACGATTATTGGAATACCATTTGGAATGCAGCATTTTAAACTTGCAAAGCTAGCTCTTATGCCATTTGGAAGTGATGTCTATTAGGTCAAAAGGAGAAGATTTATGCCGTTTGAGTTTACAATATTAGATTTTATTCAGCAAAATTTAAGGTCAGAGCTAATGGATAAGATTATGGTAAGCATTACACATCTGGGTGATGCGGGAGTGATATGGATTCTTTTAACTATCGCTTTATTGCTTATCCCAAAGACAAGAAGGGTAGGTTTTACATTAGCTCTCGCTCTTATTTTTGACTTGGTTCTTTGTAATATGATAGTGAAACCCTTTGTTGCGAGGATAAGACCGTACGATATTAATACGGCGGTTTCATTATTAATCGATAGACAGGTGGATTACTCTTTTCCATCAGGTCATACGGCGGCAGGAGTCACTTGTACGGTGGCGCTTTATCTTATGAGAAGGAGATGGCTTTGGAAGATAAGCTTTTGTTTATCTATCTTGATTGCTTTTTCTAGACTATATTTGTATGTCCATTTTCCAACGGATATCATAGGAGGTATTATGATTGGAGTGATATGTGGAAGTTTGGGATACCAAGTGGCGAAAGTAAAGATTTTGACTTGACAAAGAAAAATCTTTATGATAGCATAAAAATGATATTACAAATATTGATTACGAACGAGGGTGTTCTGCGAGAAAGCAGGGCACCTTTTTGTTTTGTATAAATTTTAAAACGCAAGGAGGAATGTCCATGAAGCGAACAGAATTATTACAGCATACAGATACTGTAAATGAGTTATTGGCGCGCTATGGTGTAAAATTTGGAATTTATAAAAATAATACATTCAAAGAACAATTATTTCCATTCGATTCCATACCAAGAATCATAAAACATGAAGAATTTAATTATCTAGAGAAAGGGCTCAAACAACGTGTTGTAGCCCTTAATTTATTTTTAAAAGACATTTACAGTAAAAAACAGATAGTAGAAGACGGTGTGATACCAGAAGATTTTATATTCGCATCGAGCGGTTATATGGCGGAATGTGAGGGGATTAAGCCTCCAAAGGATATCTACTCCCATATCTCAGGAATTGACCTTGTGAAAGGAAAGGACGACAATTGGTATATTTTGGAAGACAATTTGAGAGTACCGTCTGGCGCCTCTTATCCGATGATTGCGAGAGAATTTTGCAGGCGCAGCTCTCCAGAGACATTTCACAATACGAGACTCGAGGATAACCGAAATTACGCTAAGATTTTAAGGCATACGATGGACTATGTGAATGTCGGAGGTCATACAGTAATCTTAACTCCCGGCAGATATAATGCGGCTTATTTTGAGCATTCTTATTTGGCAGAGAAAACAGGGGCGCATCTTGTCAACGGTTCTGAGCTTATGGTGGAGGATGAAAAATTATTCTACATAACAGCGAATGGAAAGAAAGAGAGAGTCGGTGCAGTTTATCGCCGCATTTCAGATGAGTATCTTGACCCGATGAATTTTAACCCAGAATCGCTGATTGGAATTCCTCATATATATGATGTATTTCGGAAGGGAAATGTTGCTCTCTTAAATGTGCCAGGAAATGGAGTGGCGGACGATAAGGGAATTTATTATTTTGTTCCAAAGATGATTCGCTATTATCTAAATGAAGAACCAATTCTTCAGAATGCTCCGACATACCTGCCATTCTATGAAGAAGATATGAAGTATGTATTAGAGAACTTTGATAAACTCGTCCTAAAAGACGTGGCGGAGGCCGGTGGATACGGCGTAGTATTTGGAAGTTCCATGACGAAGGAAGAAAAGGAAAACTTTATCGGATTATTAAAGAGAGAACCGAGAAGGTTTATTGCACAGGAAGTAATTGATTTTCAGGATTTAGATATTATGGAAAATGGAGAGGTGGTTCCTAGAAAGGCAGATTTGAGAGCTTTTGTCTTAATGGCGGACGAGCCATATGTGTGGAAAAGTGGATTGACTAGATTTTCCAGAAACCCAGATTCCTTTATCGTAAATTCATCTCAGGGAGGAGGATTTAAAGACACATGGGTATTATCTCAGTAGAACAGGCAAATCGTTTATATTGGTTGGGAAGATATACGGAGAGAGTATATACAACCGTTTCTATTTATTTTCAGAGTTTTGACACGATGATAGACGAGATGACAGATAGCTATGAGCAGTTTTGTGACTCGATTGATATTCCAAATATTTATTCATCGAAGGATGATTTTAGAAGGAGATATCCTTTTGACGCAGAAAATCCAGACTCGATTATCAGCAATTTAAATCGAGCGTATGATAATGCCATCGTTCTTCGAGAGAGCATTGGCTCGGAAGCATTATCTTATATACAGCTTGCCATCTATGATATGAATAAAGCGGCTCTTAGCAATGCTCCATTGATTGAGATGCAACAGCTTATCGACCATCTTTTGGCTTTTTGGGGAATTGCAGATGATAAAATTGACTCAGAGGAAGTTCGAAATATTATCAAGGCTGGAAAGAGAATAGAGAGAATTGATTTATACGCGCGACTTGGCGCTTCACAAGAAGAATTGATTCGAGAAGTGGACCGTATGCTTCCCCGTGTTCAAAGAAGTGGACTCTCCTATGACGAGAGTAAGCTTAAGTTAGTAAAAGAACTTGTAGAAAACTCCGAATTAGATTATTATAGAATTGTATCAATTGTTGAGACAATTTTATAAGCCAGAATATATCCTACGAAGTTTTGAGATGAGGTAGGTTGCTGGTATCATGTTAGGAGTGATTAGATGGAATATTTACATTTTGAATATCATATGGAAATAAATTATACAATCCCCGCTAGTAGATGTCATTTTACAATAAAATGTATCCCAAAGGATGACGAGAGACAGCATTTATTAGGGATGGAAATTTCTATATTGCCAAAGGTAAAATATTCTTTTGGAGAGGATTCTCATGAAAATAGGCAGATATATGGATGCGTAGAAAACCCCCATGATAAATTTATATTCTGCATAAAGGGTGACGTAGAAATCCTTCAGACAGCCTATGAGGAGACGGTGAGAAAGGAAAAACTTGGCTTGTATCGTTTTCCTCACGGAAAATGCAAGCCAGGTCCGAAGCTTTTGGAATATGCGAAGACGATTGATTTCTCTGGATGTCAAAATGACTATGAAAAATGTATTTATTTGATGAATAAACTACATCGCGATTTTCAGTATGTGCCAAATATAACGCAGGTATATACGGATGCGGAGAAGGCATGGGAGATAGGAAAGGGAGTATGTCAAGATTATGCACATATTTATATTACTTTACTTCGCCTGATGGGAATTCCCTCCCGCTATGTATGCGGTCTAATTATCGGGGAGGGAGAAAGTCATGCCTGGGTCGAGGCAGTTTGTAATGACAAATGGATAGGCTTTGACCCTACCAACGACTGTGCTGTCTTAGACAGCTATATTAAATTAGGGGATGGCAGAGATGCACTAGACTGTGCGATTAACCGAGGAATTATGTGGGGCGGCGGCACACAGTCACAAACGGTTATAGCGTCGGTTGAGCGAAAGAATACAACAAATCAACAAGAGCCATCGCCAGAGAAAGCAAAGGATTGAGAGTATGGTAGAGACAGTAGTATCTGTAGGACTTCCTATAGATGAGGTATTAGAGATTAAGAAAAATCGCCTTATGCCAGAGAAAAGTACTGAGAATATGAAGAGAATTAGTATTGTCACTGGTATACACGGAGATGAGTTAGAAGGACAGTATGTCTGCTTTGAGTTGCAACGACGAATTGAGGAGGAAAAGGAGAAGCTGACAGGAATTGTAGATATTTATCCAGCGATGAATCCTCTCGGAATTGACTCGATTACGAGGGGAATTCCAGCTTTTGATTTAGACATGAATCGTCTATTCCCCGGAAATATAGAGGGAAATATGACGGAGTACTTGGCAGCTGGGATAATCGAGGACGTCTCTGGCTCGGATTTAGTGATTGATATTCATGCGAGTAATATTTATCTGACGGAGATTCCACAGATAAGAATCAATGAGTTACATGAAGAGACACTTGTTCCCCTGGCAAAGGAGACGAATATTGACTTTATATGGGTGCATGGCGCAAGCACGGTGCTTGAGTCGACATTTGCATACAGCCTAAATAGCACGGGGACTCCTACGCTCGTCGTGGAGATGGGAGTGGGAATGAGAATCACCAAAGATTACGGGAACCAGATGGTTGACGGAATCTTGAATGTGATGCAAAAACTTGGAATCTGGAGTGGACAGGTGAAGACACCTCGCAAGCCGATTATCTCGAGAAATCCCGAGGATGTGAGTTATCTAAATGCCAGTGTCGGAGGACTATTTATCCCTCTTGTCAAACATGGGGCAAAATTAAGACAGGGAGAAATCATTGGGAAAATTGTTGACCCGCTATGTGGGACAGTGCTAGATGAGGTGAAGGCTCCAGTTGACGGTATCCTTTTTACAATCCGCGACTATCCGATTGTGGATGAAGGCTCCCTGATGGGACGATTGCTCAGAAGGGAGGCGTATTGTCATGAATAAGAGAATTATCTATGAAATGAAGGGAATGTACCGCGATGATTTTCGGATTACAGGCTATGAATTTGGTGAGGGAGAAAAATCGGTCTGCATCGTGGGAAGCTCCAGAGGAAACGAAGTGCAGCAGATTTATTGTTGCTCTCAGTTAGTAAAAAAATTCAAACAACTAGAGGAGGAGGGAAGAATTCGCAGCGGAAATAAAATTTTAGTCATTCCGTCGATAAATCCCTACTCGATGAATATACAAAAGAGATTTTGGTCGACAGATAATACGGATATTAATCGAATGTTTCCGGGATACCATCTGGGAGAGACGACCCAGAGAGTGGCAGATGGAATATTTAAGGAAATCATGGATTTTCAGTATGGAATTCAATTTACGTCCTTTTATATGCCAGGAGATTTTATGCCCCATATTCGTATCATGGATGAGGGATATAGCGATGTGGAACTCGCAAAGAAATTTGGGCTTCCATACGTAGTCATAAGAAAAGTGAGACCATATGATACGACTACGCTAAACTATAATTGGCAAGTATGGGATACACAGGCATTCTCTCTTTATACGACTACGACTTCAAAGATAGATCGAAATGGAGCTGGGCAGGCGGTCTTGGCGATTATGAGTTTTTTAGCCAGTCAGGGGATTGTAAAGTACGGCGGACCAGAGATTATGGAGTCTAAAATTGTGATGGATACAGATATGGTCTCAGTTCAGACAGCGAAGTCGGGGATATTTGAGGCATTAGTGAGGGCTGGGGAGAGAGTATTGATTGGACAGCCACTTGCGAATGTGGTGAATCCGTATGATGGCGAGATTATGGAGACATTATTTGCTCCAGTGGATTCGCATGTCTTTTTTATACATAATGAGCCGTTGACGTATGCGGATACGGCTGTGATTAAGTTAGTTAGGGAGTAGAGGGTAGAGAGTAGAGTAAGGAGACGCCCAAAGCCAAGAAAAGGTTCCTAAAAAAACACGTTCGTTCCCACAGTTTTTCTTCGCACGCTGATATATGCCGCCTCCCGCAAACTCGCACCTACGGCGCTCAGACAGTGCTCCGGCGTCAAAGCTAAGTGCAAAGAAAAACTGCTCCACTCTCTATCGTTTTTTTAGGAACCTTTTCTTGGCTTCGGGCTGTGTATCGGCTAAAACGTTATAGTATGAAAATTAAAGGTTATATTTATATCGAAAATACAAATAAAATAATCAATAGACCAAAGAATTTCAATATTTTTGTATTATCCATCCCACACTTGAAAAAATAGAAAAAAAGTAGAATTTCCATACATCATAATAATTCACATAATCAAAAGACAAGAAAATACCAAAACATCAAACAAGAATACATTAAACAACAGTATATCATTTTCAAATTGTTTCGCCAGTATACAGCTGAGAGACAGGTATATCCTCCAAAAACGATAGAGAGTGGAGCGATTTTTCGATATGCTTAGCTTTGACGCCGGAGCACTGTCTGAGCGCCAAAGGCGCGAGTTTGCGGGAGGCGGCATATATCAGCGCATGTCGAAAAATCGTGGGAACGAACGTGTTTTTGGAGGATATACCTGTCTCTCAGCGTCTGTCCCCATCCGCTTGCGAAATTGAAAAACCTATGATAGGATAAAAGATAAGAAATTTAAGAGTTATTTTGTGAGGTGAATAAGAAATGTTTTTTGGAAGTGAAGACGATACATTTTCGCAGATTAGGGAGAAATCTGTACAGCAATGGCTTTTGGAGATGAGTGAACATGAGGATATTGCTGTCAGGTCTGGAGTTCGAGCTACGACAGATTATATCGCTTCTTTGAAGAAAAAAATAGAGCAATTAGAGGAGAAAAATCAGCTAAAAAATGAGTATTTGAAAAGGTTAGGGGAGAAAAGGAAGGAAAAATGAAGAGTGAATTGATAAAGCAGATAGAGCAATATAAGCCCTTTAATGAGCAGGAGATAAGAGATAGACAGATAATCTTGGACGAGCTAAAGAAGAATGAAAAAATCTTTTCAAGGGAAAGCCAGATGGCGCATATGACAGCCTCAGCCTGGGTTACGAATAAGAATCGAGATAAAATTCTTATGGTCTATCATAATTTATATGATTCTTGGTCATGGCTTGGGGGACATGCGGATGGGGAGGAAGATTTATTACAGGTGGCTTTAAGAGAAGTGAGGGAGGAGAGTGGACTTAAAAATCTGACTCCGATATCAGAGGAAATTTATTCTCTGGAGGTTCTTACAGTAGATGGACATAGAAAAAAGGGAGAGTATGTTTCTTCGCATTTGCATTTTAATATTACGTATCTTCTAGAAGCGGATGATAGAGAAGTTCTATCGATTAAGCCAGATGAGAATAGTGGAGTGGCTTGGTTTGGATTAGATAAGGCAGTGGCTTCTTCTTCTGAGAAATGGTTTCGAGAGCATATTTATAATAAATTGAATATGAAATTGCAGAGGTTTTTGGTGGAAGAAGAAAATAGGATGGCAGCGGGCTCTAGTACGACATGGGATGATAGTGGAGAGGTGAACGAAAAGATAGATTTGGATAAGGAAGAGATGGGGGAGAGAGAGACTTCGGCATGTCAGTGTGGAGACTTGATAGGGAAAAGAGAAGAGATAGTAGAAAAGAAAGTGGAAAAGGTAGGAAATTTGGAAGCGAGGTTTGAGGATAGGGCTACTGTTCAAGAAAATTCCCGAGAAGATATTAAAGAGGAGAGAGGAATAGAAAGAGTAGAGGATAATAAATATATTAAATTTGGAAGCGATAGATTGCCGCTAAGCGATATAAAATCATATGGTATTTCTACAAGTGAGACGAAATGTTATGTTAAAATATATGAGCAAATTTTGGATAATCATAAATTAAAGCAGATTTTCTCTTCTGGGTATATGTGGAATGGCAAAAAGCAGAAGGTTGATATATCTGCCGAGGAGTATTTTGACAGGGCGAAGAAGATAGCCAGAGTTTATGGATATTCCGTTCCGACAAAAACTGTTTTGAATAAAGATGGTAAAGTCATTATGTACTGTCGAAAGGCTGGAAAATTAAGTTTGGAGGAGGATTTTATTTCTTGTCCAGTAAAATATTTATATATTGAGACGAAGGATGGACAGAGAAGAGAATTTTTTGAAGATAAGATAGATTTTCGTATTTATGATAAATTGAAGGAGTTAGATATTGCTTTGCGTAAAATAAATAAGAGTGTGGAGGGAAAGCTATAATGAAGTCAAAAGTTATTATGGTAGTTTGTTCAAGTTATGATGAGGAGAAGGTTTATCGTGCCATGAGACAGGGGTTAGATGAACTTGGAGGAATTGAGAGGTTTGTAGGGAAAGAGGAAAAAATATTAGTAAAGCCTAATTTCTTGCTTTCGGCAGCTCCGGAAAAAGCGGCGACGACGCATCCGTCCGTGATTCGGGGAATTCTTCGGATTTTATCGGAGAATGGATATGAGAATATAATGTATGGGGATTCGCCAGGGCATGGAAGTTGCGTAGGTATTGCGAAGAAATTGGGGTTAAAGGAAGAAGAGTTTGGTGCGAGGCTTACGGATATGTCCCAAGAGACAAAGGTATTTTATGAGGAGGGAAAGACCGAAAAAGAATTTTATTTTTGTCAGGAAGTGACACAGATGGATGCGTTAATTAATGTCTGTAAGATGAAGACACATGCGCTTGAGAGAGTGACAGGGGCGGTGAAAAATTTATATGGACTAATTTGTGGTTATCGAAAGGCGGCGGGACATGTGGCACATCCAAATGCCAGTATATTTGCGCGAATGCTCTGTGATATTCACAAGTACACAAAGCCAAGACTTCATATTATGGATGGAATTATAGCGATGGAGGGAAATGGCCCTGGAAATGGAACACCGACTCCGATGAACGTTCTTCTTTTTTCGGATGACCCCGTGGCGCTTGATGCGGTATTTTGTCA
>JAUUSJ010000118.1 GCA_030841965.1 Blautia sp.
CGGCAAAAATCAGCGTATGTCGAAAAATCGTGGGAACGAACGTGTTTGCGGGACAGATATCTCCTTGCTCTCTCGGCGTCTCCTCTCAGCATCTCCCCTCATCAAACAAAAAAAGGCTACTGCAAAACCCATTCTCATCTCTCA
Source organism: Blautia sp. (assembly GCA_030841965.1). Taxonomy (GTDB): domain Bacteria; phylum Bacillota; class Clostridia; order Lachnospirales; family Lachnospiraceae; genus JAUUSJ01. The sequence goes on from JAUUSJ010000118.1 coordinate 145, forward strand.
TTTTGCAGTAACCTCAAATCCTATTTTTACTTCTCTAGCATTTACTCCAGCATTTCCTCCATCACTTATCCCCAGCAACCGAAAGCCGAATCAACGCTCTCTTTAACGCCATCTCCGCTCGAAGCTCATTAATATTCGACTCACGACCACCATTCAATCTCTGCTGAGCACGCTCTTTCGCTCTCTTTGCTCTCTCCACATCAATCTCATCCGGCCACTCCGCAATCTCTGCCAAAATCGTGACCTTCTCTGGCGTAATCTCCATGAACCCTGACATCAAAGACGCCTCTTTCTTCTCACTCCCCTGCTCAATCTTCAACACACCGGGAGCGATAATCTCCGTCATCGGGATATGATTGGCATAAACACCAATCTCGCCTTCTACTGTATTTAGTTCCACCATCGTCGCATCCTCATCAAAGAACTTGCGGTCTGGTGTAATAATCTCTAAGTGAAACTGTTTATCCGCCATGTTATCACCTACTTACTTTACTCTTGCAAGTACATCATCGATATTTCCAGCATTCAAGAATAAACCTTCTGGAATATTATCATGCTTTCCTTCCAAAATCTCAGCAAATCCCTGAATCGTCTCACTCAATGGAACATATTTACCGACAGTACCCGTAAACTGCTCTGCGACGAAGAAAGGCTGGGACAAGAATCTCTGAATCTTACGAGCTCTGGACACAACAACCTTATCCTCCTCTGACAACTCATCCATACCGAGAATAGCGATGATATCCTGCAACTCTTTATACTTTTGAAGAGTCTCCTGCACCCCTCTCGCCACTCTATAATGCTCCTCTCCCACAATACGTGGGTCAAGAATTCTAGATGTGGATTCCAATGGGTCCACCGCTGGATAAATTCCCTGCTCCACGATAGCACGAGATAATACCGTTGTAGCATCCAGATGGGCGAATGTAGTAGCTGGAGCCGGGTCAGTTAAGTCATCGGCTGGCACATATACAGCCTGCACTGATGTGATAGAACCATTCTTCGTAGATGTGATACGCTCCTGAAGAGCACCCATCTCCGTCTGAAGGGTTGGCTGATAACCTACGGCACTTGGAACACGTCCAAGAAGTGCAGAAACCTCAGAACCTGCCTGTGTAAAACGGAAAATATTATCGATGAACAAAAGCACATCCTTACCACCCTCATCACGGAAATTCTCCGCGATAGTAAGACCTGTAAGACCTACACGCATACGAGCTCCAGGTGGCTCATTCATCTGACCAAATACCATCGTTGTCTTCTCGATAACGCCAGAATCCGTCATCTCATAGTACAAGTCATTTCCCTCACGAGTTCTCTCACCAACGCCTGTAAATACAGAGTATCCACCGTGCTCTGTGGCGATATTACGGATTAACTCCTGAATTAATACTGTCTTTCCTACACCGGCACCACCGAAGAGACCGATTTTACCACCCTTCTGATAAGGGCAGAGAAGGTCAACGACCTTGATACCTGTCTCTAAAACCTCTGTCTCTGTGGATTGTTCCGCAAATGTAGGAGCCTTTCTGTGGATAGATTTATACTCAACACCCTCCGGTGCTGGTTTATTGTCGATTGGCTCTCCAAGTACATTGAAGATACGTCCAAGCGTCGCCTCTCCAACTGGAACGGAGATAGGACCACCTGTCGCAACAGCCTCCATACCACGAACTAAGCCGTCCGTGCTACCCATTGCGATACATTTTACTACGTCATCACCTAAGTGCTGTGCTACTTCTACAACAAGGTCTGTTCCATCTTGTTTTTTAATACGAATAGCATCATTTATCTCGGGAAGCTTGCCCCCGCTAAACTTAATATCAAGCACAGCACCGATAATCTGAGTGATTTTACCTTTACTATTGTTTGCCATTGTTTCACTCCTTCTAATTCAGTGCCTCTGCACCAGATATGATTTCGGTTAACTCCTGTGTAATCGCTCCCTGACGAGCTCTATTATAAGCCAAGGAAAGAGTACTAATCATCTCATCCGCATTGCTTGTGGCAGCATCCATCGCCTGCATTCTGGCGCCGTTCTCACTCGCAACTGCCTCCACAAATGCACCATAAATCAAACTATTGATATAGTTTGGGATAATCATCTCAAGTGCCTCTTCTGGCTCTGGTTCATAGTTCATCGGTGTCTCAACCTTCTTCTCCTCAGATGAAGCTTTCGCCGCCACATCTGCCTCGTCAATCTCAACAGGAAGAAGCTTGACAAACTGTGGAATATGAACCACTGTATTTTTAAACTTTGTATAAGCTAGATAAATCTCTCCAACTTCGCCGTTTCGATAGGACTCAAGTACCTTCTGTCCAAGGGCTTTGGCATCCTCAAAGTTCGGCTCATCTATCATCTCACGGCAATCCGCTGCGATATGATATCCTCTCGCTCCAAGAAAATCTATACCCTTACTTCCAACACCGTAAACCTCGATATCATCCTTATTCAAATCAGACTCTGTCACCATCTTAATGACATTACTATTATATCCACCCGCAAGACCTCGATTTCCTGTCACTAGGATAACCGCTTTCTTTTGGGAATCATTCCTTGTCAAATAAGGATGGTCGATTGTTCCTGATTTTGCGAGAATTGAGGTTACAGTCTCATACATCTTATCGAAGTATGGCTTGGAATTTTCAGCTCTCGACTTTGCCCTTTGCAACTTAACAGTGGAAACAAGCTTCATGGCTTTTGTAATCTGCTGCGTACTTTGAATACTCTCTCGACGTCGTTTTATATCTCTCATAGATGCCATGATACGTCACCTCTTCTACTTCTTGAACTCAATTTTATATTGTTCAATTGCCTTCTTCAAAAGCTCCTCTGTCGCTTCATCCATCTGTTTTGTCTCGCTAATATTTCTGTAAATTTCTGGATACTTTGTGTCGATATATTCAAGGAGACCTGCCTCAAAATCCATTACCTTATCCACATCGATATCCAACAAATATTTCTTCGTCAAAGCATAGATTGCAACTACCTGCTTCTCTACTGGCATTGGGCTATACTGTCCCTGCTTTAATACCTGTCTGATACGCTCACCCTGTGCCAAACGCTGCTTTGTATCATCGTCGAGGTCAGAGCCAAACTGTGCGAAAGATGCAAGCTCGCGGTACTGAGCAAGCTCGGTACGGATTGGTCCTGCAATCTTCTTCATCGCCTTAATCTGAGCGGAACCTCCTACACGGGATACAGAAAGACCAGCATTGATAGCTGGACGGAAACCAGCATTAAACATCTCTGTCTCAAGATAAATCTGTCCGTCTGTGATAGAGATAACATTCGTAGGGATATAGGCAGATACGTCACCAGCCTGTGTCTCGATAATTGGAAGAGCAGTCAAAGAACCGCCGCCCAACTCATCGGAGAGACGAGCTGCACGCTCTAATAACCTGGAATGTAAGTAGAATACATCTCCTGGATAAGCCTCACGTCCTGGTGGTCTACGAAGTAATAAGGAGAGTGTACGATATGCAGTTGCATGCTTACTCAAGTCATCATAGATAACGAGTACATCTTCTCCGTTCTCCATCCACTCCTCGCCGATTGCGCAGCCTGTATAAGGAGCAATATACTGAAGTGGCGCAAGCTCACTTGCTGTGGATGCCACAACTGTTGTATATGACATCGCATCATGCTCTTCCAATGTCTTTACAATGGACGCCACTGTGGATGCCTTCTGTCCGATTGCGACATAGATACAATGTACATTCTGACCCTTCTGGTTAATAATTGTATCGACTGCAATCGCTGTCTTACCTGTCTGACGGTCACCGATAATCAACTCACGCTGACCTCTTCCGATTGGTATCATGGCGTCAATCGCCTTAATACCTGTCTGTAAAGGAGTGTCTACAGACTTACGAGTGATTACACCTGGAGCAACTCTCTCGATTGGTCTTGACTTTGTCGCCTCGATTGGTCCCTTCTCATCGATTGGCTGACCAAGCGCATTGACAACACGTCCACTTAACGCATCTCCAACCGGAGTCTCCACGATTCTTCCTGTTGTCTTTACAGTATCTCCCTCGTTAATATTTCTATGGTCACCGAGAAGTACGGCACCGACATTGTCCTCCTCCAAGTTGAGAACCATGCCGTATACTTCGCCTGGGAACTCCAATAGTTCTCCTGCCATCGCATTTTCCAAACCATGAACACGGGCAATACCATCGGCTACCTGGATAACTGTTCCGACATCAGAAGTCTCTAGTTTTTCTGTATAATTCTTAATCTGCTGTTTAATAACAGAACTAATTTCTTCTGGTCTTAAATTCATGGAACCTTTACACCTTCTTTCTTCTATAACTGTATCTTTGACAACGAACGACTCATGTTAGCAAGCCTTGTCTGAATGCTACTATCCACAACTCTATCGTCCACACGAATAATCAATCCACCAATAATTTCAGGACGCACCTCGTAGTGAAATTCAAATTTCTTGTAAGAAGTAAGAGATAATAATTTTTCTGTAATCGCCTGTCTATGAGCCTCAGTCAATGCAACTGCGGATGTCACATAGACAATGCCGATTCCTTTTTCTTTCTTTGCCCTCGCAATAAAATGCTCAAGCATAGGTAAAAGCTCGTTATAACGGCCTTTTTTCACAACGATATCCAAAAAGCCCATCATCTCATTCGAGCAATTATCCTTGAAAATATTCTCCATAATCTTTGTCTTCTCTTCTCTCACAATCTTTGGATGATTCAATAACTTTAAGAGCTCTTCATTGGCTGACAAGATATCTCTCATATCCTTCGCTTCTTCCAAAAATGCATCAAGCTGATTTTCTTCCAAAGCCAATTCAAACAATGCGTCACCGTACGTTGTACTCGCTAGCTTAGCCATGTTTTATCACCCATTTCCTCCAAAGTCTCCTGAATTAAAGCATCTTGCTTACTGTTGTCAATCGATCCACCTATAATCTTGCCTGCCATCATAGTTGCGACATCGATGACTTCTTGTTTCACTTCTTCTTTTACCTTCTTCTTCTCAAGTTCGGCCTCTCTATTAGCATGTTCGATAATTCTTGCTGCCTCAGCCTTCGCATTCTCGATAATCTCGTCCTCACGCTTTAACGCTTTCTTACGAGCCTCGCTCAAGATTGCCTCAGCCTCTTTTTCTACATCCCTCAATCTAGCTTCATACTCTGCTTTATACTGATTCGCCTCTACTTTATCCCTCTCGGTCGTATCCTTTAAGTCCGCAATCCTCTTCTCACGGTCTTTTAAAATCTTTCTAACTGGGTCAAATAAGATATAGGATAATGCCAAGAAAAGCAAAAAGACAGCAAGCGCGGCAAAGGCAAACTGAAATACAAACTGGGCATCCAAACCAAAGATTCTTCCAGCGTCTGCTGCTAATATCACTGTTACGCCTCCTTTCGTCTTATCTTATTAAACTGCCAATTTATTTGATTCTTCCAAATAATGGGTTGGCATATAATAAAATAAGAGCGATAACCAAACCGTAAAGACCTGTTGTCTCGGCTACGGCCTGACCTAAAAGCATTGTAGAAGTGATATCTCCCTTTGCTCCTGGATTACGTCCTACTGCTGCGGCACCCTGACCAGCTGCATAACCCTGACCAACACCAGGTCCAATACCTGCAATCATTGCAAGACCAGCACCAATTGCGGAACAAGCTGCGATTAAAGCTTCATTTGTAATATTTACCATGATATAATCCTCCTTCTTTACGCTCAAAACGACAAGAAACCCCTGCCAAAGAGTGTGAATTTTTATTAGATATTATACACTCCAAATTCTAAATTTCAATCTTAGGATTTGCCGATTTGAATCATGTTAATTTTTAAGCATCTAACTTATCTGTAATAAATACCATTGTCAACATACTAAATACATATGTCTGAATTGCGCCTGAGAATAAATCAAAATAGCCATGTAGAAATACTGGAAGTCCAATCTTTGCAAACCAAGGCATTAATCCATACCATAGGGCGAGCATAATCGTACCAGCCATGACATTACCAAATAGACGCAGTGAGAGCGACAACGGTGTGGCAAACTCACCTATCAGGTTGATAGGGAATAATAATGGTATCGGTTTAAATAAATCTGTAAATGCGCCAAACTTGCTTGTCTTAATTGCCGCATACTGAATCAGCACAAATGTGATAAGTGCCAAACCGAATGTAGTACCATAATCTGCCGTCGGTGGTCTTAGGCCAAATAAGCCTGAAATATTTGATAAAAAGATAAATGACATAATGGTCAAAATATAGTTCGCGTATTTTGGCGCATGCTTTCCCATGCTATTATTTACCATTCCATCAAGAAATTCTACAAGCATTTCCACTGCATTTTGTAGACCAGTAGGCTTATCTGGGTCTCCATTCATAATACTTCTTCTAGCGATTAAGGCAAGGATAACCAGAGTCAACCACACAATCACTGTCGTAACGTGGGTCGTGTTGATAGATACTTCCTGACCAAAAATAGTGAGATTTTTATATGCATGAATCATAAAATCCACTTCGTCACTGGAAGATAGTAAAAAACTTCTGCCTGCTATACCTGCCAATCCATATCCCATATATTCACCTTCTTTCTCTTTTAATTTTTTTTGTTATATGTGAATTTGTAATCGGTTGGGCGTAAGCAGCGAGCTTAAGGCTGAAAAATCCAACCAATACTCCGATAAAGGCTGTCCATGAATACAGCATTCCCGCTATACCGATTAATAATATAACCAAAATTCGGATGACGCTTCTCTTTCTCATATACTTAATTGCCTCGGCCTGTGCCAAATCAAGCGCCGTATCCAGCGTCAGATACATATGCGCCGCCCAGCCTCCAGATGCAATTCCTCCAATCCAGAGGGCAATCGTATACACTAGTTTATCATTTGCAATAAATAGTCCAATTATCTGCGCTATCACACAATAAATAAAAATTCCGATAAAGAGGTCTAAAACTGTCTCATTTAGATTTCTAATCTTTTCCAATATCTTTATCCTCCTTTTTGTCCTTTTTCGTATTGCGCATTGTCAAAATATAAACGGAGCGAAATCCTCCTCCAATTCCAAGAATGACAAAAATAAGAAAAAGATGAGTGGAAAATGTCTTATCTATCCAAACTCCGAGAAAGGTCATCATAAAAATAGGGGTGAGCATACTAATGCCAAGCTGTGTAATTAACCCCAGATTGCGTATCACTTCTCTATTCCACTTCATCTTCTCATCTCCTTAGTCCTCAATCTGATTAATTCTTCTCATATGTCTCTCATCATTAGAAAACTCTGTATCTAAAAATGTATCCACAATCTTTAGCGCTAATCCCTCTCCTGTCACTCTTGCACCGAGAGCCAAAATATTGGCATCATTATGTTCTCTCGTTGCTTGCGCACTAAAACAATCTCCACATAATGCTGCACGGATTCCCTTTATCTTATTCGCAGTAATCGAAATTCCAATTCCTGTGCCGCAGATAAGAATTCCTCTCTCACATTCTCCATCCACGATGGCATTTGCAACCTTCTTCGCATATACTGGATAATCGCAGGATGACTCGTCATAGCAACCATAATCCTTATACTCAAATCCTCTCTCCTCTAAATGCTTCTCAATTGCTTTTTTTAGGGCAAATCCGCCGTGGTCACTTCCTATTGCTATCATTTTTCATTTCTCCTTTTCTTAAATAATTCTATCAAACACTCTCTCTGCTAAATACTTCAACGCGAGAAAGCAGTGCTCATAAATGATTTGGTCCTTTCCATATGGGTCTGCAATAATACATTCTGGTGCATTTGCAAACTCCTTAATTGTCTCAATCTGTTTTCCCGCTGGCGGATTAAAATTGGCATAGAGCTTTTTCTTCTCATCATCCGTAATTGTCAAAATCAAATCACTTTCCTCTATATCCTCCTGCGTAAGTTGCTCAGATTGAAAATTCTTAATGGAATATCCATATTCTCTCACAAGGTCTGCCGCTTTTGCATTCACTGGCTCTGGAAATAAAACGACCAGCCCTCTTGATACAACTACCGTATCACATTCCTCTCTCTGCCCTATCAACTGATTGAGTACAACTTCTGCCATAAAACTTTGACAGGTATTATTCGTATCTACAATCGTGATATGTTTATATGTTTCCAAACTTTTTCCTCCTTATACTCGAATCATTTGGTAACCTGCAGCTTTTTTTAGGCGATTCATAATAGCCTGTCCAAGCTCCTCCTCCTCAAATGCCTCCGAATAAATATATTGAACATCACTATCATCAAACTCTCTCAAAATCCTATATAAATTGGCCGCAATATCTGTATCTTCACCTCTCTTCCCTATATTTTTTATTATTCCAACTGTATAGTCAGGGATATTTTGCTCTGTGCCGATTACTCCGACATGATATCCCTCTTCTTCTTTTTCTCTGGCGAGTTCATTTATCTTCTTTACAACTTGACTATTCTCACCTTTCACAAGATAAAGGTCCGCTTTTGGCGCATAATGCTTATACTTCATACCTGGAGCCTTTGCCTTGATATGCTCTACTCTTCCCTGCGCAGTCAATGCTTTGTCGAGAACGACGTTTGGAATGAGCTCTCTTAACATCTCTAATGTGATAAATCCTGGTCTCAAAATGGTAGGAACCTCGGATGTAAAATCTACAATCGTGGACTCAATCCCAAGCCCAACTGCTCCTCCATCTATAATCATATCAATTTTGCCATCCATATCCTCAATTACATACTTCGCCGTTGTAGGACTTGGTCTTCCTGACGTATTGGCGCTTGGAGCTGCCACACAGACTTGGCTCTCCTTTAATAATCTTCTCGCCACTGGATGAGATGGCATACGAACCGCGACGGTATCTAATCCACCTGTCGTCTCATACGGAACTTCTTCTTTCTTATCCAAAATAACCGTGAGAGGTCCTGGCCAGAAGGCTCTCATCACCTTGCTTGCCTCCTCAGAAATATGACTCGCAATCTTATCTAACTGCTCCCAATCCGCTATATGCAAAATAAGCGGATTATCGGATGGTCTTCCCTTCGCCGCATAAATTTTTTTCGATGCGTCCTTATTAAATCCATCTGCTCCCAAACCATATACCGTCTCTGTCGGAAATGCAACTAAGCCCCCGAGCTTTAATAACTCCGCGGCTTTACTAATATCGTATTCTTTTCCTTCTTCTATCTTCAAAATTACTGTGTCCATTAGCGTTCCCTTTCAATTCCCTATTATCTGCTTTTATACTTCCCTATCTTTTTCTTGAAAACACTATACTATGATGCTGGAGTCAAAAGATATTCTACCCCTTTGATACCGGATTGCTCCGCATATTACTCCCACATCTACGTTTCACTTTGGTCGACGCTAACTGAGCGTCATTAGCGCCCAGCGCCCTCATACTATTATTGCTAAATCTTTTTTATTATATCATTGATTGTACAAAAAAGAAACCATTTTTAGGCAGAATTTTTTGTATAGACTTTCCTTTCCTTGTCATCTTTTTGGCGTTATTCCATATATTACTATAAAAGAGGTCATAGTGAGCGGGCTTTCGATAATAAACTCGAAGGATAATTTTCTCACTAAAATTGGGTAAATCATATGCAAAAATATTTTTTTCCTCTTTTTTGGATTGTTTTTTTAGTGAGCGTTGTTCTATTTCACTATAAGGATTCTATTTTTATTTTCTTAAATATGAAAGAGCCTCCAAAACCAGTCATTGTCCTCGATGCCGGTCACGGGGGAAGCGACCCTGGAAAAGTTGGGGTGAACGATGCTCTGGAAAAAGATATCAATCTCTCTATTGTAAAAAAATTAAAATATTATCTCGAGAAAAAGAATTTCACAGTAATTTTGACGCGAGATATGGATATTGGATTGTCAGTTCCAGGCAGACCACATACAAAATCTTCTGATTTGCAGGCGAGAAAGGATATTGCTCTTGAAAAAAAGCCAGCTGCTTTTTTGAGTATTCACCAAAATAGTTTCCCTGACGAGAGTCAACGGGGAGCACAGGTTTTTTATTATTCTGAGTCAAATGCTGGCGAGGAATTAGCCAAATGCATTCAAAAGAAATTCATCGAGATGGATTCAACAAATCACAGACAATGTAAGGCAAATTCCGACTATTTTTTGCTCAGGGAAAATCCGTATCCGTCAGTCATTATTGAATGCGGTTTTTTGTCTAACAGAATAGAGGCGGATTTACTCACGACGGAGGAATATCAAAAACAAATTGCCTGGAATATTTGTTTAGGGGTGAGCGAATATTGCCAGACAAAATAGGTCAGAAATAAAACATAGGGAGATAAAAAGACAGGGATGGAAAGGAAAAAAGCAGGATTGTGCTCATAAGGTACAACACCTGCTTTCTTTTCCGTTTTTATCGATTTGTTTGTCTTATGCTTGACGACAAGCAGGCTTTTCATCTGTACAACTGCTTGACGGAGTTTCATAGTAAATATTGAAAAATTTATGAGTTTTTTCTATAAAACTTTTGAAAGAATATCATGACTGAGCTAACTGCTCAATAAAATGAAATGGTATTTTCGCTTTATTTTATCTTTAATTTTATCTTTGCTTTTAGATTACATGATGTTAGGGTCAAAAGACCTTTTGACCCTGGTATCATTACATTGAAATAGTATATAGTTTGAATAAAAGATAGTTTTACTGTTATATATATTTTGAGGGATTATCTGTACAATAAATATCATTTTGGTTTATATAAGAATAATATATTAAGAATAATATTAAGATAAAGTGAAAATACTTGAATGAAACTATTATGCTGTAAAGGCTTTCATAGTATAAGATAATAAATACCAAGATTATAAATTGGTCAATTTGGTATAGTGAACGGATACAATTTTGCCCTCCTCCTCGACAAAGTCCTTCATATAATTGCTTGTTTCTAGGAGAAGTGACATATCATCTAGGTTTTTTGCATCTACTTTTTCCTTACCAACGATAACGGATAGACCCATTTCGTAAAACAGAATCATCTCCTGTCTTGCGACTGATTCTGTCTCCAGGTTTGAGCTACCTCCCTTCGGCTCGAAGTATCATAGAAAATTTCTTGGCTCTTTGCAGTTTTGAGTGAAATTGTCTAAGGCGTGACTCTGAATTGATGTAACGCCTATATGACTCTGACGACTCCCTCGATCACAGTAGTGAGGATGCCATAAATTTGTATCAACTGACTGCACGGCTATAGATTTTCTATTGAGTTTTGTGACATATAAAATTAAGAATAGACAGCAAACTGTAATTCGTTACTAGTTAAATCCCATGCTATATCATCAAGGGATTCTCTCTAAGATGCACAAAATCCTATTCGTAATAAAGAAATGTCTCATATTTCCTCCTTTCTTTTACATTTCTTGATTACATTTACAATTATATCCAATTTTTGACCGTATTGCAAGCTTTTTCTACTTTTTTTAGATTATTTATAAAAAATAAACTAAGATTTCATATATTTTTTTAAAAATTTACAAATTCTTCAAAATTTAGTTTCAATAATCTCTTTACATGTCTGCAAATAATGATTATACTATATATGTGGATTTATATCCTCGTAGAGTTGCCTACAAAACAGGCATACCAGTTTATGATAAATCAGCCAAAAGCTCTAAGACCTTTTCGTCTTGGAATAAATGGCAATAAAAGTAATAAATTACAAGTATCCGAATGTGAACTATCATGATACTTAATAGTAAAGGAAGTGAATTTAGTGAGATTAGAAAGAATTAGTGAAAATCAAATTCGTTGCACTTTAAGCAAGAATGATTTAGAAGATAGAAATCTTTTTATAAATGAATTAGCATATAGTACTGATAAGACAAAAGCCCTATTCCGTGATATGATGCAGCAGGCTTTTTATGAGCTGGGATTCGACACAGAAGATATCCCTCTGATGATTGAGGCGATTCCGTCCGCTGAGACTCTAGTTTTAGTAATTACAAAGGTAGAAGACCCAGAAGAATTAGATACCCGCTTCTCCAAGTTCACGAAACCTCAGATTATGGATATCGATTTCAACGACCCAGAGGATGAGGACGAAGACGAAGAAGACTTTGCCACGATTTACGGCTCTCTCGAGAATGACCTAGATACAAATGATATGACTGAGCAGAATGCATTCTCTAATTTATCTGATTTCTCAGCTGACAAAGCTTATAAATCAAATACAATGACTTCTACGTCACAGAAGGTATTTTGTTTCCATGATTTGGATGTGATTATCACTGTCGCTTCTCTTTTACGCAACGTCTATCACGAACCGAATCAACTATACAAAGATTCCAAGGAACAATGCTACTACCTTATGCTTCAAAGAGGGTCTCTCACATCAAGTGCTTTTTTGCGCATCTGCAACCTAGTTTCAGAGTACGGTGATATCGTATCTTTTACTTATGCTTCTATCTTTTATTTCCAGGAGCATTTCATCGATATAGCAGGTAACTACGCACTAGAAGCTTTGGCCAAATTATAATAGAACAGTAAAGATAAATTTTAATGCTTAGCCTCACAGTATCGCTCATCTACTCATTCGAGTGATTATCCGTGAAGGTCTTAATAAAACAAAAATCTCGCTGTGCAGAAGTTTTACTTTCCACATAGCGAGATTTTATTTTCCTTTTCTCGAACATTTACTGCGCTTTATTTGCTAGATACTCATTGATTTTGCTGACAAGCTCATTGCAATCCATTCCATGAACCATAGAAGCTTCCTCTAATGTCTCTCCCTGAGAAGCTGGACAACCGATACAATGCATTCCAGATGCCATTAAAATCGCTGCAATTCCCATATCCACTTGTAAAAGCTCTCCAATTGTCATATCTTTATTCACACTTTGCATTTTATATACCTCCTATAAGATTTTTAAATTCATTATGCAAACTTTGTACTCAAACCGAAGTTTGGTATCATTATAGTATATCCCCATTCAAAATACAAGATATTTATTTCACTCATGATACTTTATCATGAATAGCGTAAAATTTTTGTTAGTTGGAGTATTTTGGTGTGGAGAGGGGTGGACGCTAAGAGAGAAATAAGAGGGGAAATGGGGACAGACGCTAAGAGAGGAGGCAGGTATATGCCCCTCAAACACGTTCGTTCCCACG
>JAUUSJ010000119.1 GCA_030841965.1 Blautia sp.
TGACAAAAAGAATCCCGTATTTATGCGGGTTCTGGCGTTTCGCAAACGCCTATTTCAAATAAGATGGAAGGGAGATCCAGTATCTACAGAAAAACAAAATGAGGGATGTTATATTGCAACTTCTGTGTATGGCTCATATAACTGTTCTCAGGTAATGACACTTAGAAGATTCAGAGATAATACTTTGGCAAAGACATGGTATGGAAGATGGTTTATTAAATCATATTATGCTGTTAGTCCAACGCTGGTGAAGTTATTTGGAAATACAAAATGGTTTCAATGATTTTGGAGAAATAGATTAGATAAGATGGTTCAAATTTTGGAAGATAAGGATGTGAACAAATCTTATTGATAAGGATAAATAAAATATATTGTTGGATAAGACTGTTGGTTGCTTTCTGGTGAATTTTGAAATATTCTCTAAAATTTCTAATATTCTGGTCACTTTTTGTTTTTTAGAATTGTGGTAGCAATTTATATGATATGCGCTCCTTTAGATAAACAGTTTTATTTATTTCAACTGTCTACCTAAAGGAGATATTAATTTACTCTCTCGACGTTTGTTTTCATTATCATCTTGCATCTTCTGCCAAATATTTTTCCGCCAAATGTAAAATCTGTTCTGCAGTTTGTATTTGTTGCGCTGTTACTTCTTTTGATGCAATATAGAATGTATCATAGTCACTAGCATGGCGAATCTCTTCTGCCTTTACTATTTTTCTGCCAAGTTCTCGTGGGAAAATCTCCTTATGAATATAATTTTTATTAAAATAACTAAGTGTATCTTTGTGACGCTTGAAAGCGATACCTTCTTTTGCGAGCACAGCATTAATGGTATGAAAGATACTGTAATAAGCTCTGTTATTTGCTGCACGAAATTGCCCAGCATCAAAAGTTAGTTTGGCTGTATCTAAATCTTCTTTTGCTACTCTTAGACGATGTTTTGCCACATCCATCTGTGTGCCAATATCTAGGGTATTAGGCTGCTTCATACAATGTCACACCTTCCTTTTGAACATTTTTATAAAATGGATAGGCAGTTGCCCAATAATGGAAATGTTCAATATTCTTTACTACGGGCATTATCCAGATATCATGATTTACATTATATTCAAATCCAAGCTCTGATAATGCGTCCGCATATTGTTCCATCTCATCTTCGTTCAAGTCAACTAGTATCATAATATCAACATCCGATTCTGCAGTATAATCTCCTCTTGCATAAGAACCATAGAGAATTACACTCTTTAAATGTGAACCATATATCTTTTGTACTGCAGATAAATATTCTAATAGCAATGAATAAATGGTTTGTGGCATACTTATCCCTCCTTTTTCTCTATTTTTAGTATAAAGATAATCTCTCTGTTTATCAACCTTAAAATAGAATTATATGTTCCAAATTGATATTGTAGTTTTGGCATATATCTTTATATTTCACGAGAAGAATCAACTCGAACAATCCCTTTTCTATACTCCGACTGCGGTTTCGCAGCAAACTTTTCATACTGAATAAGCTGATAAAGCTCAGACGCTCTAAGGTCAATATCAAATACTTGCTTTCCGAGAGACGAGAGTACCTGATACGCTCTCGCAGGTCGCTGAATTATCGGAATTTCACTCGTCTTTTTTGCCTCTTTTAGAAAGGTAGCCCCTTTTTCGTTCATACCGAGTATTCTAGCATAATAGACAATCTCATCTAACTTCACTTCCTCTAAGAAATCTTTTTTGATATTCAAAAGATAATGAAGAATTCCCCTCTGAATAGCAGTATAAGTGAAAGCCTTATTCTTTAAGACCGAAATAAATTCAGAGAGAGAAAGAGAAGGATTTTTCAGTTTTTGGATTCGATTTGCAAGCTCTTCTTTAATATCAAGAAAAGAAGAGAGTGTCTCCATTTCCCTCTGGAGCAAAAAATAAAAATGAGAAGAAAAGTCATCCAGGGAAATTGGAAAATATTTATCATATTGTTCTAAAAGAAGAGAATGACAAGATTTCGGAACAGAAGAAAGACTTTCATCCAGACGATTTTGAGCAATCGCCGTGCGAATGGCGGAGGCAGAGCTAAAAAAATAGTGTAAATCATTGTCATGATAATGTACATTTTTGCGCTGTAATGTAATAGGTTGGATAGAAGAATGATATTTTTTTAAATTTTTTACATATTCAATCCCTAAAATATTGTTTGGCTGAGCGAGAAACCACTCCAAATTGTTATTGTTTTGACAAGCAAAACCTTCAAATTCCTCCAAACTAAGCGCTTTTGCCCGAGCCTTTGGGAAGGAATCTCCCTGTCTCAAAAAGGAAGAAAGATTTTTCTTAAAAGAGGTAGATTCCTCCAAAAGAAAGGAAGCAGATTCCAAAAAAGGTTCTAGCTTTCCCTCTTCACTCCCAAAACATAAAAAATCAATATGATGAAGTTTTTCTAAGGTGAGAACAGCTCCAAGGGCGAAAAGCTCTGCACTGGCAGTTGCAAAAAGCGTGGGAAGCTCAATAATAAGGTCCGCTCCCCCTAAAAGTGCCATTTTTGTGCGACTATATTTATCCAAAATAGCAGGAGTTCCTCGTTGCACAAAATTTCCACTCATAATAATAACTGCACAATCTGCTCCTGTAATTTCTTTTGCTTTTTCAATATGATAAGCGTGACCATTGTGAAATGGATTATATTCTGCAACAATGCCAACTGTTTTCATACATAACCTTCTTTCTTGATTTTTTAATAATATGACGTTGGGGTCAAAAGGTCTTTTGTTCCCTTTGATATTAGTGATACTGGACTGCTTTGCACAATCTGCCCCCACACCTGCGTTTCCCTTCAGTCGACGCTAATCGAGCGACACTGGCGCCCAGCGCCCTCAAAAACTCTCTTGCAAGCAAGCTTGTATCGGGTTTTCGACCTTTTGACCCTAGTATCATAATATAGAGCTATGGCATTTAGTGTAACATGGCGAAAATACAGTGTCAAGGAAGCAAATTTTTTTAATTTTTTTGGATACTGTAGTTTTATGGCTATATTCATAGTTTTAGAATTTTGACTGTAATATCATTTATCATATTTCGGTTATTTTTTGTTTTTTAGAATTGTAACTGCAATTTATATAGATATTTACAGTTTATTTAGATTGTTAGATTTTTTTAACTGTAAAAATACTTATATTCCTGCGGTCGAATTTTTTTGTTTTTATTTTTTAACCGTAAGAATAATTATATTTTGCAGCTATTTTTTCTTGTTCTTATTTTTTAACCGCAAGAATGATTATATTTCGCAGTTATTTTTTCTTATTTTTATTTTTCAGCCGTAAGAATACGATATTTTTGCGGTTATTTCCCGTTATTTTAACTTTTCAACCGAAGAATATCTACATTTTTACGGCTGTTTTAGATTGTTTTCACTTTTAAAAAAATTAGGGCGGGAATTCTCGGTTACTTGTATCCGAGATGAAAGCCCCATTTTTTATAATTACAAGTTGCAATCTCATAAATGATATGATATACTGTCCATACATTCGAACATTGATAACTGTATATAGGGAGTTGTGCCAAGAAATCTCATGCGATAACCAAGCTCCTTTGGCACGTAAAATATACAAGGTACAAATGTACGATACACTCTATAGGGTAGGAACTATCCGAATTCACGCCTGTGGACACTATGTAAGACTTGGCAAATACAGTTTTTCGTATTTACCAAGCAACGGTGGGTGAAGCAGGAAGCTCGGTAACTTGTTGCCGAGTAGTTCACTAGTTATATCTTCATAGTTGTTTTCAATTATTCCTATAATCATGTGCGGAAATCCCACCTTTTCAGATATGGGATGGATAACACGAATTTCTAATAAAACAAATCTAAAAAAGTATCAAAATACAGAGATTTTCAACTGTTTAGCCAATACACAGCTGAGAGAGGAAAGGTATATGCCCCAAAAACGATAGAGAGTGGAGCGATTTTTCGATATACTTAGCTTTGTCGCTGGAGCACTGTCTGAGCACCATAGGTGCGAGTTTGCGGGAAGCGACATAAATCAGCGTATGTCGAAAAATCGTGGGAACGAACGTGTTTTTGGGGCATATACCTTTCCTCTCTCAGCGTCTCTCTCAGCGTCTCTCTCAGCGCCTTTCTCCAGTTCCCAACTTCCCTCTCTCCGCCTACCCTCCCACTCTCTCTCCTCGCAGAACTTTTGAAAATCAATATCTGCAATTCTCAAGGTGCATGTTATCCTATCCTTTTCGACACAGTTTTTCATATCCCCCTCCATTTTTCCCTTCGTATAACCCCCAATAACCATTTACCCCAAAAAAATAATCATTGTACAAAACCCATAAACACCCCACTCCCTTTCCTCTCAAAATGTATTCATTATAGTACAATATCCCAAGAAAAATGTCTAATAATTCACAAACTTGCACTACGTTATTTTTTCTTGCACTATTTTATTTTTTAGTATATAATAAAAAAACAAATAGGTAGGAATTTGTATTTTTATTATATGGGCAGATTAGTTTTTATAAGAAAAGGAGTTCAAGAAAAAATGAATGTTTTAGTAGTAAACTGTGGAAGTTCTTCCTTAAAGTATCAGTTAATCGATTCTGTAACGGAGGAAGTATTGGCAAAAGGATTATGTGAGAGAATTGGAATCGACGGTGTTTTGACACACCAGCCATCTGGAAAGATTAAAGTGAAAATGGATGCCCCAATGCCAGACCATACAGTTGCAATTAAGCTCGTTTTAGAGCAGTTAACAGACGAGAATAATGGTGTCATCTCCTCTCTCGACGAGATTGGTGCAGTTGGACATCGTTTAGTACACGGTGGAGAGAAGTTTGCTTGCTCTACGATTATCACAGATGAAGTTATCGAGGCAATGGAAGAATGTAACCCATTTGCTCCACTTCATAACCCTGCAAACTTAATCGGTGTAAACGTTTGTAGACAGCTTATGCCAAACACACCTATGGCGGGTGTATTTGACACAGCATTCCATCAGACTATGCCTAAAAAAGCATATCTTTACGGCATTTCAAAAGACTACTACGAGAAATACGGCGTTCGTCGCTACGGATTCCACGGAGCAAGTCATATGTTTGTATCTCAGAGAACAGCTGAGATTTTAGGAAAAGATATCAAAGATTTGAAGATTATCGTTTGCCACTTAGGTAATGGCGCAAGTATTTCTGCAGTAAAAGGCGGCGAATCTATCGATACAAGTATGGGACTTACCCCTCTTGAGGGACTTATCATGGGAACAAGAAGTGGTGATATCGACCCAGGTGCATTGGAGTTCATCGCAGACAAGGAAAATCTGGACA
This sequence comes from Blautia sp., assembly GCA_030841965.1. Lineage (GTDB taxonomy): Bacteria > Bacillota > Clostridia > Lachnospirales > Lachnospiraceae > JAUUSJ01. The sequence continues at coordinate 5,311 of JAUUSJ010000119.1, forward strand.
TCAAAGAAATCCTTCAGATTCTCAATAAGAAATCTGGTGTATTAGGTCTTTCTGGAGTTTCCAGTGATTTTAGAGACCTCTCAGCAGCAGCAGAGTCAGGAGATGAGTGGGCACAGGTAGCTCTTGAGGCATTTAATTATCGTGTTGCTAAATATGTCGGTGCCTATGTTGCAGCTATGAATGGTGTGGATGCCATTTCATTTACAGCTGGTATCGGAGAGAATGATGGAGAGACACGAGCAGAAGTTTGTTCCTATCTTGGATATTTAGGTGTAGAGATTGACGCTGAGGCGAATAAGGTTCGCGGTGAGGAGAAGATTATTTCTACTCCAGATTCAAAGGTTACTGTACTTTGCGTTCCAACAAATGAGGAGTTAGCTATCTGTAGAGAGACCGTACGTTTAGTAAAATAATAAATATTATGATACCAGGGTCAAAAGGTCTTTTGACTTCAACATCATATTATAAAATAATACGTATAGTATATATTAACTAAGAAAATGAGAAAAAGCCATATAAAGTAAACCAAACGAGGAGAGGAGTATTGTATTATGATACTCCTTTTCTTGTCATATTGGGAGGAATTTATGCTAAGAAAAAAGAGTCAAAAAGTGATTATTACTTTTCACACAACAACACAGGCGATGAAAATGGAAAGTTCTGCGAAAAAAGAGGATGCTCCAGGGAGATTAATTCCAATTCCAAGAGAGATTAGTGCGGGATGTGGAATGGCGTGGAGTGCCGAGGTTGAAAAGAGGGGAGAATTAGAAGATTTAATACAGAGAGAACAGATTGAAATTCAAGAAATTTATGAAATTTTCAACTGAATTCTCGAAAAGAGATTGGCAAAAATAGAGAAATATGCTATAGTAAGATCAATAATGAGACAGTCGATTTGTGAGAGATTGCAAAACGACTTTTCTTTTTACAAGCGTTATATTTTATTAAGAATAACGGCTCCAAAAACTGGTGCGCCAGAGTATCCTACGAGGAATTGGAGCTAAAATTAAGGAGGAAGAAAGGTGAAAAAGAAATTATTGGCTTTATTGATGGTGGGATGTATGGTTGGAGGTCTTATGGCATGTGGCAATACATCCGATTCTAATTCACAAAGCAGTGACGAGACGACGAAAACTCAGGATGCTACCCAGGAAAGCTCTAAGGAGGAAAATGCGACAAAAAGTTCAGATGAGCAGACAGAGATTCAAGTATTTATCGCGGCAAGCTTGAATACAGTTATGACGGACCTCGCAGCAAAATTTAATGAGACGAATCCAAATGTGAAGATTGTATTTAACGCAGATAGTTCAGGAACTTTAATGACTCAGATTAAGGAAGGGTATGAATGTGATATTTTCTTTTCTGCAGCACAAAAACAGATGGATGAGTTGGAGGCAGAGGGGAATATTCTGGTAGATGGGACAAGAAAGAATGTGGTAAATAATCAGGTAGTAGTAATCTCTCGCAAAGATAGTGGAACGAAGGTAAAAGGACTTGAGACTTTAAAAGATGCAAAGAGCATTGCATTGGCAGGTGGAAGTGTGCCAGTTGGAAAGTATACAAGACAGGCACTTGTGAATTTAAATTTAGTTCCTAAGGTGGAGGATGTCTCCACAATTACAACAAAGGAAGTTTCTGAGGCACTCGGTGGAGTGGAAATCAGCGAACAAGATAATGTGAGCAAAGTTTTAATCGCTGTGACGGAAGGATCCTGTGAAGTTGGAACGACATATTATTCTGACACATATGGATACGAGGACCAGGTGAATATTTTAGAGACGGTAAGTTATGATTTGACTGGAGATGTTATCTATCCGATTGCCCGTATTCAAAATCCAGAGGCGGATGATGCGCAGACAAAGGCGGCAGAACAGTTTTATGACTTTGTGACTTCCGATGATGCCAAAGAAGTATTTGACAGCTATTATTTTGACACAGATGTGAAGTAAGGTTGAGATAGAGATAGAGCAAAAAGCTGGAGCAGTGAAGAAGGTAAAAAAGAGCCGTCTGTCGTTGCTCCTTTCTTTATATTGCCTAATTATATAGAAAATATAGCATATAATGACATGAGGGCGCTGGGCGCTAATGACGCCCGATTAGTGCCGACTGGAGTGAAAGTTGGTTGTCGCCTGCCAGCGACAGTTATGGAGGAAAAGAAATGAGTGATATCATGATAAGATTAAGTCAGTTAGACTGGAGTCCTCTTTTTATTTCTATTAAGACAGGAATTGCAGCTACGATTATTTCTTTTTTCGCTGGAATCTACGTAGCGAGAAAGTCATTAAAGATGGGACCAAAAGCAAAGGCGATTATGGATGGAATTTTGACCTTGCCTATGGTTCTTCCGCCTACGGTGGCTGGATTTTTTTTACTTCTTTTATTTAGCAGGAGAAGACCTCTCGGGGCATATTTATTTGAGCAGTTTGATATCAAAATTGTACAGACATGGGCGGGCTGTGTTATCGCAGCCACAGTTATCGCTTTTCCACTCATGTATCGAAATGCGAGAGCGGCATTTGAGCAGATAGATGTAAATTTGATTTATGCGGCGAGAACACTTGGGATGTCAGAAATCAAAATTTTTTGGGAGATTGTACTTCCAACGGCAGGACCAGGGGTTATATCAGGTACCATTCTTACCTTTGCCAGAGCGATGGGAGAGTACGGTGCAACTTCTATGCTTGCGGGGAATATCCCTGGAAAGACGGGAACGATATCGCAAAAAATTGCGATGGTAATTCAAGATGGTGATTATGCCACGGCGGGTATCTGGGTTGCGATAGTGATGATTTTTGCGTTTTTTATTATTTTTATGTTGAATATTGTACTGAATAGGAAAATGCGGACAGTAAAGAGGTGGTAGAGAATGGCGATTATGGATGATAGATTGCATTATGGAATGTCCCTGAAATTATATTTTGAGGATAAAGCGTTTGGACCAGGTGTGGCTACGCTTTTGCGGAATATAGACAGGACGGGTTCTCTTTTGGGAGCGGCAAAACAGATGAATATGGCATATAGCAAAGCATGGAAGATTATTAAGAATGTAGAGAGTATGTGGGGATTTCAGCTTACGAATAGGGAGACAGGAGGAAGAGATGGAGGAGGCTCTACGTTGACTCCTAGAGCCAGGGAGATTTTGGAGCATTATGAGAAGTTTTGTGAGGAGTCGAGAGAAGCGGTGGATGAAATTTATGAGAAATACTTTTCAGAAGCTTGGGTGGAAGAATTGAAAGAAAGGGAGGAAGAAGGATAAGATGGAAGAAATTGTATTTTGTAAAGGAGGAGGCTGTACTGCCAAGCTAGGTCCAGCGGTGCTTTCTAGAGTGCTTAGCCAGTTGCCAAAGAAAAAAGATGAGAATCTCCTGATTGGATTTGATGGTTCGGACGATGCAGCCGTGTATAAACTTCGAGATGACCTTGCGATTGTGCAGACTTTGGATTTTTTTCCGCCGATGGTGGACGACCCGTATATTTTTGGGCAGGTAGCAGCGACGAATGCGCTTAGCGATATTTATGCGATGGGTGCAGATGTGAAAACGGCATTGAATATAGTCTGTTTCCCGGATAGTATGGACTTAAATATACTTGGTCAAATCCTATTAGGAGGCAATGAGAAAGTGACGGAGGCAGGTGCTGTTTTGGCAGGCGGGCATTCTATCGCAGATGCGGATGTGAAATACGGGTTATCTGTGACGGGAGTCATTCACCCAGATAAAATTTTGGCGAATCATGGATGCAGGGAGGGGGATGCTCTTATCTTGACAAAACCGCTCGGCGTTGGAATTGTATGTACGGCGGCGAGATTAAAAGCGGCTTCTAAGGAGGCGATGGATTTGGCGATAAAATCTATGACGACGCTTAATAAATACGCTTCTGAGATTGTGAGAAAATATGAGGTACATGGCTGTACTGATGTGACGGGATTTGGATTTTTGGTGCATTTATGTGAGATGCTAGAGGAGAATTTTACTGCTATCATTGACCAGAAGAGTATTCCGTATATTCCAGAATGTGAGGAATATGTGGAGGAGTTTTATCTGACGGCAGCAGGACAGAGAAACCGTAATCATGTACAAGATAAAGTGCAGTTTGTAGATAGTAGTTTTTTCATGGAGGAAATTTTGTATGACGCACAGACGTCGGGAGGGCTTTTAGTCTCTATGGATGCTGAGGATGCGAAAAAAGCCATAATTGAGCTAAAAGAGCTTGGACTTCCCTGCGGAATTGTCGGAAGGATTGAGAAAAAGCGGGAGAAATCTGTGATTATTTGTTAGTAGAAAGGAAGAGAAAAATGAGATTAGATGAGAGAGGAAAGGCTTGCCCTTTGCCAGTGATTGAGACAAAAAAAGCATTAGAAAGATGTAAAGCGGGAGAGATAATAGAAGTTATAGTAGATAACGAAATTGCAGTGCAAAATCTCTCTAAGATGGCGAATCATAAGGGGCTGAAGAATGAATCAGAGCAGCTGGCGCCAAGAGAGTACTTGGTAAAGATTATTTCCGACGGCGCGAAAACAGAGCAAGAAGAGATAGAGCCAGAATGCGAGGAATGTCAACCGGTGGAAGACAGAAAAAAGAGAGGGACTGTCGTTGTCCTTTCCTCCAGAGAGATGGGAGTTGGAGAGGAAGCTCTTGGAAAACTTTTGATGAAGGGATTTGTCTACGCCTTAACAGAGCAGGATAATGCTCCAGATACAGTGCTTCTCTATAATGGAGGTGCATATTTATCCTGTGAGGGTTCTGACTCTCTGGCGGATTTGCAAATTTTAGAAAAAAATGGAACGGAAATCTTGACTTGCGGAACTTGTCTTAACCATTATGGGCTTAGCGAGAAGCTCGCAGTCGGTGGAGTGACAAATATGTATGAGATTGTGGAGAAAATGAGCGAGGCGGAAAAGATTATAAAACCATAAGACAGTTAGAAAGTTTTATTTCTTTGAATTTACGATATGAGGAGAGAAAGATGAGGAGAGAAAGATGAGGAGAGAAAATCAGTGGATTTTTGTGCGTGGCGGTGGAGATATCGCGACGGGAACGATTCATAAGCTATATCGAAGTGGTTATCCAGTTCTGATTCTTGAGATAGAAAATCCGTCTGCAATCCGAAGACAGGTTGCATTTTCTGAGGCGGTGTATGATGGCGAGAGTCAGATAGAGGGGCTAACCTGCGTGAAGGTAGAAAACTTTGAGCAGGCGAAGGAGGCTATAAGAGAGGATAAAATCCCACTCATGATAGATGCAAACGGAGATATTTTAAAAGAGAGAAAGCCTTGGGCGGTCGTGGATGCCATTTTGGCAAAGAAAAATTTGGGTACGAACCGAGCAATGGCAAAAAAGACAATTGCCCTTGGTCCGGGTTTTTTGGCGGGAGAGGACGTAGACCTTGTGATAGAGACAATGCGAGGACATAATCTTGGCAGAATTATTGAAAAAGGTATGGCGGCTCCAAATACCAAAGTTCCGGGTATTATTGCAGGTTATGGGAAAGAGAGAGTAATTCACGCCGAGTGCGCGGGGAGATTATACGCAAAAGTAAAGATTGGAGATACTGTAAAAAAAGACCAGGTAATTGCGGTTATCCAAGATGGAGAAAATGAGGTGGAGGTAAAGGCAAGTCTCACAGGATTAGTCCGAGGATTAATTCGAGATGGATATCCTGTGACGAAGGAATTTAAAATAGCAGATATCGACCCGAGAGAGAGTGAGTATAAAAATTGCTTTACTATCTCAGATAAGGCGAGATGTATTGCGGGGTCTGTCTTGGAAGGATTGCTCTACCTTGAGAAAAAACAAGGGGAATAGAAGATGATTTATTTGGATAATGCGGCGACTTCTTTTTATCGTCCCGATACGGTAGCGCAGGCCGTCGCAAATGCGATTCGGACGATGGGAAATAGCTCTCGAGGCACGCATTCTCTGGCATTACAAAGCTCTAGAGTTATTTTTCAGGGGCGACAGATGGTGGCAGATTTATTTGGGGCAAAATCCCCAGAGCAGGTCGCTTTTACGAAAAATTCGACGGAAGCTCTAAATATGGCGATAAAGGGAATATTAGAGCCAGGAGATAGAGTGGTCACAACTGTGCTAGAGCATAATAGTGTATTAAGACCTCTCTACGAGATGGAAGAGCGGGGTGTGGAGCTTACGATTATAGGATGTAAGCCGGAAAAGAGGGAACAGGGAAGACTTGATTATCATGCTTTAGAGCGGGCAATTACGCCAAAAGTAAGAGCCGTTGTATGTACCCATGCCTCGAATCTGACAGGGAATATAGTAGATATCCAAAGAATTGGAAAGGTCTGCAAAGAGACGGGGACGATTTTTATTGTGGATGCCTCCCAGACTGCGGGAATTTTTTCGATTGATATGGATAGAGATGGCATCGATGTCGTCTGTTTCACGGGACATAAGAGTTTAATGGGACCACAGGGGATTGGAGGACTCTGTGTGAGAGAGGGGATAGAGATTAAGCCGCTATTAAGTGGAGGAAGTGGCATTTTAACTTATGAGAAAAAGCATCCGAGGAGGATGCCAACGGCGCTGGAAGCTGGGACATTAAATGCTCATGCAATTGCAGGACTTGTGGAGGGAATCCGGTATATCAATGAGCAGGACGCCAAAAATTTGCGAAAAAAGGAGCAGGAGTTGATGTGGGAATTTTACGAGGGACTTTGTGGAATGCCTGGAATAAAAATATACGGCGATTTTCAGTCAAGACAGAGAGCGCCGATTATCTCTTGTAATTTTTTCAACGAGGAATCGGGAGAAATCAGTGACTATCTAGCGCAGGAGTATGAGATTTATACCCGTTTTGGAGGGCATTGTGCGCCATTAATGCATGAAAGTCTCGGAACGAGAGAGCAGGGAGCAGTTCGGTTTAGTTTTTCTCATTTTAATACGAGAAGGCAGGTCGAGGAAGCTTTGAAAGCGGTGAGAGAGATATATGAGCAGCTAGCAAAGTCAAGATAGGAGAGTGCTTGAAAAAGTGAGGAGAGATAGATGAAAATATGGACAAATTATGGAAAAAACTGGGAGGGAAGAGAAAGCCTCTGGGATGCATTTGGTCTCGAGGAAAAACTTCATAAAAAATTAGGAGAGAAGAAAGAGAGAGCAAGAAGAAAGGCTTATGTCTTGGCGTTTACCGGAGGGGGAGGAAAGACTTCCAGCATTTATCATCTGACGGCAGAAGGTGTGAAAAGAGGGAAGACTATCCTTATTATGACAACAACACATATGCTCGCTCCAAGAGAGCATACGGTCTTTTTAAAAGATGGGAAGCTAGATTTTGGGCAGGTTGGAAAAAAGTTGTCGGAGGATGGGGTGGTTATTGTCGGCGATAAAGTAAGTGGGAAGAAAATGTCTTTTGTCGGGGAGACGATTTTTCGGGAACTTCTCGAGATGGCAGAGCTTATCTTAGTTGAGGCAGATGGGAGTAGACATTTGCCGATAAAAGTGCCGGCTTCCTATGAGCCAGTTATTCCGTCTAAAATAGACGAGATTATATCTGTCTGTGGACTTTCTTGTTACGGGAGGAGGGCGAGTGAAGTTTGTTTTCGGCTGGAAGAGGCGAGGAAAATTCGAGAGAGATATGTGGAAAATCTCCAAGGAGATGAGGAGTGGGTGATACGAGAGAGGGAGATTATGTATCTTATGAGAGAGGGGTTTTTAGAGCCTCTTAGAGAGAGGGAAAAGGGGGCCAGAGTTTCTTTGATGCTTACTCAGGCGGATACAGAGAGATTGGAAAAAGTTGGAATGGATATTTTTGAGGATATGGGAGAAAAGGGAGTTTTATTGGGAGGGCTGCCGGTTTTGGCGGAGTATGGGGGATAGAGAGTTGGGGGAATGGGACAAAACAGACGCTAAGAGAGCAGACAAAGATATGTCCCGCAAACACGTTCGTTCCCACGATTTTTCGACATACGCTGATATAT
>JAUUSJ010000120.1 GCA_030841965.1 Blautia sp.
GGTTTGAAGCATAGAAAAACCTGGCTTTCGCCGAGACTTTGTCTACAGTCTGAAGAAACTCTATAACTTATAGTTATAGAGTTTCTTGAATTTTTGAGTAGTTTTTTTCTTTTCCTTTAGGATATATACTTGGATTATAAAACAATGTTAAGATGTTGGGGTCAAAAGGTCTTTTGATCCCTATGATACCGAATTGCTCCGCACAATGTGCTCCCGCAATTCTCAAAAACATTCATAATCCGCTCATTTTTCTTCGAAAAACGGCTACTTATTCATGTTTTTGGCGGGTCCCAAGTTCAAAAATCCTCTTGCAAGCAAGCTTGCATCGGATTTTTGAACTTGGGACCTTGGTATCATGTTAAATGAATAACAAATTAAAACAGGAGGGTAACTATAATGAAAAAGATTTTATTGAATGGTGTAGATGGAAATTTTGGCGGAAAGTCCGCAAAGGTACTGTTAGATAAGTATCCACATGAGGACCTTATTTTTACAGCGCCAACGGAGAAGGGATTAGAGAAGTATAAGGGATGTGGTGTGGAGCTTAGAGTTGCTGATTTCAATGATGAAAATCTTTCTGATGCGTTTATCGGTGCTGATACAATGATTCTTATTTCCATGCCATTTGTTGGTCCAAAGAGAAGAGCCGCACAGAAGATAGCACTTGACGCTGCTGTAAAGGCAGGAGTAAAAAGAGTTGTCTACACATCGATTGTCGGTGCGGGAGAACCAGATATAGATACATATGAAGTAAATGACCATGTATGGTTTGAAGCGTATGTAAAGAAACAGAATATCCATTATCTTTTCTTAAGAGACTCACAATATGCAGAAGCTATGGTTTCCAACTATGTTAATGCATATGAGAACACAGGGAATATTCTTGCGAACAACTTTGCAGATGGAAAGATGGCATATATTTCAAGAGATGACTGCGCTTTGGCTGCGGCATATGCTGCTATGAGTGACTGGGAAGATAGAGTCATTGATATTAATGGACCTGAGTTGCTTACACTTGGTGAATATATTGCAATAGCAAATGAGGTTACTGGACATAATGTCAAATATGTAGCAATCTCAGATGAGGAGCAGTATGAGTTCTTTGATTCTATCGGTGTGCCTAGAACAACAGATGATATGTGGGCTCAGACTGCTACAAACTTCCCATTTTGTTCAGATGGAATGGTGACTTTTGGACGCGCAATCCGTCTTGGTCAGATGTCTACATTTACGGATGATTTTGAAAAACTTACAGGTCAAAAGCCTATGACGGTACGAGAGATGTTTGAGGATATGGAGAACCATTTGGTAGGACAGAGAACTTCAACAGAGAAATAATATGACGGGAATGGAAAAAACTTCATAGCTATTTTTCTTGTTCTTTTTCAGATAGTAAAAGGAATAGCCCCCAATAGTTGTATCTATTGGGGCTGCTTACTTTATGAGTACTTTTAAATGAGTTTATAATTTTAACTATCTAAGTTCTTTATCTATCTTCCTACTGTTCCTCTTCAATCCACGGAAGAAAGCAATATTCTCCTATATCTTCCTCTCAATTTGTGACACTTTTTGGCATCTTGTATACGCATATCGCAAAATTCTTTCGCTATTTTCCTATAATCCATTATTTTCATCTACGAAAATTTTACACCACTTAATCTCCCATCATTAAATATTCTACCGTTAATTGTTCAAAATCTGTAATAATCTCATCCGCCAAGTGAATATCTTGCTTCACAGCTTCAGGATTTGCATAGCCAATGCATCTCATCCCTGCCGCTTTCGCAGCTGCGACGCCACTCGTGGAATCTTCAATCACAACGCAATTTCGAGGTTCTATACGAAGTGCATTTGCTGCTCGTAAAAATATCTCTGGGTCTGGTTTTCCTTTTTGGCATTGTTCCCCGCTAATCACTGCGTTAAATATATCACCGATACCAAGCGCTCTCAAATCAGCCTCTATATCTGCAATATTGGAAGAGGAAGCGACAGCAATCGGTATTTGAGCTAACTTTAATCTCTTTATTAAATTGATACTTCCTGGCATTGCTTTCAAGCCGTCTTTTTCAATTAATTCACTCCTTACTTTTGCCCATTGTCTAATATAGTAATCGACTTCTCTAGGTAAGGCAAATTCTTCTTTCATCCTCGTCCACATATATTCATGTGTCGTACCTAAAAACTGGTCGTGATAATGCCAGTCCACATCAATCCCAGCTTTTTTTAGCTGAATATGTTTTGCCAGTATATTCATATATTCTGAATCTGCAATCACTCCATCTTTATCAAAAATAACTGCCTGATATTTCTTTTCTTTCATATTCTCCTCCTCTCAGTGTACATACACGTTTTTGTTGATAAAAATAAATTGTTTGAAACTATTATCTCTTTCTCTTCTCTTTTCTCTAAAAACCTCTAAAAAAGAGAGTGATTCTAAAGCCTTTCTGGTAGTTGCAATAAAAAATCTGCATTTTCCTTTCCAAGCTTCTTCTCTATTTCTTTTTGTGCCTGTAACCATAATGGTTTTGCCTGTACTACAATCTCTTGTCCTGTTTTGGTCAAATGCATCTTACGGCTTCGAGTCCCTGGCTCAGAAATATCACTGACGAAACCTCTGACTGTCAATGGTTTTAGGGTTCTAACTAACGTCGTTCTTTCAAGCCCAATACTATCTGCAAGTGCACTGACACTACAGCCATCCATTTTCTCTAAATTGCTGAGAATACAATACTGAGTAAGCGTCACATTCGCAGGCTCTAAATATTTATCATAAATATTCGTCACAATACTCGCTGCTCTTCTTAAATTAACGCAATAACAATTAGTTTTATTTCTCATCGCTTTTGCCATAGTCACCTCCATATTTTTTTCGTGTATATACACTATATCACGTAAATTTTATCTAGTCAATAAAATTTTTTTATTTTCAGAGAAGTTATTGAATTATCGAGTGGCTATAAATATAAAATTCTTCTTGACTTAATTGATAACATTTTTCTCTATATTCAAAACTCGTATCAAATTCTTTTACAGCAGAATCATCTATTTCAAAGGCAGAAGACTCATAATAGTAATATTTTCTCCCATCAAAAAATCCCTGCTCTAGTTCTTTGACTAATAATGCTGCTGGAAAGATATCTCCCTCCAAACAAACATGATATTTCTTACTGCTTTTAAAACCTCTCGCAATATAATTTGCAGGATTTCCAAGAATTACGATTGCTTTATATCCCATTTTATATGCTTCCTCGAAGGACTTTTCCAATAGCATCCTTCCTATGCCTTTATGCTGAAATTCAGGTTTTACACCAATTGGACCAAATGTAAGAATCTCTGTAGCATTTCCCTCTTCCTCTACCAGCTTTGCTTTTGTATACATAATATTCGCTATGACTTGTCCATCTATCTCGCATACATAATCTAATTCTGGAATAAAGTCCTTATGCGTTCTTAAAATATGTGCAATATAATGCTCACTACATCCAGGCACATATAGATTCCAAAATGCATCCCTGTGGATTTCTTCTACTTTTCTATAGTCATTAACCTGCTCTTTTCTAATAATAATATGATTCATTTTTTCTCTCAACTTTCTAGTTTTTTTGACAACAAGTCATTTTTGCTTCAACACAATTGGAAAATAGAAAAATGCCATCACTATATTCATTCTTTTGAACTGTATATTCGTCAATGACATTTTTTCAAAATAAATATGCTGATTCGCTTCCATAGGACGGAGAAACCTCCCAATTTCCTAAATGTTTTTCAAAGCACATAATAGCAGCTTTCTTTCAAGATGCCAGTCAATGAGTCTGTCAAGTACGATACGGTAGCATTCTTTGGAATAAAACGCCCCACCTCTTGACCATTTTTCGTCACAATAACTTCCTGCCCAGACATAACAAGACTCAAGTATCTTTCAAAATTATTCTGTATTTCTGTTGCAGTTGTAATTACAGTAATCATATCACACTAACTCCTCCTTTAGCTAATTTTAGTATAGCAAATATTATTTGTTTTATCAATAAATATCCCATATTATAGAAACTATTGAAAATTTCGTTCGATTTTGACATACTAAGAGTAATCTCAAAGAAAGGAGGTATAAGTTATGTTTATTACAGCTACGGAACTTAAGAACAATTTAAGCAAGTATCTGTTGCTTGCATCAAAAGAGGACATTTATATCATCCAATATGGGAAAGTCATTGCAAAGCTGACAAATCCATTTCAGGATCGGCTTGACATTGCAGAATCCCTCTTTAGCAGTGTTCCTGCAACTATGACGCTGGAAGAAGCAAAAGAAGAGAGGATGGGCAAAATATGAGGCTATTGATTGATGCGAACATTTTGTTGGATGTGCTTCAGAATCGTGAATCGCATGTTCAGGCTTCCTCTGTTATCTGGAAATTGTGTGAAACAGAAAAGATAAAAGATTTTATCGCAAAAACTGTTAATGTTTATGTTGTCTTTATAAAAAAGAATTTTATAGTGTTTTTCAAGGATATATCGACGGACTCTCTTTGCGTCTCCTTCCATCACATTCCTATGCTAAAAAATTATCCAACAAACAAAAAACTTTACATTACCTATAATAATATGATTTAATTTACAAAAACGTGGAAATATGCTATCCTAGATATGAAACATATTGCATAAAGAAGGAAGAGAAAAATGGCAAGTATACGAGATGTGGCAAAAAGAGCTAATGTGGCGGCATGTACTGTGTCACGTTATTTAAATGGAACAGATAATGTAGCACCAGAAACGAGAAAAAAAATCCAAGACGCGATTGAAGAGTTGAATTATATACCAAATGAACTGGCTAGAGGGATGTTTAAACAGAAGTCAGGTATTATAGCGATGCTAATTCCAAGCATTAGACATCCATATTTTTCAAATTTGGCTCATTATATTGAATTAAAATTATATGAAAAAGGTTATAAATTGATGTTATGCAGTACAGATGGACAGATTGAAAAAGAGAGAGACTATATCAATATTTTAAAGAGTAATATTGTGGATGGTGTTATCATGGGTGTATCTGATTTGGAAGATAAGGAATATCTAAAATTTGGAAAGCCTATTGTTATGTTAGATTATGATATAGGAAAGCAGATACCAATCGTGGTATCGGACCATGAAAAAGGTGGAGCTTTGGCAGCAGAGAAGTTTATAGCGAATGGCTGTAAGTATGTGATTCATATTGGAGATACAGAGCTGTCAAAGGTAGAATCCTATAAATGTCATAAAACGTTGGAAAATATTTTAAATGAAAAAGGAATCAAAAGCAGATTTATTGAAATAAAATGGAATGAATTTGATTTTGAGGGCTATCTTGATATTGCGATGACGATTCTTGAAGAGTATCCACAGATTGATGGGATTATGGCTTCGGATATTCAAGCGGCGGCATTTTTAAAAGCAGCTTTGGCGCTGGGAAAGAAAGTGCCAGATGAGTTTGCAGTCGTTTCTTACGATGGCACTTATGTGGCAAATGTCAATTTGGCGTCAATGACTTCCATTGTCCAGTCTACGAATGATATCGGGAAGAAAACAGTAGAAGTTTTACTGGAACTTTTAGCGGGGCGTAAACTTTCCGAAAGAAAGTATATGATTGATGTAATCAGAAAAGATGGAGAAACAACAAAATAGGGATTGACAAGTATTATATTCTGATGTATGATAAGGATAAATACGAAACATGTTTCATTTATTAGAAGGGGCGAATAAAGCCCCTATCATTAGGGGTGAAATGAAACATGTTTCATAAAGGAGGACACTATGATGAAGAGAAACAAAAAAACATCCCTGGTAGTCTTGATGATGCTGGCTATACTATGTATATTAACTGCTTGTGGTAGTCAGAAGGAAGAAATGAGGACAAAAGAAGGAAAAGTAAAAATTAGGGCTTATCTTGGAGGAGGTGATTTGTCAGAGAAAATTGATGCAATGGTAGCAGATTTTAATGCACAGAGCGAGACGACAGAAGTAGAAGTTGTGCCAATGCCGGCAGATACAGCGAGTATGATAACAGTAATGTTTAATTCTGGGAATACACCGACTGTCATGGCGTTGGAAACAGGAGATTTGCTTCGCGCGAAGGACCGATTGGTGGATATTAGTGATTTGGATGCAGTCAATTATGCAAGTCAAGGGACAATCGATGCAGCGCAAGAGAATGGCAAAGTATATGGAGTTCCATATCGAATTGAGGCCATGGGACTTATTTATAATAGAAAAGTCTTAGATGAGATTTTGGGTGAGGATTTTAATCCAGATTCCATACGTACGCAAGATGATTTGAAAAAAGTTTTTTCACAAATTGAGGAAGCTGGGATTGCACCGATTGTTTTGGGAGCACAGGACTGGTCTTTGTCCACTCATTTGACGACAGATATTTATACTGGACAGTCAGAAAGTCCAAAAGAGCAGGCGGAATTTATAGAATTATTAAAGCAGGGGAAAGAGAGTCTAGCGGATAATCAGATGTTTAATCAAGTGATGGATACCGTAGATATTTTGAAGGAATATAATTATTATAAAGCTAATCCATTGCAGTACGCCAATGATGGCGATACTACAAAACAGGCTCGTATTTTGACAGAGGGGAAAGCTGCATTCTGGTTTCAGGGAAACTGGGGTTCTACCTCATTGGAGGCATTGGATGAAAACGGTGAATATGGAATGATTCCGCTTCCAGTTGGAAACGATGATTCCTATCCAAATGAGAGGATTGCAACCTTAGTACCTTTGTATTTGTCAATTTTTGAAGGAGCGACAGAGGAACAAAAGCAGGCAGGAAAAGAATTAATTGAGTATATCACTCAGACAGAGCGGGGATGGGATTTTGTTGTGAATGATGCAAAGGGAATTCCAGCCTACGATAATGCGACGATAGAAATAGAAAATGGAATTTCAAAGAGCATTTTGGAATACCAGAAAGAAGGTAGAACAAAGGTTGCATATATGGCAAATACAGCAGATCACTATGTGGATACTGGAGCTGCATTATAGCGATATTTAGATGGGCAGATTGAAAGAAGTGAAGTCGCTAAGGCATACGAAGAATATTGGCGAGCCAAATAGGAGGTGGATGATAATGAAAAATAAAAAAATAAATCAGGTATTGATGTTTTTAGGGTTTGCAGGTCCTGCAATTTTTGCCTTTGTTTTTGTCATAGGATGGGCTTTTGTAAATGGTGTATTTATGTCATTTACAGATTGGAATGGAATTTCAGAAACTTATAATATAGTTGGATTTTCCAATTATACTAAGGCGTTCCATGATATCAATTTCTGGCAGTCTCTGGGGAGGACGTTTAAATATGTCATTGGTTCTGTAGTACTTGTAAATATTATCGCATTTTTTCTTGCATATATTTTGACAAGAGGATATAAGGGACAGAGTATTTATCGAACTGGATTTTTTATTCCAAATTTAATCGGAGGAGTTGTCCTGGGTATTGTCTGGAAATTTATTTTTTCAGAAGCATTGGTGCAGTTAGGAAAGTATCCTATCTTTGCCACATTTGCGGATAACTGGCTGAGCAAGCCAGATACGGCAATGATTGCTATGATTATTGTGTCGGTATGGCAGATGGCGGGATATTTAATGATTATCTATATGGCAGGTATTATTGCAGTTCCAAAGGATGTCTGTGAAGCGGCCTCTCTTGACGGAGCAACTGGTTTTTATGCAATCAGAAAAATTATTTTGCCATTGATTATGCCATCTATCACAATTTGTAGCTTTCTTTCTATCAAATCGGCATTTATGGTATATGATGTAAACTTGACATTAACAGCAGGAGGACCATATAAGTCAACCATTATGGCATCGATGCATGTGTATAATAAAGCGTTTAAGTATAATGATTTTGGCATTGGACAGGCAGAAGCGCTTATCTTATTTTTGATTGTAGCTGTAATCTCCGTGGTTCAGGTAACAATCACAAAGAAAAAGGAGGTAGAGGCATAATGAAGGGAGCAAAAAAAGGGATATATTATATTTTCACAACAGCAATTTTTCTCTTATTTTTAGTACCATTTTATATTGTTATTATTAATGCATTTAAAAGCAACAAAGAAATCATCAGCAATGCATTGGCATTTCCAAAATCACTGGATTTCTCTGCCCTTGTGGATGCATTTCAAAAGATGAATTATGTTCAGACTTTTGCCAATTCATTATTCATTACGGTAATCAGTGTTATTTTGACAATTATAGTTGCATCTATGTGTGCCTATCTTTTCGCAAGAAAAAACTGGAAGATTAACAATATCATTTTTATGATTATGGTAGTTTCTATGATTATACCATTTCAGACAATTATGATTCCACTTGTTAAGAATTTCAGTAGTCTGGGCATTATGAATAGTAGGATTACGATGATTTTATTCTATGTAGGAGCAAATGTTCCGATGGCTGTATTTATGTTTCATGGTTTTATAAAGTCTATTCCATATGAACTAGAAGAAGCGGCAAAGATTGACGGATGTACACAGGTGGGAATTTTTGTCAGAATTATTTTACCTCTACTCAAACCAATTGCTTCTACTATATTTATTTTAAACTTCCTTGGAACATGGAATGATTTCTTGGCACCATTTATTATTTTGACGGATAATAGTAAGAAAACTTTGCCATTGATGACGTATATGTTCACAGGACAGTATTTTACAGACTATGCATTAGTATTGTCTGGATTGATTTTGACAATGCTACCGATTTTAATTGTATACATATTTATGCAGAAAAATATTATTGAGGGTGTTGCACAAGGTGCAGTAAAGGGATAAAAGGAGAGAGTCTTATGGAAAAAAAAGCATGGTGGAAAGATGCTGTAGTGTATCAAATATATCCCAAAAGTTTTCAGGATGCAAATGGAGATGGAATTGGAGATTTAAAGGGAATTACACAGAGATTAGGATATCTGCAAAAATTAGGTGTGAATATCATATGGATTTGTCCTATGTATCAATCTCCGATGGATGATGGAGGATATGATATTTCTGATTATTATCATATTGACCCAATGTTTGGAACAGATGCCGATATGGATGAATTGATTCAAAAAGCAGATGAGATGGGAATAAAAATTTTAATGGATTTAGTGATAAATCACACCTCTGACGAGCATGAATGGTTTCAAAGAGCCTTGAAGGAGCCTGACAGCAAATATGCAGACTACTATATTTTTAAGGAGACGGAAGATGGAAACCCTCCAAATAATTGGCGTTCTTATTTTGGAGGGTCAGCGTGGGAAAGGGTTGAAGGAACGAACCGTTTTTATTTACATGCATTTTCCAAGAAACAGCCAGATTTGAATTGGGAAAACCCAGAACTTCGTGAAGAGATTTATAAGATGGTGAATTACTGGTTGGATAAAGGAGTGGGCGGATTTCGAATTGATGCAATCTGCAATATAAAAAAACGGTTAGAATATGATATATTTCAACCAGACGGAGAGGACGGCTTAAGATATATTGGGGATTGGATACTGAATCAGCCTGGAATTGAGGAATTTCTGAGTGAATTGAACGAGAGAACCTTCCGCCCTCATAATAGTATGACAGTGGCAGAGGCGAATGTACCAGAAGAATTGCTGGACCAGTTTATAGGAGAAGACGGTTTCTTTTCCATGGTATTTGATTTTAGTTATACAGATATCGATGTGCCAGATACAGGCGAGTGGTTTCGCTTAAGGAACTTTACTGTATCTGAGCTTAGAAAAAACATTTTCCATAGCCAGAAAATGGTACAAAAGAAGGGATGGGGAGCTGTTTATCTGGAAAATCACGACCAAAATCGTTCTATAAATAAATACATCCCTGAGGAGGATATTAATTATTATAGTAAGACAATGCTTGCATCTATGTTTATGTTTTTGAGAGGTACACCTTTTATCTATCAAGGACAGGAAATTGGCATGGAAAATATACAAATGCAGTCCTTAATGGAATACGACGATATCGCAACTCATGGTCAGTATGATAGGGCGATAAAGGCAGGTCTGAGTCCCAAAGAGGCATTTGCTATTGTTACAAAGCGAAGTCGTGATAATAGCAGAACTCCTATGCAGTGGAATGCAGAGAAAAATGCTGGATTTAGCAATTCAGAACATACATGGTTAAAAGTCAATCCGAATTATAAAAAAATCAATGTAGAACAACAGATGAGAGAAGAGAAATCCGTATTGAAATTTTATCAGGAATTGATTCGTTTGAGAAAAGATAGTAAATACGGTCCAATTATTATAAATGGTGTCTTTTTACCTTATGAAGTGGAGGAAGCTTCTGTGATTGCCTATCAGCGAATCATGAATGAGGAGAGGTTGCTGGTAATACTTAATTTTCAAAATCAAGAAAGTACTGTAAAAATACCAGAGGGATATTATCAGAAAGTAATTGGAAATTATGAGGGGGAGTTTTTGGCGGCGGATAAATATTGTTTGAAACCGTACGAATGTATTACGCTATATAGAAAAGATATATAAGTCAGAAGGGGAAGACGTGAAAGCGGGGATAGACACAAGGTCGGGGATAGACGCAAAGAGAGTTCTATGTCCTCTAAAAACATGTTCATTCCCACGGTTTTTCGACATACGCTGATTTTTGCCGCTTCCCGTAAACTCGCGCCTTTGGCACTCAAACAGTGCTCCAGTGACAAAGTTACGTAAATTGTGTTATAATCCATAATAATGACCTCCATTTGTATGCAGTAATCCCTGTTACCATTAATATTTTTCTTAATTTATAGTATACAGGTAAATCCACGAAACTACAAATCGGAGGTCATTACATATTGTCTAAGCATATCGAAAAGCCACTCCACTCTCTATCGTTTTTAGAGGACATCTTGACGAACTTTCTTCGCTGTGTATTGGCAAAACACTATAGAATTCTTTTTTATAAAGATAATTATTACATAGTTTTAATATAAGCTCTCCGCTTTTTTACTTATAAAAATTTTACGTTATCAGTATTACTTGAAAATATTGACAAATTTTTATCCACAGGTTAAAATACTTTTTAGTAGAAAGTATTTTATAAGAGGTGAAAATAATGGATTATAGGAAAATAGCGAAAGAATTTTGCAATATGCGTATACAAGATGCCAAAAAAGTGTCACAGATTGAGCAAGCCATTGCGGTAAAGGGAGAAACAAATGTACTTCTTTTTCTTGTGGAATACAAAGAGGGAGTATTGGCGGGACAGATTGCAAAAAAACTTGGTTTGTCAGCTAGCAGGGCTACTAATATACTGAATAGCTTAGAAAAAAAGGGGATGATTGAGAGGAAGAATGATTGTAAGGATAAGCGTAAGGTCTATATTTCTATTACAGACGCTGGAAGAAAGAAGATTTTGGACAAATATAATGAAGTTGTTGGCAAGTTTGAGCTTGTATTTAGAGAACTTGGAGAGGAAGATACAAGGGAATTTGTTAGGATTATGAAAAGGCTTATGGGGATTATTGGGAAAAGTAAAGGATGAAGGAAAGATATAGTTGAGAGAGTCGGTGAAATAGATGGCGAGAGGGGATATGGAGATAGATGTTGAGAAGGGATGTCGAGGTAGACGTTGAGAGGGAATGTAGAAACAGACGCTGAGGAAGTATGAGGGGTAGACGGCGAGAGACAGACGGCGAGAGACAGACGCCGAGAGAGCCAGTCGATATATGTCCTGAAAACACGTTCGTTCCCACGATTTTTCGACATACGCTGATATATGCCGCTTCCCGCAAACTCGCAGCTACGCTGCTCAGACAGTGCTCCAGCGGCAAAGCTAAGTATATCGAAAAATCGCTCCACTCTCTATCGTTTTTAGGGCATATATCGACTGGCTCTCTCGGCTGTGTATTGGAAAAAACACTCTAAAAGGACAAAGGCTTATGGGAGATTGTCCGAAAACTAAATTATTGCTAATGTAGTTGATGGTGGTGGCTATATTTTCACTTTGGACTATTGCTCTACATACTCATAAGTTGTAGTGTTGTAATCCCATAAATGATAAGATATATTGTATTATTTTCTGATTATTTTTTACTTTCCAGAATTATAACCGTAATTTACATGGATATTTACAGTTTATTCAAATATATTGACTTTTCCAACTGTAATAATATAAAATTTTTACAGTTATTTAGAAAGATTCGTTCTTTTCACCCGTAATAATATGAGCTTTTTACAGTCATTTAGCAAAGATTCATTCTTTTCACCCGTAATAATATGAGCTTCTTACAGTCATTTAGAAAGATTCATTCTTTTCACCCGTAATAATATGAGCTTCTTACAGTCATTTAGAAAGATTCATTCTTTTCACCCGCAATAATATGAGCTTCTTACGGTCATTTAGAAAGATTCATTCTTTTCACCCGCAATAATATGAGCTTCTTACGGTCATTTAGAAAGATTCATTCTTTTCACCCGTAATAATATGAGCTTCTTACAGTCATTTAGAAAGATTCGTTCTTTTCACCCGCAATAATATGAAATTTTTACGGCTTTTTAAAAATGTTTGTCCTTTTCGCCTGCAATAATATGAAATCCTTACGGTTGTTTTGAAGTGTTTCTCTTTTTTACATATAGCACTATTGAGTTTTGCAAATATTTTGGAATATTTTTCTTCTCAACATACAATAATACTAAATTTTTGCAGTTATTTTGAAACACTTTTATTATATATTCATAAAATTTCTTATATGTCTAAGGTATCGTTTTGGAATAAATATAGTATTTTAGTTCTATATACTTCAAAATCATCGACTCTGATAGCGGCTGTTTTGGAACAAATATAGTATTCCAGTTCCCCCACTAAACATTCGATAAACATAAGCTTTAATTCTTACTATATTAGTACCATTTGTTCATCAAACAATAACATAATATTCATTCGAGTTTTTTCAATACACAGCGAAGAGAGCCAATGGATATGTCCTCTGAAAACGATAGAGAGTGGAGCGGTTTTTCGATATACTTAGCTTTGCCGCTGGAGCACTGTTTGAGTACCGAAGGTGCGAGTTTGCGGGAGGCGGCAAAAATCAGCGTATGTCGAAAAACCGTGGGAACGAACGTGTTTTCAGAGGACATATCCATTGGCTCTCTTCGCGTCTGTCTCCCAATCATCTGTCTCCCAATCATCTGCCTCCCAATCATCTGCCTCCCAATCATCTGCCTCCCAATCATCTGTCTCCCAATCATCTGTCTCCCAATCATCTGCCTCCCAATCATCTGCCTCCC
>JAUUSJ010000121.1 GCA_030841965.1 Blautia sp.
TCGAAAAACCGTGGGAACGAACGTGTTTTTAGAGGACATATCTTGGGACTCTCTTTGCGTCTCCTTCCACTCCTTAAATAGTAAAGATGAAACAAAACACGATTTTAAATAGGATTTTGTTTTATAATTTCTTCTGCAGTAGGTGCATCAATATAAAGACTATCCGCCAATCCACCCTTTAAAGCAGCCGTAATAACATCAACCTTTTCTTTCCCCGAGACAACGAGAAGCTTATTAGGAATCTTTTTAATTGTCTCTAAATCAGCCCCTACCACTCGTTTATCCATCTCTTTATCGAAAACCTCTCCATTTTTATTTAGAAAATGCGAGGAACAATCGCCAACAGCTCCTTTAAGATGCATATCCTGATAATCTTCTGGGGTGATAACCCCCATCTCATAAAGAACAGAAGGACGTTCCAGGTTCCCTACAGAAAATACAGCAGTTTCACATTTCTCTGCCATTTGAAGTACCTGTGCAATCTGGGAATCCTGTTTTAATGCGTCGGCAATGAATGGCTGGTCCACCATGGCAGGTGCTGGAATTTGATAGCCTGTTCCACCAACACATTCTGTAAAACTTCTCAAAATATCCAAAGCTCCAGACTCATAAATGGCTCTGGAAAATCCGCCAGTTAATTGAATAACTGAAATTCCAGTTCTTTTGATGCGGGGTAGTTGTCTGGCCAATACGGCGAGAGTATGTCCCCATGCAACACCCAAAATACTATTATTATTCAAATATCGAGGCAAATCCTGCGCAAGAGCTGCGCATACATCTTGTAGCAATATTTGAGGCTGTCCAACGAGGTCTGGTACAATAACAGCTCTCTTAATTGGAAAGCGAGCAATCAAATCATTTTCCAGTGAGCTGTTGGAAAGAATAGAATCTTTAATACGAACTTCGATAATTCCAAAATCCATCGCAGATTTTAAAATTCTACTCACGGTTGATTTGCTGATGCCTTCTTTTTCGGCGATTTCTAACTGACTATAATTCAATTCATAGTGCATTTTTGCAATGCGTATCATCTGATTTAATTTTTTTGTGTCCATATTTAACCTCAGAAATATATATTTTTTTTTATTATAAATTCAAATATGATTTCAGTCAAGAAATTAAATGAGAATAATTTTATGCCCTGAAATAATTTTTAAAATCGTGAAATTTTTCCCACAATACACTTGACTTTTCCCAAAACGTGTGATATGATTCAAACATAAAGAAATTAATTTCAACACTACTGAAAATAATTTCTATTCTAAGCGCGATAAAAATAGAGATAAATTTTCCACAATGATTAAGGAGGTAAAAAAATGAGTGTAGTAACATTAATCGGAGCTGGACAGATGGCTTCTGCCCTTACTTTTCCACTATTTGAGAATGGACATGAAATTCGCCTGGTAGGAAGTCCTTTAGATGACGATATTATCGACCGTCTACATGAGGATGATTATCATATTAATTTAAGAAGAACACTTCATCACGGTATCCAATATATGAAATATGCGCAGGTGAAAGAAGCGATTTTGGGAGCTGATTTGATTGTATGCGGAGTTTCAAGTTTTGGTGTTGATTGGTTTGCAGATGAAATTTTACCAATATTAGATGAGAATATTCCTGTAATCTCGGTTACAAAGGGAATGCTTGATTTTGAGGATGGCAATATGATGACTTATCCAGAATACTGGCAATCCAAGTTGCCAAAGGAGAGCAAATTAAGATTATACGCCATTGGGGGTCCATGTACGGCGAGAGATTTGGCAGACCATGACCCTTCCTTTGTAGGATTTTGTGGCCCAGATTTTGAAACTCTAGAATGGCTTAGAGATGTTTTTGCCACGGATTATTATATTATTAGTTTGACGCGTGATGTTGTTGGTCTTGAATGTGCCGTTGCTTTAAAGAATGGATATGCGTTGGGAACAGCTTTGGCCATTGGAATGGCTGAAAAAGCAGGAGATGACGGTGTGGACCACAATAATTCTGAAGCAGCTCTTTTCCAGGAAAGTGTGAAGGAAATGCTTGACCTTTTGGAAATCGTCGGAGGCGGAGTGGAGAATATTATGTTTGCGGCTGGAGACTTAAAAGTAACAGTTGCAGCAGGAAGAAGTAGAACAGTTGGCTTACTTCTTGGTAAGGGTTACACAATTGAAGAAACGATGAGACAGCTTAAGGGGCAGACATTGGAAGCAGTTGTAATTGCTACTAGAACGGCGAGAGCAGTAAAGGCTTTGGCAAAAGCTGGAAAAGTAGAATTAGATAATTTTCCGTTACTTATGCATGTAAATGAACTATTAAACGAAGGAAAAACATTAAATATTCCTTGGAAGAAATTTCAGAAATGTTTATAATTATGGGTATCAATTGGGGATATCCAACTAGGGATATCTGATTACTCAGGGGGGAAAGAAGATGGAATATTATTTAGGATTAGATCTTGGAACTAGCAGTATTAAAACAGTATTATTTGATGTGGAGGGAAGAGAGATTGCGCAATCTTCTCTTGAATATCCTATTTATCAGCCTCATAATGGATGGTCTGAGCAAGAACCGAAAGATTGGTATATAGCAGCAGTAAAAACAGTCAGAAATGTTATGGAGCAGTCAAAAGTCCCAAAGGAAGCCGTAAAGGGTCTTGGTATTTCTGGTCAGATGATGGGTGCAGTCGTACTCGACAAGAATGGACATAGCCTTCGACGTGCGATTCTTTGGAATGATGGTCGTACGACAGAATCTTGTGAACATATCAGGGAGATAGTTGGGGATGACCTTTTTATGAAGTATTCCTGTACGCCCGCAAGACCAGGACTCACAGCTGCAAAGATTCAGTGGATAAAAGATAATCAACCAGAGATATATAAAAATGTGGCACATATCCTGCTTCCAAAAGATTATCTTCGTTACAGATTGACTGGTGAATATGCTACAGAGGTGTCGGATGCATCGGCGACACAGATTCTCGATATTCCTAATCGGAAATGGTCGGATGAAATTATGGCGGCTATGGATTTGAAGGAATCTGTATTAGGAAAGGTTTATGAGTCGGCAGAGATAACAGGATATGTTCTTCCAGAAGTTGCGCAGGCGATGGGAATCACATCGAAATGTGCCGTAGTTGGCGGTGCGAGTGACAATGCGGCGGCAGGCGTTGGCACTGGTATTGTGACACCAGGAAGTGCCATGACAACCGTGGGAACGAGTGGAACAGTATTTGCCTTTTCTGAAAAACCAGTAATTGACCAAAATCAATCTGTTTATACATTTTGTATGCCTGTCCCAAATGCATGGCATTTCATGGGAAGCGTAAATTCAGCAGGTGCATCCTTAAAATGGTGGAAAAATAATTTCTATCCAGGTGATGAGGATTATAGTGAAATTAATAAAGATGCAGTTTTCTCAAAGGCAGGTGCGAACCGACTGCTTTATCTTCCGTATTTGAACGGAGAACAATCACCTCATTTTGACCTGACATGCAGAGGAGCTTTTGTGGGACTGGCTGCAATTCATACGAAGGCTGATATGACTCGTGCCGTTTTAGAGGGAGTTACTTACGCACTTCGTGATATTATGACTGGTATTCGCAATACTGGCATAGAACCCGAAAATGTCCGTATGTGCGGTGGTGGTTCCAAAAGTCCATTTTGGCGCCAGCTTCTAGCGGATGTATATAATTTGCCAGTTGCTCTTCCAGATATGAATTCTGAAAATAGTGCGGCACTTGGCGTAGCTATTTTAGCGGCAGTCGGCACAGGAGCCTATAAAACTGTTCCAGAGGCATGCGACAAAATTGTAAAAATGCGACAAGAAATTTATGTACCAAATGAGGAGAAGGTAAGAATTTATAATAAAGTTTATAAAGAGTTTGATGCATTATATCCAAAGTTAAAAGATAACTTTAAATCTATTTTGGAACTTTAAAAATAATTATGTTGAAATATAGAAAAAATAATACAGGGAGATGGCAAAATGAATATCGTATTTGGTTGTGACCCAAACGCAGCAGAATTTAAAGAAAAATTGATGGAGTATGTAAAAAATCTTGGACATGAAGTAACAGATTATGGCAGCACAGACCCGATTTATGCAAATACTGCGGTTAAAGTTGCCCAGTCAGTGGCAGATGGAAAATTTGACAGAGGAATTATTGTATGTGGTACTGGCATCGGAGTATCAATTGCAGCGAATAAAGTGAAAGGAGCTTATGCAGCTTGTATTCATGATGTATATCAGGCACAGAGAGCAGAGCTTTCTAACCATGCTAATATCATTACTATGGGTTCTCAAGTAATCGGTATAGAATTAGCTAAAACAATGGTAAAAGAGTATCTTTCTTGTACCTTTGACCCTAATGGAAGATCAGGTGCGAAAGTGCAGAGAATCGTGGATATTGAACAGGGAATTCATTAAGGGAGCGAAGGATGAAATTTTGGGGGAATAAGGAGATAATATAGAATGGATATATTAGAGTTAAAGAAAAAGGCAAACGATGTACGAATCGGAATTATAGAAGGAGTTTATGCCGCAAAGGCTGGACATCCGGGAGGTTCTTTATCTGCAGCGGATGTATTTACATATCTTTATTTTGAAGAAATGAATATTGATCCGACAAATCCAGATAATCCAGAGAGAGACCGTTTTGTCCTATCAAAGGGACATACAGCTCCAGGATACTATTCTGTTTTGGCATATAGAGGATATTTTCCAGTAAAAGACCTGAAAACACTCCGTCATCTAGGTTCTTACTTACAGGGACATCCATGTATGCAACATATTTCTGGTGTTGATATGTCCTCTGGTTCCTTGGGACAGGGAGTTTCAGCTGCAGTTGGTATGGCTCTCTCTGCAAAATTGCGAAAAATGAATTACCATACATATACTTTACTCGGAGATGGAGAAATCCAAGAAGGACAGGTATGGGAAGCCGCCATGTTTGCAGGTGCAAAAAAACTGGATAATTTAACCGTTATTATAGATAATAATGGTCTTCAGATTGACGGAAAGATTGAAGATGTTTGTTCTCCATACCCAATCGAAGAAAAATGGAAAGCATTTAACTTCCATGTAATTTCGGTAGAAGATGGAAATGACATGGAACAGATCAGGGAAGCGTTCCAGGAAGCGTCCAAAATAAAAGGATGCCCAACTGCTATTATTTTGAAGACGGTAAAAGGAAAAGGAGTATCCTATATGGAAAATGAAGCGGGATGGCATGGAAAAGCACCTAATGATGAGGAATACGCTTTAGCAATAAAGGAGCTTAAGAGAACGGGGGAACTATTATGCCAGAAATAAAGAAAATTGCGACGAGAGAAAGCTATGGTAATGCCCTGAAAGAATTAGGGAAGAAATATGAAAATTTGGTTGTATTGGATGCGGATTTGGCCGGCGCAACAAAAACAAGCATTTTCCAAAAAGAATTTCCTGACCGCCATATTGACTGTGGTATTGCAGAAAGTAATATGACAGGTATTGCAGCAGGACTCGCTACGACAGGAATGGTTCCTTTCATGAGTACATTTGCCATGTTTGCAGCAGGACGTGCTTTTGAACAAATTCGCAACGCAGTCGGCTATCCTCATTTAAATGTCAAAATTGGCGCAACTCATGCGGGCATTTCTGTTGGAGAGGACGGTGCGACTCACCAATGTAATGAAGATATCGCTCTGATGAGAACAATTCCTGGAATGGTAATTCTTAATCCATGCGATGATATAGAGGCAAAAGCCGCTGTAGAAGCGGCCTACGAGATAGATGGTCCAGTTTACTTAAGATTTGGACGATTAGCAACTCCAATTATTAACGATAATCCTGATTATCATTTTGAAATTGGAAAAGGAATTATATTAAAAGAAGGAAGCGACCTCACTTTCATTGCTACAGGCTTGGAAGTTGCCTACGCTTTAGAGGCGGCATATCAGCTCGAAAAAGAAGGAATCCATGCTAAAGTAATCAATATCCACACAATAAAACCATTGGATACGGAATTAATTATAGATGCCGCAAAAGAGACTGGAAAGATAGTTACCATAGAGGAACATTCTATTATTGGCGGTCTAGGCGGAGCAGTCTGTGAAGCACTCTCCGAACAATATCCAGTCCCAGTAAAAAGAATTGGAATTAGAGATGAATTTGGACAGTCAGGAACGGCTGTGGAACTCTTAAAATATTATAAGCTGGATACGGAAGGTATTTTGGAACAGGTGAGAGAATATCTCAATAATGAATAAGACATAGGAATCAAGATAAGAGCAGATTTTTATATTCTGCTCTTATCTTGATTTTTATGTCTTACTTAGTTATAGATATATTTTGCTCTTTTATTTTTACAGTATTTGGTTGTTGCCAATATTTTAGGGATGAATTTGAAAGTCGAACATGATATAATATGTATCAGAATAAAAAAATTGAATATGTTATAATACACATCAGAATAAACAAGGAAAGAGAGAGAAATATGGATAGAGTAGATATTGCAATTATTGGAACTGGACCAGCGGGAATTTCTGCTGCGATTAATGCGAAGATTCGTCATAAATCATTTTTATTATTTGGAACTGAGGAGTTAAGTCCAAATATTGATAAATCAGAGAGGATAGGAAATTATCCTGGTATGATTTCGGTTACTGGAAGAGAATTGAATGATAGCTTTCGAGAGCATTTGGATGAGATGGAAATTTCTATCACAAAGGAGAGAATCACGGGGATTTATAAGATGGGAGATTTCTTTATGCTCTTGGCGGGACAAAAGAGCTTTGAGGCTACTACCGTTATTATAGCGACGGGAGCTGAGATAAGAAAGCCTCTTCCAGGAGAGAGGGAACTCTTAGGGCGAGGCGTTAGTTACTGTGCGACTTGCGATGGGAATTTATATAAAGGAAAGACGATTGCGGTTGTATGTGATAATGAAGAGATGGAGGAAGAGGTCTCCTATCTGGCGGATTTGGCAGGAAAAGTATATTATTTTCCACTTATCAAGACAAGTTTGGAGGGGGAAAATATTACGAAGATGTCAACCAGAATAAAGAGGATACGAGGAGAGAAGAGAGTAGAAAGTTTAGAATTATCCGATGGCAATGTACTAGAAATTGATGGAATCTTTTTCCTAAAATCTACAGTTTCTGCGGATGTTTTATTAAATGGTCTTAAGATAGAGGATGGACATATCGCAGTGGATAGAAGTATGAGGACAAATATAAAGGGATGCTTTGCGGCGGGAGACTGTGTCGGAAGACCGTACCAGATTGCTAAGTCAACTGGGGAGGGAAATATTGCGGCGCATAGTGCCATCTCGTACTTGGCGGAATTGAAAAAGGGACAAAAATAATGGTTTTATATTTATTTACTAGTTTCTCTTGTAATCTTTTTTATGATTTGCTATAATATTTCCATAAATTTACATCTGATAAAATCTAATTCTTGGGAGAATTTAGGTAGGGAGTGATGTAATATGGAACGAGAAAACTTAACTACAAAAGTAAAAACATCTGTTGTACAAGAAAAAGAGTCTATCATTCAAATGAAAGAGAGACTTTTTCAGGAGGCAAAGCAATTTAATCTTTTGAATAATGCGTTTATGTCAGTTGCCCTAGATGATAAGGCAGCTTGTCAACATGTCCTTCGTATTATTATGGGACTGCCAGATTTAATCGTAAAGGAAGTACGCTCTCAGTATCGAATATCTAAAGTTACATCTCATGATGCTATTTTAGATATTCTTGCAGAGGATAGTAAAGAGCGCCTTTACAATATTGAAATACAGCGTAAGGATACGATTGATCATGCAAGAAGAACGAGATTTTATGTAGCAATGATTGATAGTGAATATCTTTTAAAAGGACGAGAATATAGTGAGATGCCAGAAGTACATATTATTTATATTAGTGAGACAGATTTATGGAAAGCTGGAAAAATAATGTATCA
This sequence comes from Blautia sp., assembly GCA_030841965.1. Classification (GTDB taxonomy): domain Bacteria; phylum Bacillota; class Clostridia; order Lachnospirales; family Lachnospiraceae; genus JAUUSJ01. Next base: position 7,924 of record JAUUSJ010000121.1, read on the forward strand.
GGTAGAGAAAATTTTTAAGAATACTGATATTGTATATGAAGATGGAATTCATATAACTTATATTAATGCCGCCGTGGACGATGGAAGTAATATTGCGAAGTTGATGAAGTATTTTAAAACTGCAGATCCATATGATATGAGTCAGGGAGATTTATCAAAAAGAGTACATTTGTTGAAATGTGAGGAAGGAGGTTATGATTTTATGTATGGAATTAGTGAGGAACTTTATAATGAAGTAATAGAAATAGGAAAAACAGAGGGAAAAATAGAAGGAAAAATAGAAGCCCAAAAGGAAACTGCTTTGAAAATGAAGAAAAAAGGATATTCAGAAATTGTGATTGCAGATTTGCTTGGTGTAGGAGTAAATATTGTAAATAAATGGCTTTCAGAAGTGGAGACAATAAGGATATAATTTGCCTTTTATGTGCTTGATAATCTATAATTTTCATTCCCTTTAGAGTATCGTGTATATTCTAGAGGGAAAATTTTTTGTCAATTATTAAAATTTGAGAATTTTTATCTTGTCAGTAGAAAAATATATTTCTCTATGCTATTATTATAGGTTAGGAAGAGCTAACATTCTGTGGAAGAGAAGGGTAGGTTAATGAAGATGATAAAAATAGATTTAATTACTGGATTTTTAGGCTCTGGAAAGACGACTTTCATAAAGAAATATGCAAAGTATTGGATGGATAGGGGAGAAAATATCGGTATTTTGGAAAATGATTTTGGGGCGGTTAATATAGATGCGATGCTTCTTCAAGATATTCTCGGCGAAAACTGTGGATTAGAGATGGTCGCTGGCGCATGTGATGCGGACTGTCATAAGAGAAGGTTTAAGACGAAGTTAATTGCGATGGGAATGTCGGGATATAGCAGAGTTTTGGTGGAGCCCTCGGGAATTTATGATGTGGACGAGTTTTTTGATACGTTACATGAGGAGCCACTTGATAGATGGTATGAGATTGGAAATGTAATCGCCATCGTAGATGCCGCATTAGATACAAAAATGTCAGAAGAATCCGAGTATTTGCTTGCTTGCCAGATTGCCAATGCGGGGAAGATTGTTTTAAGTAAGGTAGATAGGGCGTCCCAAGAAGAGATAGAGAATACAATGCAGTATCTTAATAAAGTGATGGAAAAGTTTAAATGTAGGAGACGATTTGATAAGGAAATGATTTGTAAAGATTGGGATTCCTTATCTGAGATGGATTTTGACGAAATCTCAAGTGGAAGCTATCAGTCAGAGGATTATGCAAAATTATGGTTTGACCAGAGGAAGACTTTCTCCTCTCTCTATTTTATGAATCTTCGCATGGAAGAAGAAAAACTGCGCTCTACAGTTGAAAATATCATGCGGGATTCATCATGTGGGAATATTTTTCGGATTAAGGGATTTATGAAATTACAAGATGGTAGTTGGATTGAGTTAAATGCAACTCATAAAAATATTTCCATGAAGCCGTCTGCCAATGGACAGGAAGTTTTCATTGTAATTGGTGAGGGGCTAAATGAGGACATGATTCGGTCGTATTTTAATTCGTAATCGGATTTTATTCTAATATGATTTATGCGCTATACTATTAGATGAGCTATTATACAGAAAATAGAAGAACGAGATAAAGTAGAAGTTTTCGGCAATTTCATTGTCGATTCATTCACATGGGAGAAAGGAAAATGGAAAAACAAAATACCCTAACGGAGGGAAGTATAGGAAAAGGATTAATTTTATTTGCCTTGCCATATTTATTTTCCTGCTTTATGCAGACGTTCTATGGGATGGCAGATTTATTTATTGTCGGAATTTTCAATGGCTCTGAGACGACCTCTGCGGTATCTATCGGAAGCCAAGTCATTCATATGCTTACAGTTATTATCGTTGGATTGGCGATGGGAGCGACAGTTCGGATTGGAAGAAGTGTCGGTGCAAAGGATGAGGAAGAGACAGCGAAGACAGTTGGAACAACCATCGTTTTATTTGCGATTTTTGCGGTTGCATTGACTATTGTTTTGCTTTTTTGTGCAAATGGAATTACGGCGATTATGTTGACGCCGAAAGAAGCGGTGAGTGAGACAAAAATCTATTTAAAGATTTGCTTTGCGGGAGTTCCATTTATCACAGCATATAATATTATTAGCAGTATTTTCAGAGGAATCGGAGACTCGAAAAGACCGATGTATTTTGTGGCGATTGCCTGTGTGGTAAATATTGTCTTAGATTTTTTATTTATCGGAATGTTTCATATGGGAGCAGCGGGAGCCGCACTTGGAACTGTCCTGGGACAGGCGGTGAGCTCGATTATTGCGTTTATCGCTATTTGGAAACTTGATTTGGGATTCCGAGTTTCCAGGAAAGATATTCGATTAGACAAGACAATTATGTCTCATATTTTGCAGGTTGGCGCACCGATTTCTCTACAAGATGGGTTGATTCAGGTAGCGTTTATTGTCATCACAGTTATAGCAAATAGTCGTGGATTAATTGCTTCATCCAGTGTGGGAATTGTGGAGAAATTAATCGGATTTATGTTCTTAGTGCCGTCGGCATTTTTATCTGCAATCTCAACGATAACGGCACAGAATATGGGAGCGAGAAAGCCGGAGCGTGCGAGGAGAGCATTGCGGTACGGACTTATCATTACCGTTTCTTGGGGAGTGATATGTGCGGTATACTGTCAGTTCTTTCCGCATACTCTGGTTGGATTATTTACGAGAGATACGGCGGTGCTATTGGCAGGCTGTGAGTATTTGCGCTCTTATTCTTTCGATACCGTTTTTGCGGCAGTTCATTTTTGCTTTAGCGGATATTTTTGCGGAGACCAAAAGTCGATTATCTCATTTATACATAATATTATTGCGATTGTCCTGGTCCGAATACCGGGGGCTTATTTTGCAAGTAAAATATTCCCAGATACGCTCTACCCGATGGGATGGGCGGCGCCGATTGGTTCGCTATTATCTGCCATAATTTGCGTGGGATTTTATATTTATTTTAGAAGGAGAGAAAAAGGATATGGAAAAAGATAGATTGGAAAAACAGATGGAGTTTAGCACGGAGATTGATAAGGAGAAAGAAATTTTTCGCCAGACTTATCTGTCCGATGGAAGCCGTAAGGAGAATGACGCGGAGCATGCCTGGCATGCGGCGATTATGACATATTTGCTCGCAGAGTATTCCAATGAGAAGATTGATGTGGCAAAGACGATGATGATGTTGCTGATTCATGATATCGTTGAGGTGGATGCGGGGGATACGTATGCGTATGATGAGAATGCAAAGCAGACACAAAGAGAGAGGGAAGTAAAGGCGGCGGATAGGATCTATCGTTTACTTCCAGAAGACCAGGGGAAGGACTTGCGGGCGCTATGGGATGAGTTTGAGGAGGGAAAATCTCCTGAGGCAAGATTTGCGAGGGTGATGGATAATCTTCAGCCAATGATGCTCAATGTTGCCAGCGGCGGGAAAGCGTGGTTGGAGCATGAGGTGGCGGTTTCTAAGATTTTGAAGAGGAATGAGAGGACACCTCTTGGGTCGGAGATTCTCTGGGATTATGCGAAGGAGAAGTGGATTAGGCCGAATATTGAGGCGGGAACGATAGTGGATGATGTGGGGATGAGGGAGGAATAATGATGAGATTTGATAAATTGGAGAAAAATATTATTGATGTTTTAAAAGAGTATCAAGTAAAGCTTGGATATCAGAAAGAGAAAGTTCGTTTGTATTATCCTTTGGGTTCGCTGAATCATTTTTTTGGAACAGAGGAAAATGTGGCGGGAATGATAGGGGTATTAAAGGAATTTTGTGAGTATACGAAAGAGAGACTTGGAGAGATTGAGGTTTCTAATGTAAAAGAGAGATTCTGTTTTTTAATACCAGAAGATGGAGTTACCTATGTCCATCAAAATATGAAAGAGGACGAGTTTATTAAAGATTTAGTAGAGTTGGTGCAGACGCATGATTGCACGATTGATACAGTGAAAAACTTGTTTGTGAAATATGCTGGTGATGAGTCAAAGGTGTATTTTAAGAAAATGGATAGCGATGAATTTGATTACTTGATTTATTTTAAGGATAATGAGGAAGAGCCTTATTATTATTGTTTTAAGGACGAAGGTTGCCATATGATTTATCATCGGTATCTACCAGAGGATTATGAGGATTTTGGTTTCTAGTAAGTTGATTCGTTTCTTCTTTATTCTTCGAGAATAAAATTGAGTAGGAGATAAATAATTAGTTTCCTACTCAATTCTTTGGTAAAAACGACTTTAGAGCGTGAATAAGCAGTCGTGATTTTAAATCCCGTCAAAAGTAACTAACTGTTCCCCAAGTGATACAGAGACATTGCTTTGTTTTGTATCTGTTGCCATTAATCCACCAGTTTCGTTTGCGCTGTACTCTCCATCTGGCCATAGTTTCATTTTGATATTTTTTAGAAGCAGTCTGTTCTCACTCATTTTTTTCTTATTGCCGATTTTCTCGATTGAAATTTTCCCAAACAATAAATCGAAACTATAAATATTCGTATTATCCATAGTCAAACCAGCTCCTGTCATCTTGTATATAGAGCCAATTTTTATTGACTGATATACAGACTCATCCAGCATCATCTCATCTACTAAAATAAATTCATAATCCGAACAGACCTTTTCTCCCGCTAAAATTTGTTCTACTGTAGATATGCAAGATTTACTTAAATTTATCTCTGGAAGATAAATAGGTTCTATTGATGGATTCTCTAGTTCTCTTAATTCAACCTTTAAAATACGATTATTTCTGTTAAACTTAAATTTCATAACCCCAATCCTTTCTTCACTGAAAATAAAGCCTCAACATTATACTATAGGGCAACTAAAGGATAGTTATAAACTCAACCTCCAATTTCTGTAGGTCAGGAAAGTTGAAAACTTATATCTTATCACAGTATGATTCTTGAATTACATAAATATCAAGTATCTAAGTGCCTATTGGTAGTTGACAACTCATACCTTAATTATATCCTATCCTATTTTTTACAATAGTAAATATCAACCCAAATCTCTGTAAATCTAGAATTGAATAGTTAGACCGTTTTTCCTTTCTATCGAGAATTTATCCATCTGCACAGCTCTAGAATTGAACAATAGTTAGATAGTCTTAGATAGTTTCGCCAATACACAGCCAAGAGAGGAGGCGGGTATATGTCCAGCAAACGATAGAGAGTGGAGCGATTTTTCGATATACTTAGCTTTGCCGCTGGAGCATTGCCCCCGTACCGAAGGTACGAGTTTGCGGGAGGCGGCAAAAATCAGCGTATGTCGAAAAAT
>JAUUSJ010000122.1 GCA_030841965.1 Blautia sp.
CATTATGAGTTTAAAAACGTAGACAGTAAAGCTACCCAAGATTTAAGCGCTTACGAAATATCTATTTTTAATGCACATTCAGCAATCTGTAAATACAGTATGCTACCTTTATTTCATCAACACAGATAATCTATCCTTGAAATATTCCGGATACGAATCAAGACAACTAAAGATTTCTTCACTATGAGCTTTCAACATATTAAGTATCTTATCCGTTCCAATATTCGCATCAGATAAAATTTGAGCTAATTCTATAGCTAATAGACGATCATTAAAAACACTCTCACAAATAGAAATTGCTGTCATATTGGGAACGCCATATTTTACTTTCTTTTGTAACAATGTCAAGATGTTCCTTTGATCAACTTGCTCCTCATTTTCTCCGTCAACTTCTATCAGATCACAGATATTGCCGATAAGAAAATTCATTTCATATGAGATTCTTTTATTACATAATGATTCTACTTCTGCAATTCCAATAGTTTCTTTGTTGTTAATTTCCATTGGAGTCTGTCCATCAATCCATTTTTTACAAATGCTTTGTATATGCTCTTGGTATCTAAAGTCTCCACAGATTTGCAGATACAATTCTGTAATAACGTATAATAGTTCTGTTTCTGTATATATCTTCTCTGTAAGTTCATTCTGAACAATCCATTCCTCTATTAGAGAAGACAAACCTATTCCTGACATTGCATTAGAATATCTGCTCAATTTTTCAACAGAATATTGTTGAATATTCTCTTCTATCTTCTGAAAAACTTTAATCAGTAATTCTTTCTCTTTTTCTGTTGCCATAGCATACGCCAATGTATTTGTACAAATATCCACAGCACTTTTCTTACTATCATTGACCAATGTTTCTGCGGAACGTACTAAACACAAATAATTTTCTATATTTGATATAATATCCTGACGCAATAATATTTCCTGCACAATCAGATTTTGTGTTCTTTTGGGATTGACTTTTAAGTATGCTTTTTCTAACTTCTTTGCGTAATCAAGCAAGAAATCTCTTTCGTCAAGGTGATCTATCACTATATCAATAAATTTCTCACCACTTACGGTCACATCATAATCTATGTTAAAATCCTGGACTAACGAAAGAATAGAACTGCCACAAGGTTCTGTCAATTTTGTATCAAATAGCTTCACACAATCATTCCATAAATATCTTCCACCATTTTTCCAGTTGGTACGGTTGTCGTATATTTTGCAATCCGTAATAATAATACTTCCTTCTGTGTATATACCTGCTCGTGCTGTTCTACCCATCAAGTTTTGAAAATCTCGAGCTTTTACTAATTTCAATCCGTTTCGAATGCTGGTGACCAATAAATATTTTATCGGGATATTCACCCCCTGTGCAAGCGTCGATGTACACACTACGCAAGAAACATATTTATTCTTCAATGCATGTTCAACAACAAGCTTAACTCCATTTTGAAGATTAGATGAATGAGGCAAAACCCCCAATTCTGCTGCTTTCGTATAATAGTGCTCTGAACCATAATAGCTTTCTATAAATCCCTTGATTTTGGAAAGCTCTGCTTGATTTGTATTATCTTTTAATGCTTTCAAATCATAGTTTCGCTTATCCAAATTTATAATTCTTTCAAATACCGTTTTCATTGAACGTTGCTGCCCAAGATAGATAGCAACACCGCCGTTATGACACAACTTTATTGCATTATAAATGGCCACATCTGTAGATAATGATAAATCTGGAAAGTATTTATTACTTCTTTCTCGGGGTAACTTCTTCAATTGTTCAACTCGAAGGATTCGGGGAATATAATAATCTTCATTTGATTTATCATCAGAAAAGAAATGAATATCCCTTTGTGTCGATGAAAATCCTATTGATTTAGGTGTAGATACAATACTATCATCTGTCGCCAAACAACCTCTATCCTCAAACAACCACTGTGCAATATCCCCTGAATTTGGCAATACCGCAGATAGCAAAACCAACTGCTGTTCGCTCGTTATGTTCTGACGTATATGTGTTACTAATAACTCATATGTTGCACCTCTCCCTCCATCATCAAACATATGACCTTCATCAAACACAAATAAATCTATAGCACTTAAGAAAAACGGATCATGATGTAATACATAACTCAGTTTCTCTGGCGTACATATTAGTATCTGCCGTTTAATATCTTCAGAAAACAAATTCCAGAAATCATTTTGAAGTACATCAGAAAACTGATTTATCGTGACATCATTTCCAAAAGCTTTGTACATATCCATTGTTATTTCGTTGCACAACGCTCTTAATGGTGCCACTATAATAGCAATATTCGCTCGTTCAGATAAAAAAGCTGCTCTAATAATTAGTTCAATACTTCTTGTCTTGCCTACCCCTGTCGGAAGTTGAACGATAGAACTTTCTCCACGCAACAATCCCTTTTCGGCTATTAATCTTTGTGCTGGCCATAACATCTTTATTGACATCTTACTTTGTAGATATGACTCCCATTCTTCATCCAAGATACCTGAACTACTCGGCAAAAGACTCCATGACGAATTTTCGCACGCCACAATAATAACTGCCACTAATATATCTACATAAAATATACTATCTGGATCTCCATTCTCGTATATTTCATTTCTATATACCCATAAGTTTGACTTTAATGCTTCTAAAGACTTACCCTTTCCAAAGTAATCCAAGAAAAAATTATTTATTCGCTCATAAGTATCTATAACTCTCAAATATGGCAAATACACTCCACCCAGAAGATAATTATAGATATTCGTCAACAATTTCTGCGGAGATCGCTCCTCATCAATTAAATCAACTACTCTTGCTGCCAACACTTTAGCACTACCAAAATCCTTTCGTAGGAAGTAGGCAGATGCTCCAGATAGCAAAAAATCCCAATCATATTCTGGTCTATCTTTGGACTTAAAAGCTGAATCATAATATTCTGCAGTTGTAATCAAAAGTAACTCCAGCTCTTTTAATTCGTCATGATTATTTTCTATAATGCATTCTGAGTATCGTGACAGCACATAAGTTGTTGGATACGATAATTCATTAGAATTCAGCGGAAAATGTGGATACTCCTGCTTTGAAACATCGTATTCTACCATTTTAGCCTTTGCTTTTTGATATTTTAACATTAAACCTGCATTTTTCCCAAAAATCATTTACAACACCTCTGGTAAATGTTATGAGCCAATTCCATCAACTTTTGACCATGTACATAAAAAATCAGCTCATTTTTTCTAATTTCAAGTTCTTCACCAGAAAAACCTAATTCTATGGCATCATCTACGTTTTCGCGACTACTAACTCCTGCAGCTACATATGTAATACGATAATTATTATCTGGTTTAAATAAAAATCTCTTTACCTCTTCTGCCTCTTCTATTTTGCCCAGTTCTTTTAATCGCTTTCTGCAGTAATTTACTGATCTTGCTAATCGATGTTCATCTTTTCTGGAATCGATAATTGCATTTTTGATTGGTGTGTACTCCATATTAGAGAGGGTAGCTTTAACTTCTGCTGCCACCAATTCATCTTTATCATTTGGAGTTTTATCTTCATTTTTGTACTTATATGCAATGACATCAGTTCCTTGTTGTGAATTGTTTTTCCCGGATCTGTTCTTCAATTTATATCTCGGAACAGAATACTGATGAACAAACTCTAATAAATCGGAAATTAAAATTTCTGTTATGTCTGCAGAACGTACCGTAGCTCCCAATTCTTCTCCTTTTTGTGGAATTACATAATCATGCAAATACTGTTCAACAGTCATTGCATTGTCATCTGCGTCTTCTTTAAGTTCAGTATCTTCTATGTAATTTCTTCGAATGTGCAATGCCCAGTCATCAAGAATACTTTCATCATCTTTATAATCAATTTTATAGCATTTTAACGGTATGTCATCTTTAATTACAATACCAGTTTCTTCAACTATCCAATCGATGTATTGTGGCTTTTCCATGTAGTATTCCTTTCCTAACTTTTAACCTTTATACATCCTTCAACAACATCCGGATTATTCTTAGATGTGATTTTATATGGTATCTCATCAATCTCATTTTTCACAAAAAGGATTGTCGGGAAAGCAACAGTTGTATTATGTTTTATATAATCTACTTTAAGCTTTACAATATACTTATCTTCACTTGAATAGAATCCATAACAAAACACATCTTTTATCTCATCAGTGAAATCATCACTATAATCCGGAACATATCCAGGCAAACCATATGGACGTGCTCCATACGAAGTTCTTCCATTTTGCTCTGATTCTGAATATTCAATATATTCAGATGTGCCTTCAATTCCGAACAAAATACTCATATCACAATCTGTAAGCAAATATCCTATCTCTGCATTATTAAACTTAGGGAATTCACCTAATGTAAGCAAGGATTCTTTTGGAACTTCAAACATAATTTCAGCATCTTCGTCAATGGCCTTACCACAATTCTGAATTGCTAATTTAATACAATTCATTCCAGAAAACGCTTTCTCAACCGGAGCCCATTCCAAAGCTTTAGAAATAGTTTCATGCAATCTTTTGATTTTCCAATATTTCTGCTTTTCTTCGGATGTTCCATTCAACTTAGGACCACTGAGTAGATTTGATGTTAAAGTATCTTGGTTTAAATTTCCAAGTTCAAAAAAGGAATCGGACAACTTACGCTCCAGCTGTTCAGCCACAGCAGTAATAAACTCTTTTTCATCTTCATCTATGTCAACAGGGCTTGTAAATCCAGCAAAAAAAGTATTAGCTGTAACAGATCTACCACCTACATTCATATCAGAAATCTCCTGATACATATTCTTAATCGAAGTAATGTATTCTTTCATGGTAATCTCTGCATTTAACACGAATGGGCATACCACCGCTTCTTCAGTCAATCTTCCAGTTTCGTCAATACCTAATAACTTTAACTCAGAACGATATTCATTGGCTGTTTCACTTACCCTCTTTTCTGTCAAAAAATGCATGGAAAGATGGGCAAAAAACATCTTTTTAAATTCTTCGTCGGATGAATAAGTGAAATATATTCCTTTGTCTTTATATTTGTCACGGAATGCTTGTATTTTCTCATAGCCGTCACCATTTATTTTTGATGGTGGGATAGGCTTATCCGAAAAATACATAAACACTTGTTTTCCAGATTGAAGCATAATTTCAATTTCTTCTTCTGTTCCAGAACCATACTCATCAGTAGGTGAGCCAAATCTTGTCCAGAAAATCGCAACTGCTGCATCACATTTATTTACAAACTGCTCGTTAAGTAATGCCTGTGGTTTTCCTCCAGACTGAGCATAAGAACTTTTACTCCAATGGCGAGTTTTTATTGTGATTCCTAAAGTTTCAGCATATAATTCATTAAACTCATCTACTGCAGATTCAATCAATGTAACTTCTTCCTTAATATCACCTGGACAAGAAATCAAAAGGTTATATAATGTCACATTTTGAGCCATTGATTACACCTCCCAAACAGTTTCATCCCCACAAATGTTACGAATTTTAAGTCGGAGAGGTTTCTTTTTGCTGCGTATGTAACCATCCCAGAACTCCTTGGTTTTATTGCCGTCTACGATAACATAGCCATTTTTATCAATCTTGATTTCACTATCAGAATGCCACTCACCACCGTTCGCAGTGCAATCCAGGCTAAGGAATTCAATAAGTTCCAAGCCTTCTTCACTGATTTCAATCGATTTATACGGTTTCTTCGCAGAAGAATTAAGGAATGCTTTCTGATTGAATTCTGTAATTTTAGACAACACACGATCACTCATAAATTTATCAATAGCAACAGCATATCCGCCTGCAATTTCTTCTGCATGGAATTCTGCATAATCACCAATGACAACATCATCAAGAATTGATTTAAGATCACGCAATTCAATTTCTACAGTCGTACTGTCATCTTCTTTGATGAAATTCATAATCTCCACTTCATCAGTAATGTCGATATAGTAAACAATAACCTTTTTAATGTCATTATCCAATTCTGGAATCGCCTGATGAATAATACGGTTCATGGTCACTTTATCAAGAAGTTTGGATGCGCTGTCCATTAAATTTGGCACGTAAGCAGGAATTGTACCAAGCTTGCTATCAGAGATAGCACCTTCCCAGAAAGAATCCAGAGAATCTTCATTTTTCAAGCCAGGAATCAAAAATTTAATTTTATCCATTGTCTGAACCGGATTACGATAAAGTTGAACTCCATCTTTAATTTCCAGCACATCGAATTCAGCCCCATCTGCGACAAGACGATCACGGGTTGTCTGAACAGAATTCAATCCAATATCACAATGAATAAATTTTCTGGCCAGTTTGTTTGCCACTGCTGCAGTAACACCACTACCTCCAAAAAAATCTGCAACTATCATATTTTCATTTGATGAAGATGTGATAATTCTATTCAATAGTGCTTCTGGTTTTTGCGTAGAATAATTTGCCGACTCAGCAGATCGACCTGCAACATACGCAATATCTGACCAATTATCATTTAAAGGAACTCCCGGAAGTTCGTCCATAAACACAATGCGGCAACGTTTGATAGGCTTTCCATTTTTTCCAAGTCTTACACGGCCATGGCTATTGGGAACTTCTGTTTGAGGGGCATTCCACAATTCTTCAAATTTTTCTGGCGTTGTTCTCCAACGTGCAACTGTGCCATGAAAATCGTAAGCTGCCATTTTATTCTGTGGATCAAGCATATTTTCAAATTTATAGTATCGTCCAGAAGGTGCTTTTGTCCATTCATCAGCAATGTACTCTTCTGTATAAGGTGTGTATTGTATATTAAATGGATACTCTTCTGAACGAGAATAGAAAAATATACTGTCTTTAACTCTACTATAATTTTGCTTACTATCATTATGTGAAGCTGTCCTTACCCAAGTAATTTCATTTCTAAAATTATCTTCACCAAACACTTCATCGAGAAGAATCTTAACATAATGCCCAATATGCCAATCAATATGTACATATATGGACGCATTTTCACTCATTACCGATTTAATCGCCATAAGATTTTCGTACATCCAGTTCAGATATTTTTCTTTATCCCATACATCACCATACATCTTTTCTTCAAAAGCTTTCAATTCATCTACATCCAGCTCTTGTTCAGCCTGTGCAATAACTTCTGCTACTTTCGGATTTCGACGAATATATACTTTCTTTGCGTAATCGGCACCACTTGCAAATGGTGGGTCAATGTAAACAAGGTCAACTTGAATGCCTTGCTCTTTAAGATAAGCACAGGCAGAAACACATTCTCCACGAATAACCATATTACCATCGGAGTTTTCGCCCACAGTTTCCTGTTTTTCCATTTCATATAAAGGCATGCCACGTTGCAATGTCATAGAAACATCGTCAGCGCCTTTGTATCTCAATATTCTATTAAAATTACCAAGCACAGCCTGTCCTTCCACCGGCTCCGGTATAAACGGTACATATTTAATTGGCATTATTTGATTCCTCCATTTTTCATATAACTTACAAATTGTTCAAAAGAAATTGCCATACTATATGATGTTATAAATTCTTGTGCCAATTTTGCTTTTTGTATGTCATCCAACTCGTCTAATGCCTTAATAAAATCAAGCAATTTATTTTTTGCATTAGTATATTTATCATCAAACTCTATGCCTACAGTAGGTCTAATTCCATTCATTACGCTTTCTCCTTAAAAAACTCACAGATTTTTTGATGTGTCTGTGTCAATCTATCTTTCTCTGGCATCGTATCTTCCAAATACAGGTAATCAAAACGTTCATAACCATACGCAGCATTATTCTGTTTTGAAAACTCTGTTTCCATAAAATTCTTCTTATCTTTAAAGACTGGATCTTTGGCATAAATCTGCCCCTTGGTTTCCACTACAATAACCTTATGGATAACGCCATCTTTTCGTTTAATGATAAGGAAGTCCGGTGTGTAAATACCAATGTAATTCCATTTTCCACTGGTTTTCTTATAGCACTTGATCTTAAACTCCGTCATAGCACGGTCGCCATTGTAATACACTTCCAGACCTAATTCTTCGATAATATCAAAGGACAATACTTCTCTTAAAAATGTTTGTTCAAAACCACTGTCTGTACGATATGGCAAGTAGTGGAACGAACGATTCTTATTTGGGTGAGATGATACACGCTGTTGCAATTCCAAAACGATTCTATCGTTTCCAGTTTCTATAGCGAGATCAATTAACTGCTGTGTCTTTTTATCAACTTTCAATTTTCCCTGATCGTCAGCCATTATGTTTTCAACAACATTCTGTCTTGGATAGTAGTCATCCAGATTATCTGCATATATCTCAGAAGTAAAATTCGCAATGTTCAACAAATTAGCTTCTTCTGGTATCAGTTCTTCTGTTGTATTGAAATCCGTTTTGTCACAAAAAGCTTTGCGAATATTGGCTTCTACCAACTTTTTATTGTACTTCGAACTGAAATATCGTGAGCCACCTTTTTCGTATGTGATTTTTTCATATACTACTTTTAACTGCTCTGTATATGCATTTAATTCTGCCATGGAAGGTGTTCCAAATCCACTTCTCATAATGCCATAAATCCAAGAATTAAAGGTTGCATATTCTGTACCATATTCAGCATCATCCACCTGGATACTGATATTATTTACATTCATAGAAAGATCTGTTGTTTTGATAATATTACCTGCAATTTGCGCTGAATCAACAGATTTTTCAATAGAAACTTCAGGATTTGCCTTTTCCACAGTAAGTGTATCATAGCTGATTTTCAGCTGATAAAACTCTACTTTAGGCAACTTTAAATAAGCCGTACGATTATAACGTTTCAAAGTAGTCTTGCTGTTGTCTGCAGAAGAAAATTCTTTAAGCGAAATATGGTGCTGCCGCTCAAGCTGCATATTTAATTTTTCGGCATTGCTTTCATTCAAATATATCAGCGCCGTTTCCTGACCATTTTTAATCACCTGACGCAAGCATCGACAAGATGTCTGTAATACCATATTGGTTGGGCAGTCTCCTTCTTGAGAAAGAATAATACCTGTAAGACTTCGACAGTCCCAACCTTCTTTACCAATCTGCACAAGCAAAACAATACGAATTTCAGAAATAGATTTATCCAAGATATCAAACTGCATCTGACTATCAGCCGACATCTTATACTGTTTATTTCCTTTGTGGAATTTAAGTATAACATCAGTACCAAGGCCATATTCAGCTACAATACGGGATACCTGTGGATATACTGTTTCTTCTAATTTTTCGATAGTACCGCAATAAATACCCAATTTAGCTGTTAAACCATCTGCATAAACAGTGTCTTTATAAGTATCAAGAAATTCTCTGACACCCTTTTCAATAATAAGGCTGCTATCTGCAATATCTGCAATTTTTACAACTGGACGTTTTAAGAAATTTCCTACACCGTCTATAAGTGGATAGTAATACACAATATTTGTGATTTCAGCTGTACCAATGGACAATGAATCTACAACTTTTATTTTTTCAACTTTGTCTAAATATGGAGTACCAGAAAAACCAATTACAGAATTGACTGTATGATTCTGCGCCCATCTTGTAACTACAGCACGAAGCTTAATTTCATCACTTACTGCATGATGAACTTCATCAATAAAGATAGACAATGATGGTAACTTACCAATTAAATTACGAAGTTCATTTGCCTGTCGGTCTTTATCGTCCTCGCTTTCTTCAAACATATTTATCTGTCCCTGTTTTTCCTGAATACGCTCAAGAATTACTTTTTCCGCATTAGTAACAGCAACAAGACCAAACAACTCAGAAAGCGGCTGATGATTAGCGATTTTCTGAACATTTGGATTTTTTGTCTTATTTGATTTTTTTGCAGTTTTGCTTTGATCCAACACTTCAAAAGAAATCATCCTCTTGATGTCTGTTGCTGCCGGCTCCGGAAGAATCCATGATGGATTAAAGTTTTGTATTGTTTTAAGACTTGGAACCACTGATGATTTCAAACCTGATGGTGCAAATATGATAAAGTTATGTGCAAATGACGGATTTGTTGGCTCGTTATAAGCAAAATATAAATCCAAGTAAATAAATGCCGCCATCAAATACGTTTTACCTGCACCCATAGGAAGGCTAAACAGATAATCCGTATAGGAAACACCATAAAACGCATTACGAAAGAATTCATTATAATCAATTCCCGTTGGATCTTTCTTTATCTGTTTTTCCAGTTTTTCAGATACCTGTTCACCTTTATCATTTGTCAAACATGCATATTCAAACAATGTCGCTGCCGCTGGATTCTGAAACAAATATTCACGAGTGGATTTTGACAATTCTATCTCATTCAAATCAATAGAATTAAAGAATCCCTGTCTAAACAGCTGTGTCAACGGCTTACATTCACAGGCAATTTTTAGAAACAGATATACCTTAATAGCCTCAATCTGAGCATCACGCATCTGCCCTGTTTTCTCTATATATTCAATTAAGTTTTTAACCGTACACCGTTCTGATTCATACCATTGTGTACACTTATTTTCTATCATTTTATAGAACATGTATTTACTCCCGTCTTTGAAATGTATATCATTATTTTTTCTCAAAGCACAAATTTTTCACTTTGAATCACGTTTAATATGCAATTCTAAAATAATCCAAATACGCCTTATACTTGTCCTGTGCGGTCAGGCAGGTATCAGTCAGATATCCTTTTTCATTGTTCCATTCTTTCAATCCACGATAATAGAACATCTTCAGATTATCCTCGATGATAAACGGAACGATATTATATTTCAGGCATTCCTTAAACATAATTAATCTGCCCACACGACCGTTGCCGTCCTGGAATGGATGGATACGTTCAAACTTCACATGGAAATCCAGAATATCCTCAAAATTCTTTTCTTCTTTTCCGTTGTACTCTGTCAGCAGAGTTTTCATTTTATCGGCAACTTCTTCCGGAAGTGCTGTATCCATACCACCGACTTCATTCGGTATCTTTTTATAATCGCCTACTGCAAACCAATCTTTTCTGGAATCACTAGTACCGCTCTTCAAGATCAGATGAAGTTCTTTGATAAACTTCTCTGTCAGAACTGCCTTTGCATTATCAATAATCATATCAATACAGCGGAAGTGATTTGCTGTTTCAATCACATCGTCCACATTCAGCACATCTTTTTCTACACCGATGGTGTTGGTTTCAAAGATATATCTGGTCTGATCATGGGTCAGGCGGCTGCCTTCAATATGATTGGAGTTATATGTTAAATCAATCTGTGTCTTATGATAAATCCCACCAGAGTATTTACTTGCCTTCTGCTCCTGCAGAATATCCAGCAATGTAATTGGCTGCTCTTTCTTTTTATTGGAACGCTCCGGCTTTTCTGCATTTTCGGGAATTCTCCACGTCTTTCCTATAAGAAAAGCACCATCCACTCGTCCATGAGCACAATAATTTCTAACACTTCGCTCTGATATATTCCATTTTTTTGCTATTTCAGTAACTGAAAGATGTTTCATCTGCTATCCTCCGTCATAAATCAAAAACGTACTAATCTATTACTTAGTATATCATATTATCGGCAAAAATACTATTATTTTCAGCCGATACATTATTCTTTTTAGCCGATACGTAACGCCTTTTTCCTTCAATCAAAAAAGACGTAAGTTTTCCCTACGTCTTGATTACCAATCCGATCTTCCAAAGGTGTAAATAAGGTGTAAATTCTACGTTTCCATCCAAGAACCCCAATAAACTCAAGGCTTTTGCCCCGTCCCTTAAACACTGCCGTGGCAGATGAAAAGTATTTTTATCATTGTTTTATTTCTCCTTGAATTGCCCCGGAATGCCCTTGTTTGCAAGGGATTTCGGGGATTTGTGAAATGTGTGATTTAGGTGGCATCTTGGCAAAATGGTGCAAGATGGAGCATGTTGTTACTACCTGTTAGTAGTAAAGTTAGTAGTAAAACGGAATGGGTTACTACTAAGGATTATATATTATAATCTGCATATACTGAAAGCATACTCTCAACACTCTTCACAAAGTTCTTAGAATTATCATCAAACTCGTACTCTCCAAGTATGGTATGATACACATTTCCCGTATATTCTGTAACAAAAATTGCATCGTATAACTGTTGGATTTTTTGTTCAACAGTAACTACACTCTTACCTTCTTCCACTTCAAAGGCTTCATTTCTATTCAGCAATCGTGTAGCCAACCATTCTCCCTTATCAGAATCTTTATAAATATCCATAAGTGGTTTCGAACTTTTTCCGCATACAAATTGGTTATATAACGATATATCAACAATTTTTAGTCCTACAAGAATTGGAACCACATACATCAATAAAAGTTGTCTTCCTTTTTCATCTGAAAAAGAAAAATCAAATTTTCTACTCTCATGTGTAGGCTCATATGCTGCTGTTTTCACTTGTCGATAAAAACGAGTGGCTTCACGCAACTCCATATTATATGTATCTATTACTTTTCGACATATTTTTTCTAAGACATAACTAGATTCCAACCCCATTTCCCTATAAAATGCAGTTTTATCTGCTGGTGGCAAGGATATTCTCATATCAAAAAATCTGTCTAAATATCTGCACGCATCAAATGTATTACCATAATAATGCTTTATTGTATGTTGTAGCTCACCTAAATTAACAGAAAAAACAAACGTAATTCTGTCATCATATAAATAATGTTTTATTCTTTCTAATAATTGAACAGCATAGCTTGGCTTACATCTATCCAATTCATCTATGAAAACCACTAACCGATTTCCTCTTTCAACTAACAACTCCGTAAAGAAATTTTTAATATTCTCGTGTAAATCTTTTTCTTCTTTAATCTTTGTAAGCGGATTATCGCTTTTTAAGTTTTCAATAATACCGTTTATATTTCTACCAGTAAGTGCCTCTAACACAGACCCCGCCAACTTGAATGCATTGCTATTATCATCAAAAGCATAATTTATAATAAATTTTATATCTAATTTTTGATTATCCGTATAAACACTATACTTTCAAATATTT
>JAUUSJ010000322.1 GCA_030841965.1 Blautia sp.
TCTCACTCAGTTGTTGGCTGGTTAAGTGATACTTCTCACAGGAAGTTCACACTAATATTCTAAAAGAGCATATCATTTGATACGCTCTTTTAGAATATTTTCTTATTTTTTTAGTTATTTTGATTTTTCAGAGCCTCTTTAATACCTACTGCTATTTCATATGCAAGATTAACCGGTACAGCATTTCCAATCATCTTATATGCATCATTCACACCATCATATATAAATTTGAAATCATCTGGGAAACCTTGTACTCTTGCTATTTCTCGAATGGTCATTCTTCTGTACAAATGTTCTTTTCCCTCCACAAAGCGGCAATCATTTTTTCCATATTTCACCATTTTAGGTGCCTGAGGATGTAATTGACACTGTCTCCCGCTAGCCTGAACCGTATATGCTTGTTCGTCCCATGCTTTGACACGATTTCTGCTCATAAAAATAGGTGAATATTCTCCTGTAAAATATTCATTATTATTAATAGCTTTTGGATTATGATGGTTTTTTTCCCCTGAAGGAACCGCCGTTTCTTGTAAATCCCATATTATATCTCTTAACGTAATTTTTTTTTGATCATCTTCTGTGGAACCTTTAGGAAAAGAAAAATCAATCTTAAGATCTTTTCTAAATCCTATATAAAAAACCCTTTTTCTTTCCTCCGCAACGCCGTAATCTTTCGCATTAACCAAGGTTAACGAAACATCATAACCAGCTTCATCAAATAACGAAACTATATTTTTTACAGCTTCTGAATGTCTATTTGCTAACATTCCGCTTACATTCTCTGCCAAAAAAAATTTAGGTTTAAACTCTTTTAAAATTCTTATATAATCATAGAATAATTGACCCCGTGCATCTTCAATTCCTCTCAACGCTCCAGCTTCAGACCACGATTGGCACGGTGGTCCTCCAATAATACCATCCACATCACCATTAATATACTGTGCCAAATCTTCTTTTTTAACTTGCCTTACATCCCCCTCAATCAAATGGCTTTTGGGATGATTAACCTTAAAGGTTTCCCAAATGCTTTTATCAAATTCATTTGCAACAGGAATTTGAAATCCAGCTTTCTCGAAGCCTAAATCTAAGCCTCCACAACCAGAAAACAAACTAATCAAATTCATTTAATTCTTCCTCATCTTTCTTTATATTGATTTTATTCCATATCAGTATTGTCTGAGTTAATATCATCTGTATTTTTTATTCCCAAATAATGCAGACATCGAAGCAATCGCATGGCCATTTCATCACCATTCATCTCAAGAGGATGATCAAATACTAAATTTGATTTTAATTTGTCATTTCTAATACTCCAATCCACTTGAACTGCCAATGGACGATTTCCATCATATTTTTCAGCAAAAGTTCTATAATTGAGTGCTTTACAAGCAAAATAAATATTCGGATTCATCTGCACATATTCACTGATAGGAATCATCTTATCAATAATTTCTTGAGCAGAATTAACTCTATCTGTTATCAATATATACTCTGCAACGCCAGAATCTTGAACAATTCTTCCATTTACATATGCATTACGTTTCTCATCAGGGAGATTTCTTCCTGCGTATACATCATATACCTGACTGATATTCAATTTTATCTGACCAGAAAGATCTCCACTGAGCTTATTCATAAGCTCGAATTTCCAGCCCAACGTTATTGCTCCTTTTTCAGTCCTAGCAAACTTTTCTTTGTAAATACGCATTCTTCTTTCAAATTTATCTCGAATATCAGTTGTAGAAGTTTCTATTATCTTGCGCCAATCTGATCCAAATAATTGTTCTGCTCTTTCTGCATTTGTTTTATTTTCGAGAAAATCGGCATTCTTTTTC